>JBCCFX010000027.1:0-26218 GCA_039029515.1 Planctomycetota bacterium
AAACTGGATGATGACTATCGCCTCATGCCGGGTTCACCCGCCATCGATGCGGGTGATCCGTTGGTTGAGTTGACGGTTGATGCGGTCGACCTCGCTGGCCAGCCGCGAGTGGCGTTCTGTCGGATCGACGCGGGCGCGTTTGAGAACCAGGAGGCATTCGCAGATTGCAATGACAATAGGGAGCCGGATGGATGTGAGCTTGCTGATGGCACGGTCGACGACTGCAACAACGATGGCGTTCTCGATGCCTGTCAGCGTGCCTCGACAGATCTAAACGGAAACCGCATTCCAGACGACTGTGATTGCCAGGGCGACTGCAACATGGATGGCGGTGATGGCGTCGTCGACATTGATGACCTGCTCGCGGTAATCAACGCGTTTGGCGACACGTTCTCAGCGTGCGACGTGGAGCCGTTGCCAACCGGAAACGGCATTGTGAACGTGGATGATCTCATAGCGGTGATCAACTCATTCGGGGAGTGTCCGTGAGGTAGCCGTCAGCGATCAGCTGTCAGCTCTCAGCACTGTGAAATCAGCGGTAGTCCTTCGGGGCTGCGGTTTTCTTATGGCTGTTGGCTGGGAGGGCGACGGAGAAAATTGACGGATGGCGTACACTGAAGCGTCCTTTACAGGGGTAGGTCATGCAGATGAAGATCGCAGTCATCGTTGTGGTGGCAATAGTCTCGCTCGGTGCACTCGATAGCGCCGCTGCCACGGATGTGGTTCGCGAAACGGCAGCCATCGTTCCGCCGGAGGAATTGGACGGCGGAGGCTTTGGCTATGCACTCGGTGCTGACGATGATTGGATCGTCGTTGGGGCGTGGGTGTTCTCTCCGGAATGGGTCGCAGTCTACGACGCCAGAACACTGGAGTTCAGCCACCTCATCGAATCGCCGTCAGAGAATGACATGGTGAACTTCGGATTCAGTGTCGACGTCCATGATGGCCGAGCTATTGTCGGCGCGAACTGGGATGGTTCGGCTGACTTCGGAGAAGGTGCGGCGTATGTCTTTGATATCGCTTCGGGCGAGTTGCTACGCGAGTTTCGACCTGCAGATGGATCGTTCTTTCCTGGCTAGGCGTTCACGGTCGGCATCCATGGGGATCGAGTGATCGTTGGCGCGCCATCGTGGCGAAACGACGATCAGATTCCGGTCGGGTCTGCTTTTCTCTATGACCTGAAAACAGGTGAACTGATTGAGCAATTCATTGCGCCGAATCCTCGCGTCATAAGTCGATTCGGATGGTCAGTGGCGATCAGTGAATCGGCGTGCGTTGTCGGTAGTCCCTGGGCGTTTATTAGCAATCGTGAGAAGGTTGGCGCAGCCTATGTTTTCGATGCACGGAATGGTGACCTGTTGCATTCGCTGACGACACCGGATGCCACGTGGAATCAGCGATTTGGTACAGATGTGGATGTTTCTGGTGAGCTGATTGGTGTCAGTGCGACATTCGGTGAAGTCGGGGACGACGAGCCGGGCAATGTGAAGCTCTTCGACTTGACGAGTGGGCAAGAAGTCAGTGAGTTGAACCCTTCGGATGGCGATGATCGAGATGGATTCGGCGTCAGTTTCTCAATGCACGGGAATCGTATCGTCATTGGTTCCTACAACGCCGACACAGTCTTGTCGGGTTCGGGCGCAGCCTATGTCTATGATCTCCAGAGCTTTGATGAGATCGCAAAGATCGCGGCTGCGGAAGGTCAATTCGGCGGGTGGTTTGGCTGGCCAGTGGCGGCCAATTCGTATGGCGCAATTGGCGCAACATATCGGTATGACGGCGCAGAAGACTTTGCTGGGCGCGCGTACTTCTTCAATTGGGCCAAAGTCGAGGCGCAGTGTCCGGGTGACTGTGCGCCACTCCTGGGCAACGGCGTCGTCAACGTGGATGATGTGATCGCGGTCATCAACGCATTCGGAACGTTTGGTCGCTGTAACGAAGCGCCGGCCACCGGGCCGAAGATTCCGGAAGATGATGTGGTGAACATCGAAGATCTGATGATGGTCCTGCGAGCCATTGGCGAATGCGACTAAACCGTCGGCGTTATGCATTTCGTATGCTGAGATCATGTGCTGGCTGATCAAGCGCCTTGGTGAGTGTCCATAGACAGCCGACAGCCATCAGCTGTCTGCTCTCAGCAATGGGAGAACGGCAGGATTGGCCTTTCCTGTGCCGGCAGGCTGTGGTTCAATAAACTCATGCCTGCTGGGTGAACACGATACGAGGCATTTCCGTCGGCTTAGCGATAATGGTCTGACGGTTCACGCTCGGAGAGTGAAGTGATTCAAGGCCTGACAATGCGACGAGCGATGGGCGCTGCGGCGAGCGTTTTGATGTGTGCATCCGCGCATGCGGCGGTCGTCGGCGTGGAGTTCACAATCGTTGATTTCTCCAGCGGGTTCGTCTTTGCCGATGGGTCGATTCACACGGAGTCCGCTCATCTGGTGCCTGATGCGCGGCCGCCGGGCACGAAGACGTTCCGAATGTGGGCCATCGTCGAGTCGCCGGACGACACCGTCGCGTTTCTGGGTGCGGACCCAGATGACAGCGTCACCATTCAATTCCTCAAGCGAGATGCGCCGTGTACGTCACCATCCGGCCCGGCATTCAATACGCCACTGGGTACCGACATCGATGCGCCGGATCCAAGTGTGTACACACTCTTCCCTGAGGTGGCGTACGACTCCTGGCTGACCATCGGACACGATGGCAGCGAGTCCACATCGGGAGGCACGATTGTCCTGGATGGACCGTGGCTCAAGAGTTGGGCCGCAGGTGAACTATTTAACGAGACGATGGGCGGCATCTTCGACATCACGCCGAACGCGGGTGAGGACGTGGTCGCAGGCGGTTCGACGGGATATCGAGTCCTGCTTGGCCAGTTCACCATGGACGACAACGCTGTTCCGGGCTTCAGAGCGCGCATCGGTGGTGGTGGCAACGCGTTTGACGTCTGTGGCGGTATACCGTGCAACCTCACGCCAGAGTTCTTTGGCGCGTGCTGCATAACGGATGCACCATGTGATGAACAGATTGATCCTCAGCCTCGCACGTGTGCTGGGTTGGGTGGCATCTTTCATCCCGGTACGTGCTGCGACGACGTTGTCTGCCCGCCAGTCATCGGCGCATGTTGTCTCCCGGACGAGACATGTTCCATCGAGGAGCCTGACGATTGCGGCAACCTCGGCGGCAGCTACCTCGGCGATGGTGTTTCGTGCCGATGCCCGCAGGATGTTGCGTCACCCGAGGTCGATTCGTTTCCGTACGGCTTTGCCGACGGCAGGGTCGACATCGTCGATCTCTCTGCGGTCATCAGTTCGTTCGGACGAGCGAATGCAGGTTCCACGCGTGACTTCGAGCCGCAGCATCCGGATGGAACATTCGGCAACGGCGAGGTGAACATCGACGAGATTCTGAGCGTCATCAACGCCTGGGGACCGTGTGCGTCGGTGTGTGCCGGGCAGTAACGGCTGGCACCACGAAATGATCGTCTGGTCTTGTCCTCCGGTACAATTGCATCATGTGGACTGTGATTGAACGATTCTGCGATGTGGTGGAACTCCTCGTCGCGATCGATGACACCAAAGATGCCTGGAAAGACGGCAAGCGTGAATGGCGTCGCGGTCGGCTGCTCATCCTGCTGATCGGCTTTGCCGTGGCGATCGGTGGCGCGATGCTGATTGGCGTCATCACCGGGCGAACGTTCTGGGGCGTGCTTGCCGGGCTCGTCTTCTTTGCGTTCGCGATAACGATCATGGTGGTACGGTTCCGTCGGGTGCGAGGCGCCGACGAGGCAGAAGGTGGTGAGTCATGACAACGATGCAGGCGAAAGTGATTCGGTGGGATGATTGCACGGTCGATCATCCGATGGCGAAGATCGCGCGGCGGCGCATCATCGGTGAACAGATGATGATCTCGCATGTGACACTTGATGCAGGTTTCGTCGTGCCGTCGCACGCGCATGAGAACGAACAGTTCGCCGTGCTCTTATCCGGCGTGATGCGTTTCACGATTGGTGAAGGCAATGACGTGACGGTGCTCGATGCGGTGGGCGGGGACATTGTTCATCTGCCGAGCAACGTGCCGCACGCCGCAGAGGCGATCGAGACGACGGTGATCCTGGACCTGTTCAGTCCGCCAAGTGAAGCGACCGGCGTGGATGCGCACGGGGCCTGATGCTCGCCGGTTTGGCGTTCGGCACTTCCAATCGGGCCGATTTCATATTCAAACTTCGTAAACGTGGCGGTCTGGGGTATGAGTCAATACGCCTGAGTCGTAGACTGGACCATCATGAGTCGACGTTCCGACAGCGCGAGGCGTAGGAAGGCACGCCGCCGTTCACGACGTGCGGTCGCTCTCGTGCTGTCCATCTGCGTCCTTGTCGTTTTCTCCGGGCTGCTGCCGAGTTCGAGCTACGTTGTGAAGGCGCTGCAACGGCTGGCAGGCGAGCGATTTCCGTGCGAGGGCTGTGCCTGTGCGTGTGAATCAGCCGAGACATGTTGGACGACCTGCCGGTGTGCGACCGTCGATGCGAAGTTGGCGTGGGCGCGGGCGAACGGCGTCGAGGTCCCGAAAGCATTTGTGAAGTTCTATGTCGAAGCGCCGGCACCGGAAGCGACCGCTTCCTGTTGTCCGCCGGCGCCGAAGAAACGTGTGGATGATTGTTGTGCGCCGGGCGATGAGGATGAGCGTGACCTGACGGTCATCGTCTCGAATTGTCGCGCGGTGGATTTTCTTCTGTCGGTAGGTGTCATCCCGGGTCTGACGGGCGCGGTCTCAACGTGGACCATTGAGCCCTTCCGGAATGAATTTGCACCGGTTCGCGACCAGCGCTGTCCGGCTGTTGACACCATGGCTCCGGATCCGCCGCCGCCACGCATGCACTGTGCGTGATGCACATCCAACCACGAAACGATAACACGATCACGTCGCAGGTCTCACTGTGGCGTGTTGTCATTCAGGCTTCATGCGTGTGCGTCACGGGGCGCTGACTGGTTGGTTCATCCACCTCAAGCAGATTGTCTGCGACGGGTACCGTCAGGCGCATGGTGCCATTGATCTCGACGAGGCCGGCAGGTCGATCGATCGCGGCCAGCGCATCGAGCAGATCGCGATCATCAATGCGAACGACTCGCGCTGAGCCATACACACTCGTGATCCGAGACACCGTTGTCGCACTCACCGACTCAATGCGCGAGGTCGTGGTGCGCGCAGTAATCGGGATCGACGTCGTTGCGCCGGCGTCAACAAGGATGCGAGCCGATGTTGGCGTTTTCACGGGCAGTGGATCGGGCATCACCGGCGTGGTCGCCTCAGGCTGCTGAGCGATCGTCCCACCCGGGGCGGCAGGCGTCGGTGAAGTCGGTTGGCGGAGGAGCAGCAGTGCCGGTGAACACAGGATGAGGATCAGGCACGAAAGCACGACGCGTCGTCGGCGTCGACGCTTGATGTGCAGTGCGACCATCGACGTCTGAAGTTCAGCGAGCATCGACTGGCGACGTGTGTCGATGGAGTCGGCGTGGTGTCTCTGGTCAGTCATCAGGAAACGTCTCCTGTGCACGGGTCTGCAGATGCTGCGTCGTCTGATTCAGCTTGCGATGCGTCTGGGTGAGGCTGAGGCCGAGCGCGTTGGCGATGCGCTGGAGTGTCCAGCCGAGATGATGGCGAAGGCGAAGCAGTTCTGCGGCCTGCGGATCCAGGTCCGCGATCTCGTTGCGAAGCCAGGCGAGATGTTCATCATCAACGGGCGGGGTTGAGGTGTCGGAATATTCGGCATGACGTTCAGCGCGTCGTTGTCGGCGTTGTTCCTGACGGAGCCGATCGTAGACGCTTGATCGAACCGCTTTGCGCAACCATGCATGGATGACGGCGTCGTGGGTCAGGTGCGGGATGGATCGAATGACTTTCATCATGACGTCCTGGACGATATCGAGACAGAAGGACTCATCGCGTCGTGCAACACGCCGCGTCTCGGCGTACGCCGCGTCAAACCATGCTTCGTAGAACGTGGCGAACGCCGCGGTGTTTCCCGCGGCGATCGCTCGGGTCAGATTCGACCAGTCGTGCCCCACATGTGTTCCTACGAATGGGCAGGCGGAATGTTGCCGCGATTACGGTCCGAGTTTGGCCAGGCAATCTTCAAGGCGGATTCGCGTGACCTCAAGCTCTCTCAGGTAGTTTCGTGCTTCGTCTCGTGCCTGCTGCGCTTCCTGCATGGATTCTGCAGCCTGGCGTCGCGCCGAATCAAGCGCGAGTTCGAGGTTGCGCACCTGCGTCTTGGCGCTGTCAAGCTCTGTTGTGTACGCGTTGACCGTACTCTGCATGCCGTCGAACTCGGCCCGTGTCGGTGCATTGGCTTGGCGATCTTGCATCGATTTCATGATGCTGGCAGCCGCGCCGAGTTCATCGATCGCGTCTTCCACAGCGCGCAGTTGTTCAAGAGGTCCGCGTGCGACGAGCAAGCCGGTCTTCTCGTGGTACCGCATTTCCGTTGATGCACCCTCGTCGGTGAACACCGCGAGCGTGAGCTCGATCGACGCGAGCGCTTCGTCTTTGCCAATCACATTCGAGTTGACGATGTGCGCGAGCGAGAACACGCCGCTGGTAATCTGAAGCTGGTCGTCCATCTGCGTGCGGACACCGCGGGCGTTACGCTGGGTCGCGTTCGCCTTGGTTCGCTCGCCGGAGACGGTCAGGATGGGAAGTCCGTTCGCGTCGTAACCGACCGGCGTGACAAAGAAGCGCTGCAGCACGCCTTCGCTGGAGGTGCGTGATTGTTCGAGGACGGCGAATGCGGCTTCGAGGGTGACGCCGCGCAAGGAGATCGCGGGCAGTTCAAAGGACTCTACTGGCGGCATGAGGACGATGTTGGCGTCCGGGATGCGGCGTCGAATCTCATCGGTGAAGTCGGCGACATTCCCGCCGGGGAATGAGACGTCAAGGCGATCGGGCGGATTCACCAGTGCGTTGTCAGGCAGCGGTGCGTCCTGTGCCGCAGCGGTGGTGGTCAGTGTGGTGCCCCCGAGAAGGGCGGTCGCGGTGAGTGCCATCAGTGTTCGGCAGGTCATGAGGTGATCTCCGTTTCGAAGGGGTTCACCAGACAGACGTCACCGTGCCCGGCTTTTTCCCGGGTCGCCGGGATTTTCCGTGGGAATCGGCTCCACCGGAGCGTCGAGGGGCAATTCCGCGACCTGGTCGAGCAGCCATCCGGCGAAGTCCGCTTTCGACAGATCGGATGGTGCTTGGACCGTGCCACCATTGCGGCGAATCAGCGTCGCTGAGATGGACTCGGCATCCATGGTCTCCAGCGGATTGGCCACGATCGCATCAATGTTCTTGCGTTCCAGTTTTTCGCGGGCTGATTCGAGCAGCCTGTTCCGAGGCTCAAGCGCGAATCCGATGAGGCATTGCGCAGGCTCGCGTGTCGACCCGAGTCGGGCGAGAAGGTCTTCTGTCGGCTCCAGATGGAGCGTCAGGCCGTCCTGCCGCCGCATCTTGGTGTCCGGTTCGGCAGCGGCGGGACGAAAATCTGCCACGGCAGCGGCCATGATGATGAGGTCGTGATTCGGGGCGTGGGTGTCCAGCAGCGTCGCGAGATCATGCGTGGTTCGAAACCGTTCTATGCAGATATCCGTATGGGACGGCATACGACCTGTGGGGCCGAGCAGCAGCGTCACACGATGCCCGCGGGAAGCTGCTTCATCGGCGAGGGCAATGCCGAGGCGACCGGACGACCGGTTGCCGAGATAGCGAACCGCATCAATGGGTTCCTGGGTCGGACCGGCCGTAATCAGGATGCGTGGGGTGTCTGGCATCAGCGTTGGAAGTTCCATCGGGTTGCAGGGGTATCCCTTGCGGACAATACTAAGCAGTTCACCCCGACCTGAGCGTCGGCTCCGTTCAAAGACCTGTCGCCCCGGGCGACCATGAGGCACGTATGGCACGCAAGCGTCAGAAGCTCGGTGAGATTCTTCAGGAGTGGGGCATCGTCACCGAATCCCAGGTCGAACAGGCCCTCGGGATTGCCCGTGGTACCGGCAAGCGGATCGGCGAAGCGCTGGTCGAAGCAAGCCTCTGTAAAGAGGAAGCCGTCGCGAAGGCACTCGCCGCCCAATTCGATATGGAGTTCCTCGACCTGATCGGCGAGGACGCGGACGAAGAATTCGACATGTCGCTCGTCCCGCAGGAGCTGATCAAGAAGCACCTCATCGTGCCGATGTCGAAAGCGAATGGTCGCCTGAAGCTGATCATTCACGATCCGATGGATCTCGAACTGCTGGACATGCTCCGCTTTCGACTCAACTGCGAGATCGATACCGCGATCGCAGCCAAGGGCGCGATCAAGCTGTTCATAGACGGCCAGGGTTCCGGCGGCGGTGCCGGCGGCGCCGCAGGCATGTTCGACACGCAGGACTCGCTCGTCACCGAATCCGTCGACGTCACCGTCGACCGATCGGTTGATGCTTCGGTGGATATTGCCGGCGGCGACGATGCGCCAATCGTCCGCCTGATCAACCGGTTGATCGTTGAAGCCGTGCGCAGTGACGCCTCGGATATTCACGTCGAGCCGATGACCGATCGCGTCGTGCTGCGCTACCGCATTGACGGTGTGTGCCATGTCCGCGACAACTTGCCGAAACGAATGCAGTCGGCACTGCTCGCTCGATTGAAGCTGATGGCCGGCGTGAACATTGCCGAACGGCGCGTTCCGCAGGATGGTCGAATCAAGTTCCCGGTGGATGGCGATCAGATCGACTTCCGTGTGAGTGCATGTCCGGCCTACCACGGTGAATCGATCGTGCTGCGTATTCTGCGGCCGGACTCGGTGCGTATCGGTCTGGTGAACCTCGGATTCGAGCAGGATTCACTGGACGTATTCAACAAGATCATCACGCGGCCGACGGGAATCTTTCTGGTGACCGGGCCGACCGGGTCAGGGAAGACAACGACGTTGTACTCGGCGCTTGATGTGTTGAATCGCCCTGACCGGAAGATCATTACCGCTGAAGATCCGGTGGAATACAACTTCAACGGCATCAATCAGTGCCAGATTCGTGAAGGCATCGGGCTGACCTTCGCCTCGATCCTTCGTGCCATGCTGCGTCAGGCGCCGAACATCGTGCTGATCGGTGAAATTCGTGACCGCGAGGTTGCTGAGATCGCGATTCAGGCGGCGTTGACGGGACACCTTGTGTTCTCCACGTTGCATACCAACGATGCACCGTCCGCGATCACGCGACTGATGGACATGGGTGTGAAACCATTCCTGGTGGCGAGTTCCGTGCAGGCCATCATGGCGCAACGTCTGATTCGTGTGTTGTGCGACCAGTGCAAGGAGCTCGATCCGGAACCGGATCCGCGCCTGTTGCGTCTGGTCGATATTTCCCCGGAAGAGGCGGCGGCGGGCCAGGTGCACAAGGGCGTCGGATGCGCCCGGTGTGGTGCGCTCGGATTCAAAGGCCGAAAGGGCATCTTCGAGATGCTGCGCATGAATTCGGAACTGCGGGAACTGGCGTTCAGCCGGGCACCGATCGGCCGCGTGCGCGACGCTGCGATTCGTCACGGCATGCGACCGCTGGTGGCCGACGGGAAACTGAAGATTCTGAGAGGCATTACGACGCCGGAAGAAGTCGCCAAATATGCACAGGCAGACACGCTTCTGGATTCGAATGTCGACGTAGAGTAAGACGCGCGCCGTGGCACTTCGCGACGGGCCCAGCGACGAGTGAGACGCAACGACCATGTCAACGATGCAGATTGACCGACTTCTGGACACGGTGATTCGACTGAACGCATCCGACCTTCACCTGTCGGTCGGCCGGAAGCCAACGCTCCGGCTTCACGGTGGCCTGCGCAATCTGGACACGAAAGTGCTGGATGCAGATGACACGGTGTCGCTGATGAAGCAGATCACGCCGGAACGAGCGCAGCAGGAACTTCAGGAAGAAGGCAGCTGCGACTTTGGTTTCGCCTACGGAACGGAGGCACGATTCCGTGTGGCCGTCTTCCGTCAGCGTGGCGACCTCACCCTCGTCCTCCGACTCATTCCGAATGAGCTGCTGACATTCGATCAGATTGGCCTGCCTCCGATTGTGAAGGAGCTGATCCGTCGTCCGCGTGGCTTGTTCATCGTGACCGGGCCGACCGGGTCGGGCAAGACGACCTCGATCGCGACGATGGTGGACTACGTCAACCAGAACCTCGAACGACACATCATCACGGTCGAAGATCCGATCGAGTACTACCACTACCACAAGTCGTCCGTGGTGAATCAGCGTGAGGTCGGTGCTGATGTGCCCAGCTTCGCGGAAGCCCTTCGTCGTGCCCTGCGTGCCGACCCCGACATGATCCTCGTCGGCGAAATGCGTGACCTTGAGACGATTGAGGCCGCGATCCGGGCGGCGGAAACGGGCCACCTTGTCTTCGCGACCCTGCATACGACCGGGGCGGCGGGCACCATCACGCGTGTCATCGATGCCTTCCCGACCAATCAGCAGGCCCAGGTGCGGGTCCAGCTGTCGACCTCGCTCATCGCCGTCCTCAGCCAGGTGCTGCTGGCACGCGTGGATAAGCCCGGTCGCGTGGCCTGCTACGAGTTCCTCGTCATCACGCCGGCAATCTCGAACCTCATTCGTGAGAACAAGACGTTCCGTATCGACTCGGCGATTCAGACCGGGCGGAAGTTCGGGATGCAGCTCCTCGACGATCACCTGTGGAGCCTCTACGAGCGTGGCATGATCTCAGCGGAGGAGATGATCGATAAGGGCCGAGACCCCGGTGAGCTCAGCGAGAAGGTGCATCGCGGAGGCGGCAGCGTCGGCCGGACCGAGCTGGACGAACCCGAAGACTGATCGGCTCGACGGCCGGGCGTTTTCGGCGCCACGCGGTTATCAACGACACATCAATTCCATAATCCATGTGGCCTAATGTTCAATTGGGACACATGTGGTTGTGAATCTTTTTCGTTTGGGTGATGATGTCCGGTAAACCGGTCCGATGATGGCTGCGAATAGGTCATCGAGGTGATCGGGGTCGGGATACGGCCGCGTGTCCCGAGAGCAGTGTTCCGGGGTCAAGAGAGGGTTGGAAGTCAGGAGCAGTCCGGGGGACTGTTCGCGCATGCGGAGAGACGCTGTTCGCGAATGCGGTGATGGGCGGTGTGTGGTTCGCCTGTCCAGGAGAGTGACAACCGGTGCGTTCTGCACAGTCCCGGCCACGGGGTTGATGGACGGAACGACAACACGGGGACATGGAAACGATGGCCGTCGATCCCAAGGAACTCAAAGGGCGCCGATTCGGGCGTGTGCTGACCAAGCTCGGCAAGGTGACGCGTGAACAGGTTCACGAAGCGCTGGCCTTGCAGAAGACCCGTCGCGCGAAGGGTGGCGCCGGTTTGGTTGGCGAGTATCTCGTCGAGCTTGGCTATATCAAGGATGACGACATCCTCGAGGCGCTCGCAGGCCAGGCAGGCATGCCGCTCGTCCACGTCGAGCCGGACGACATTCCGAGCGAAGCGATCGACGCGCTGCCCGCGGAAACGGCCCAGACGTACCAGATCATTCCGCTCGAGTTCGACAGCGGGTCGCGGCGCATTCGGATTGCCATGAAGAGCCCGGACAACTTCCGTGCGGTGGACGATCTTCGTCTTCTCATGGGATTCAAGGTTGAAGCGGTCGTTGCACCGGAATCCGAAATCGATGCGGTGTTGTCCAAGCGTTACGCCGGCGACGGTGCATCGATGGCCGACATGATGGTGGAGTTGAGCGAGGATGAAGAACTCGCGGCGCTCGCCGGTCGTGGCGATTCGATTGATCTCGAGGAACTTGCGTCGGCCGCGGATGACAACAAGGTGGTTCGACTGCTGAACCTCGTGTTGCTTCAGGCGATCAAGGACAAGGCATCGGATATCCACTTCGAACCGTTTGAAGCGGAATTCAAGATGCGCTATCGCATCGATGGCGTGTTGTACGAAATGGTGCCGCCGCCAAAGCATCTTGCGCTGCCAATCGTGTCCCGCCTCAAGGTGATGGCGAACCTCGATATCGCTGAGCGGCGTCTGCCGCAGGACGGTCGTATCGAGCTCGTCGTGAACAACAATCCCATCGACCTTCGTGTGTCGGTGCTGCCGACGATGTTCGGCGAATCCGTCGTGCTGCGTGTGCTTGACCGTTCGAACGTGCAATTGAGCCTGGAGAAAGTCGGGCTTCGCGACGACGAGTTCGAGCAGGTCAGTGGTCTGATCAAAAAGCCGAACGGCATTGTCGTGGTCACCGGTCCGACCGGATCAGGGAAGACGACCACACTGTATGCGGCACTGAACTCGCTGAACGAGCCGGAGACCAAGATCCTCACCGCTGAGGACCCGGTTGAATACGACATTGATGGCCTCGTGCAGTGCCAGGTGAACACGGATCAGGAACTGACGTTTGCGCGTTTGCTGCGTTCATTCCTGCGTCAGGACCCGGACATCATCCTTGTGGGTGAAATCCGCGACCTCGAGACCGCACAGATTGCTGTGCAGGCATCACTGACTGGTCACCTTGTGTTTTCGACGCTGCATACCAACGATGCGCCATCATCGATTCTGCGTCTGATTGACCTTGGCGTGGAAGCGTTCCTCCTGACCGCAACCATCGAAGCGATCGTCGCCCAGCGACTCGTTCGTCGTGTCTGCCTGCAGTGCAAGGAAGAATACGTTCCCACTGAAGAGCAGCTGATGGAATTGCAGTTGCGCCTCGAGGATGTTGCGGGCCGCACATTTGTGCGTGGCCGCGGTTGCGACAACTGCAACCGAAGTGGCTATCGCGGCCGTCGAGCGATCTTCGAGATCATGGAACTCGACGATGCGCTGCGCGAAATGATTATGGCGGAAGCCTCGACCAACGCGTTGCGCATCGAGTGTCGAAAGCGCGGCATGCGGACGTTGCGCGAGGCAGGATTGCTCGCAATCTACGACGGGCAGACCACCATTGACGAAGTCGTCCGCGAGACGATTGTCGAAGACTGATTCAGCGATCACCCGTTCGCGCGACCTGCGCGAAGCGTTCTGGTTTCAACGGAGCATCGAGCATCATGGCCACCTACGCATACGAAGCACTGAACTCCGCCGGCAAGCCGCAGAAGGGCACGGTGGAAGCCACGTCGAGTGAAGAAGCGATTCAGCAGATCAAATCGCAGGGTTTCTTCCCGACGTCGGTTCGCGAACAGAAGGTGAAGTCCGGCTCGGACGGGACGCCGATCAGCAAGACCGCCAAGGCGAAGAAGAAAAAGAAGGGCGGTCTCAGCCTGTCCATTGGTGGCGTCGGTACCAAAAAGATCACGCTGTTCACGCGTCAGCTTTCGACACTGCAGGACGCGGGTCTGCCGTTGCTGCGTTCGATCCAGATTCTCGAATCGCAGCAGCGACCAGGTCTGTTGAAGTCGATTCTCACTGGCGTGGTGGAAGATATTGAAGCGGGAAGCACGCTTTCGGACGCGATGGCCAAGCATCCGAAGGCGTTCGACCGGCTGTACTGCAAGATGGTTAACGCCGGCGAGATCGGTGGTGTGCTCGACCTGATCCTCCAACGTCTCGCGAACTTCATGGAGAAGGCCGAGCGCCTTCGTCGCCGCATCATCGGTGCGATGATCTATCCGACGGTCGTGGTCATCATCGCGACGCTGATCGTCACGGGCATCATGGTGTTCGTCATTCCGAAGTTCAAAGACATCTTCAATGACTTTGATGTCGAGCTGCCGAAGCTGACGCTCTGGCTGATCGATGCGAGTTCCTGGATGGCCGGCACCGCAACTGAATCACAGATCATTCCGGGCGCGGTCTGGGTGGTGTGTTCACCGATTGTGCTCTTCTTCCTGTTGAAACTGGTACGTAAGACCGGGCCGGGACGAGCATTCACGGACATCGTTCGATTGCGCATTCCGATCATTGGTGGCCTGACGCGCAAGACATCAATCGCGCGCTTCACGCGAACGCTGGGCACATTGATTTCCGCGGGTGTCCCGATTCTCGAAGCGATCAACATTACGCGCGATACCTCAGGCAACTACGTCTACGAACAGGCGCTGACGCGCGTCCATGACTCGATTCGAGAAGGCGAAACGTTCGCGGGTCCATTGCGCGAGACCAAGGTCTGCGATGCGATCGTCGTGAACATGATCGACGTCGGCGAAGAGACCGGCGACCTCGATGTCATGCTCATGAAGATCGCGGACAACTACGACGAAGAAGTCGACGTCGCGGTCGCAAGTTTGCTGAGTCTTCTTGAGCCGCTCCTCGTGGTGGTGCTGGGCAGTGTCGTGGGCGTGATCGTGCTCGCGCTGTTCCTCCCGCTGGTGAAGATGATCGAAAGCGTTTCGCAGAGCCAGGGCTGATCGAGTCCGCATGAGGAAGTCAATGATGATTCGGCCTGATACATGCCGACAGAAACGATCCGCGAGTCGAGCGGCCTTCACGCTGCTCGAGCTCCTCGTGGTCATCGCAATCATCACCCTGATCGCCAGCCTGCTGATCGTTGCCGTCAACAAAGGACGCACATCAGCGCGCAAGGCAGCGACGCAGTCGTTGATGAACTCCATGAGCCAGGCGATGCAGCGGTTCAAAGCGGATCATGGTTACTTGCCGCCACAACTCGGCGTCGAGCGACATTTGCTGACGCCTTTTGTCGCATCCGATCCCGCGTTGAGTGTTGAGGTGGTCTCGAACTACTATTCAATCACGACACCGGCTGAGTACCTCGTCGGGTATGGCCACCACTATGAAGATGGTTATGGCCGTGTACCTGGTGGCGGTGCAAACACGTCATGGGCATCGGAATCACCGCCGGTAGGCATTCGAAGCCCGGGTGCCGATGGGGTGTGGAACGCGACGCGATATGGCACCGGTCTGCTGAATGAGCGCATGTCGTATGGCCCAGGGGCTGCCCGTGGGTCAGAGACCAATCCGTACGAATTCGACAAGGGGCAGGTGTATGGGCCGTACCTTGATCTGAGCGATGACCGACTTCTTGGCGGCCTGACGGACACGCTGGACGTCGTCTTTCCGGGCGATGGCGCGTATGACGATTCGTTACCGAAGGTCATCGTTGATTCCTGGGACCAACCCATTCGGTTTTACCGCCAGACGTATCTTCCGGGCTCGATTGGCCAGTCTGTCCGGTTCTCGGATCGCGACGGTGACGGCATTCATGATCCCGTCGGACTCGAAACCGTTGTGCCATTGCGGCCGTTTGATCTCGCCGCTGCATCCGGCATCGATGCGCGGAATTTCGACGGAACATACTTCAATGACGCTGATGGCGATTCGACGACCTCGTCCGAATTGAAATCGGCGGAATTCGCATTCCTGTCGGCAGGGCCGGATCAGCGCATTGACGACACGAAGCGTCGTGACGACTTCAACCGCGACAACATTGTGGAGGTCGGACAGTGATGCATGGTTCTCGACACATCATGAATCGATTGACAGGTCGCACGCCGCGCGCGTTCACGTTGATCGAGATGCTCATCGTGATTGGCATCATTGTCATCCTGGCCGCGTTGACCACCACCGTGGGACTGCGGCTGCTGGGCGCATCGGAAGAGCGTGAAGCGGAAGACCTCATGCGCGTGCTCACCGTCGCCGTCGACGAGTGGGAACTCGACAGCCAGCGGTCGCTTGCCTGGGGCGAAGACGGCCTTGACGGCGATGGGATTGCGGCGCCGCGAGCTCGCTATGAGATTCAGAGCACGACGATGCATCCGTTTCACATCGTCGAAGTCGTGGGAACGCTCAACGACAACGCGCGTGTGAAAGATGTCGTCCAGGGCATCAATCCGCGCTATCTGCAGCAACTGGACGATGCGCTGGATCCACTGCCGAACTGGACGCGGCTGATTGATCCGAACGATCCATGCGCCTGCACGGCAAATTCGATTCGTGCGGAGTATCTCGCGCGAGCCGGCGAGCCGGAAGAGCAGTTGACCATCGTTGATCCGTGGGGAACGCCGCTGCGCGTGATTCATCCCGGCGCCGTGTACAGGCAGGGCGTGTCGTTCGGTGATCCGGATGCTGATGGCACGTTGCGTACGCCGCTCGAAGACATGTACGGCGTGGCGCGCAATCGTCGCCTCGTCTTCATCTCGGCAGGGCCGGATCAGAAGTTCGGCGACCTTCGTGAAAACAACGACCCGGAGTCTGCCGCATTTGTGGCAACGCAGGACAACCTGTATTCGGGTGAACTCGTGGTTGAGTACTGGAAGTGATGATGCCGCGTCAGAATGACACACAACGCCGTGCGTTTACGCTGATCGAATTGCTGGTGGTCATTGCGATCATCGCGATCATCGGCGGGATTACGATCTTCGCGGTTGGCCGGCTGGCCAAGGATGCGCGTCGCGTTGGTGCGACGAACGCCGTGATGGCCGTGCTCGACAACGCACGCTCCACGGCAATCCGTGAGAACCGTATTGTCGCCGTCGTGTTCCGCGCACGCTTTGGCGATGGCGATTCGGAATACACCGAAGCTGTGCTGTGCAAGTGGACCGGTGAGGTCTACCGCGTGCAGAGTGGTTTCTCGGGCGGTACAACATTTGCCGACCGGTACGTGCCCATTCCGGGCATTCCGCCGCGTCGCCTTCCGGAAGGGTTCAAGGTTGCAGGCGCGATGTATGGCCTGTTGTTGCCTGGCGATCAGGGCATCGCAGAGGAGGATCTGGATCTCCTTTGGGCTCCACAGACGACGTTGTCGGCAATCAGTCAGGATCCGAGCAGCCCGGGCGGTGAAGCGGGCGGTGCCATCATTACGGTGTTCTATAACGCGCGGGGCGAGCGCATCATGACGAATCCTGAGTCCGATTCAGTTGTCGGGTTCGTGGACTGGGATGGGAACTTCAGAGTGCCCGGTGGCGGCATGCGTCGCGAGGGTATGGATGAGCCATTGCAGGCTCAGAATCTGATGCCCATTGATACATCGTTTTCCCTTCAGGTGTACGAGGATGATGAACCGTACATCTATCCGACACCGTTCCTTTCGGTCTATGACGAGAACGAAGCGCGAGAGCTGTACAACACCGCCACCTGGGTGAATGCAGTCCAGCGCCGTGCGGACTACTCCGATTACATCAACGAGCGTGCGGATCGAATTCACTTCAATCGGTACAGCGGAGTAGCCATGCGATGATGCAGCGGACGCAGCACAACAGTCGTGTCGGACGCCGAGGCTTTTCGCTGATCGAAGTGCTGATGGCGATCTTCATCCTCAGCGTTGGCGTGATCAGTATTTCAGCCCTGTTCCCGGCTGGAATCGTGCAGCAACAGCGTGGCGCTGATGACGTGATCGGGCCGATCATCGCTGACAATGCGATGGCCATTATTCGATCCAAGGTCGATCCGTCACTGTTCTCCGATCTCGATTCCAGTGCTTACAACATCAGCGCTGCGGACCTGCCATTGGATGTCGGGAGTGAGTCGACGGCCATGCCGTTTACGTCTCTCCAGGTCAACACCGATTGGCCGTGGCTGCGGCCGTCGATGATTCATGATCCGACAGACCCGTTCAATCCGTTGCACGGTGCGATTGATATTTTCAGTAGTCAGTACGTTCGTGCCACCCAGGGTGTTGGTCCAAGTGTCGACGGCAACCTCCAAATTGCCACGGAGTTTCCCGGCGGATTGGGATCCGGTTTGTATGGCATTCCATTCGACACAGACCGTGCCTTCGACGAGAACGGCAGTTCGCTTCTTCCGTTCGAGCGCGTCATTACACGGCAAGAGCGGTTCTATCCGCAGCAATCGGCAAGCAGTGCAGGCGGACCGGAAGACTTTGAGAAGCCGCAGTATGTCTGGGATTGCATGTTCCGACGGTACAACGGCCGGATTCAGGTGGCGATCTTCGTCTACCGCGTGATCCCGCCGCCGGGCTTTGATGAGTGGGTGTATTACTCGCCGTATCGTCTGGACAACGGGACATTCGGGGCAGACGTTCCGTATCTGCCGGAACGACTGAATCTGGTGACACCGGCGGCGGAAGCCGCTATGGCGACACAGTCGCAGTGGAGTGCGTACAACCACGTTGACTTGTCGAACGAATCGCCGATTACGCCGTACGTTGTACGAGGTGTTGACGGCGGTGAACCGTGGGACGAATTCAATCCGTACCAGAGCTGGTCTGCCGCGGGGCAGTGGCTGGTGACGCAGAACAACGAAGTGATGCGCGTGCTGTCCAACCAGCGTGATGATGAGTCCGATCCGCTCGACGTGGAACTGATTCGTCCGCCGATGCCGATGCTCGATTTACCGTCGAACTACTTCTTCGGCACGGGCGCGGCATTCACGGCTCGTGGTGGCATTCGATACGACGGTTCGGTCACGCATATCTGGTACCTGCCCCGACAGGTTGAATTCGACGTGAACGATGACAGTACGACCGATCTGACCGTGACGATTGAACCGGTCTTCGCAACGGTTCGGGAGCTCTAAAAATGACAACGATGATGAGACAAACAGGAATCGTGCGCGCACGCCGCGCATTTACCCTGACCGAATTGCTGGTTGCGATCGTTGTATTGCTCGTGGTCATTGCGGCGACCTCGAAGATTTTCGGGACCGCATCACGCATCACCGCGGTCGCGACAGCAAATGCGTCGTTGATCCAGACGGTGTCGGCAGTTCAAGCACAGTTGCGGCGCGATATCGATTCCTACAACGATGATGGTCTCTTTATGATCCGCAACCTTGCGGTTCGAAACGATGCGTATGGGCCGAATGCGCCTTTGATCAACCCGGTGCTGAAGCCGGATGAGTGGATTCGTTGCGATCAGCTCGTCTTCTTCCGAAGCGGCATTCAGGGCATGACGACTTTTGCATTAGCGGGTGACACGCAGCTGAAGTCATCGTCGAATGAGTCCGTCATTATCTACAGTCCCGGATTTCAGATCCCAGAAGGACGCGGGGCAACGCCAAGTTCGCCCGGGAGCTTTATTTACACGGTTTACGATGCACTTGGACCGACGGGTAATGTGAACGCGCAGATCTATCCGTTCAATCGTCAGGACATTGAGATGGTGCGCACGACGTTCCGTCCAATCAATTCTGGTGGTGCGGATAACGAAAGCACCACGATGTACTCCGCGTCATCGTCAGACACACTGAACGGTGTGCAGCCGGAGTCTCGGCGCTGGATTCTCTGTCGTCAATCGGTGATTGGCGGCGATGATGATACGCAGGACGAGTTGAATCCGAATCAGGATGGCAAAGCGTTCTACATGAAGAACCGCGGCGCGAAGAGTATTTTCTTCAACGATCCGTGGGGGCCGAATGACTCGACGTTCGCGAGTCGCCAGATTCGCGATGGCCGCTTCGACCTCTCAGCAACAATGGTGCACGATGTCCGTGATCGCTTGATTGAAGAGAGCGATGACTGGCAGGTGCAGCGACTCCTGTTTGAACGCGAAGTCATGCGGTATCCACGAGCCGAGCGATCCGCGCCGAGTATTCGACGGGTCGATCAGGCCCTCACCAACCATGTGATGAGTCCAAACTGCAGCGACTTCCGCGTCGACTGGACGTATCGCAAAGGAAGCGGCGCAATCTTTGATACCAATGGTGTTCAGTTGCACTCTGGCGTGCAGTACGGCGAAGTGCTGGTCAATGGATCATGGCAGGGCGCGAATTCGCTCAATGAGTCTGAACTGAGTCAGCCATGGTTCGGCTGGTTTGATGAGGATCGCGGCGTCATGCCATTCACGGTTGGTGATACGTGGGGTTCCGTGCCAGCCTGGTGGAATGGTGATGCGCCCTGGTGGACAAGTCAGAACCTGATCAACAATGCTGATTTCGAATTTTCAATCTTCGCCAACAACATTGAGATCTTTGACGATCCAATGCCTTCCCAGGCCGGCACGGTCTTTGGCGTGAATGACGCCAAGCAATACCTCGCATCGTTCGGTTACAACCGCACGCAGCCGAGTACGATCGGGCCGGATGGACGACTGGTGCCCACATCAGTCGAGACAGCGTATACACCGTGGCCGGATGCGGTCCGCGTGCGCATGACGCTGCATGATGAAGATCTGAATCTTGAGTACGGACGAACGTTTGAGTTCGTCGTCGATCTGCCGGAGCGCGAAAATGACTAAGCTTGTATTTCGAGATGCGAGACAGCGTCGATCTGACGCCCTGGAGCGTCGTGGCAATACGCTTGTGCTTGTCGCCGCGATCCTGTCGCTGCTCGTCATCATTGCGACGGCGTTTATCACGCGATCGCAGGGCAATCGGTTGACAGGCAGTGCGTTGCTTGCGAGCGAACAACTCAACGATTCCCGAGAGTCGATTGCCGATGCGATCTCGTATGAGATTGCCAGTGCGTTGTTCGTGCGTCCGATCCCAAAGACAGATCCGTTTGCCAGCATCGGATTTTCGGCCGATGCGAATACGCCACGGCGCCCCATACCGTCGAATGCGACTCGGTATGGGATGGACGTTGAGACCATCAACGTTGGCGGCTTTGTGACGTATGAGTTCCCATACAATCGCGCGTCTCACGAAGTTCGCCCCTGGACGAACTGGCCTGACACCATGCCGCCTGGAGTACCGTTTGCGGCGTTGATCAATTCGATTCTGCCCAAGGGGCCGGGTCATGATCCATTGGGGACGGCGTTTCCGGTTCAACCCCTCATCGACATTCAGATGTTCAACGGATTGAGCCTGTATAACCCTGCAGGAAATCCGGGAACCTCAGATACGCGATGGCTTGCTTCAACTGAACCGTATCGAATGACCACATCACCGGTCGTGAATGCGGATTCCATCGCGCACGATGTGAAACAGTCGGACACGTTCTATCTGTGGCCGCACCTGACGAATCTGTCGCGTGCAGGCAACAGCTGGCGCGTGATTACTGACATTTCTGACATCGGTGATCTCGATAATGATGGCCTTGGTCGCCTGGTGACCAATCTCAACATTCCCATTGAACAGTTCACACCGATTCGTCCCGCCGAGTTCTGGGGGCTTGCGGGCAATCAGCAATTTTCCACGGGCTATTCTGGTACGGGGCTGAGCGGTGGGACGGCGCCATTCCTGAATCGCTGGGCGAACTGGATGGGCGTTGCGCCGTTTCCTTCTGCCGACACACCGATTGGTCTTGCGGGTTACCTGCAGTGTTATATCCCGCAGTTCGGAGCTGCGAGTAACACCGGTTCAAGCCTGAACATTCCAAGCAACTTTGTTCGGCTGCGCGACCCGCAGGTTCAGGGGCTGACGTACCCAACGCTGGGCGGCAATCAGAGCGATGAGTTTGTCGATGGTTCGTTCCGGCATCTGCAGAGTCGAATTCTTGCCGACGCAGATGGTGATGGTTTCACCGACTCATTCTGGTTTACATCGCCGTTGGCGATGCCAAACGGACTTATGCAGATCGTGGCTGTTCGCATTGTCGACAACAGTGCGATGGTCAACGTGAATGCGGCATCCCGATTCGACGACGACGATACGCGCGGGGAGACGCCGGCCGATATCGCTTTGCTGGGGAGTAATCTGTCCGTACCGTTCTCATTCACGCATACACGGCGCGAAGCAAACGTCGGGCTGTTCGACAATCCGGACAACCGGATGGCCAATGTCAATGGCGGCGTGGCCGGCGATTTCCGAGCCGGATATCGCCAGAGTCCTGAGGCGTGGAATCGATTCCAGATCAATGCTGGTTTCGTGCGCCGTGACGGTGTGAATTACGGCAACGCCATTCTCGCACCGAACAGCAATGACCGGCTTGCGTGGTGGCGTGGTAATGGTCGCGTGCCACAAGCGCGCAACTACAAGTTCCCGAATCCTGACGATACGCTCGATCCGAACGATACGACCAAGACGTATTCGTTGTTTCCCGAGCGTTGGTACACCGGTTTCGCGCTCAACAACGAGATCGAATTGCGTGCCTACCACGGCAATAATATTGCCTGGGTGTGGTCGGCACTCGAAGCTGGCGTGCAGCGTCTTGAGAACACGGGGCCGACAGAAGGCTTGATCCGAGGCCAGTTGCAGTTGAACGAGAGTGTTGAAGCGGGTGAGTTCAATAAGCCCGCGCGAGCACTCCTTCGCGATGTGCGCCGAAAGATGACGACGTTCAGCGGTGCACGCAATGAACTGCTGCCGCCATGGCTCTGGCCGACGTTGTCGATCAACACTGACACTTCGGTGAATCCTGGTATTCAGAATGTCCTGGATAATGTTCCGGACCCAACGACGATTCGGTCGTTGCTGCTCGGACGTCGAAAATTCGACCTTCGAGGTGGCGCGAACCTGACGAATGCACTGGCGTTACGGCGAGAGATCAATTCGGGGTGGACGTTTGACATACGTGCAGACTTCTATCGCGAAGATCTGCGAGATCTGATCGAACGGGCGCTCATTCAGCGGCCACGAAATACCGCTTTGGGTTATTTCACGGCGTTCAATGATGACTTGCAGGGCAGTCTGACCGAGCCGACGGGCGCGTATCTTCAGGAGAATGAGAATACGCCACCGTCCATGAATGATCCCTTCATGATTCGAAACAACGAGCTTGCTTCGGGGCTCGCGGCGAACATTCTCGCGTATCGCAACGGCGATCTGCGTTCAAATCTGTTCCCGTACACCAATGTCACGACTGATCCGCGGCCGTTGCCGGACCAGTATCTGCTGCGTGATGCAATCAAGATCAAAGCTGAGCCACTCACGTTGCAACCAAACCGCATGATCGGTCTGGAAGCGCAGCCGTTTCTGCTTGAAGCGTTCATTGCGCACGTGCACGGCAGCGATCAGATGCCAACACCGCCACCCGGCGCTCCGGGACAGTTGTCGCCCGCGAGCGATCCGATCCTGAACAGCGGTAGTTTTACGGTGGCTGATCATGAGCAGTCGACAGTCGTCTGCGTGCAGATTGCAAATCCTTTCGAAGTGAGTGTCGATCTGTGGGACTATGTGATCAGCGTGTTTGGACAGAATCTGCGTCTTGCAGACATCGTGCCGAACACGGATGAACGCTATCTTCCGCCCGCGACCGAATGGCGTCCGAGCACTGCGACATTCGCGGTCATCGATCGTCAGTTCGATCACGACAACCCGAAGTTTGGTGGCACGATTGCATCGTTCCGAAGCCTCTGGGAAGACTTCCTGGATGTGGGCACAGAGCAGCAGCACCAGATTCGCAATGCGGATGGTCTTGGCCTCACATCGTTCGACCCGAATAATCTCGGGTTTGGTGAGTCGAGTGGGTACTACCTTGTTGATGCATCAACGTGGTCCAACGAACGCGATGCGTATGACAACCCGCCGAACGAAGATGTGCATTCCATCGAGCTCAGCCGGATCGACCGAAGTCTGCCGATTCTGGCCGATGGTTCCGCCGGCGGCACAGAGCATCTGGTCGTGATTGATCGGTTCGATGACCAGCCGCTGATCGCATTCAATGATGGTGCAGGTGAGTTCAGCTCGGAGTTCGAGTCGTTTGGTGATGCGGTTCAGAATCTTGAGTATTACCTACCGCCTGACGACATGGGTATTGAGCCCGGCACGGTGAATTGGGGAGATCCCAACCCGGAACTACCGGGGATTCGTCTCGGTGAAGGCGATACGTACGTGAACTACGCGCGCGTCACGCGAGCATGGGGTTTTGACTTTCAGCCGACGGTCTCGCCAAATACCGCGGTCGCTGGCAACATCATCCAGCCGTTCGAACGAAACCCGCGATTCGTCTTCGGTGATCAGCAAGTCACCTGGTCGAATCAGGATCTTCTGGCAGGCGATGCGCCGCCGAATGGCACGGACAGTGAACCGTATCGTGGTGAGCGATTCCAGATTCTTGACGACGAGGTTGATTCTGATCTCTCGTATGGCCTTGGGACATCCGTCGATAATCAAGGAATGCATGAGACGGCCTGGTTCACGCGTGAGTACGAGAACTCACAAGGTGACACCATTCGTCGCAAGCCGACGTTCTTCGATCATCAGGGCGTGGAACTTGGCGCGAATCCAGGCGAGTTTGATCGTGCGGCGTTCGCTGACAAAGGGTTCTATGGCACCAGTCGCCAGTTGAACTTCCCGATGCAGTTGCTCCTGAAGAACGATGACTTCAAGCAAGTCGGTGAGATCCTCAACGTCTGGATGCACGGCCATATGGTCTCAATGGACGACAACACGTACGCCGAGACGACCCGAACGTTCTCTGAATTCCTGGCCGAGCAGATCGAGAACTATCCGGATGATCCGGAGCTCAAACGTCGTGTCGGCCGACTTCAGATTGACACCGTGGAACTGACGAACGGCGAAATTCTCTCGCCGGTCGTGGGTGATCTTGATACGACGTTCTACGACGCCACTCGCCCGGCGGACTACCTTCGGCAGTCAGCGGGGTTCGATCCGCCGATGCCTGCAGGTGCGCGTTTGCTCGATGCATTCGTGTGTGATGGTCGTGGCATTCATGTCGAAGATGCCTATGGCAACACGCAGTACGAGTACTGGCTTGCCGGCGGATTCCGTGATGAGATCACACCTGGCCTGATCAACATTAACACCGCGTCCATGGAAGTGATGCGAACGCTTCCGCACTGGTCGCGCATGGTGCATGTCTGGAAAGGTGATTTCACGTATCCGTTCGCTAACACCGCTCGTGCGGTCGATATGTATCGTCATCGACTCAACGGCGATGCCAACATCCTTCAGGGCGCACTGAATTCGTCACTGCAGCAGAATCCGGCGCAGGGCTATATTGGTGGCCCGAACTACGCTGCTCCGGACAGTGTGCCGGACATGACACGGCGCGACTGGGGCTTCATGAGCCTTGGTGAACTGATGTTGATGAACGAGCCGGGGCAGCAACTCCCGGGTGTGTTCCAACCCACGGACCCGTTGATCGCAGCAGATGCGACGGCGTACATGGGCTCGGACTTCGGTGACAATCGCCTTCAGGTCCATACGAAGGAAAGCTGGCGCATTGACTTTGCGGGCGCTGGTATTGACCCGACGCTGCAGCCAATGCGGACGCAGCAGACAGGTGATCTCGCGTTTGGATCATGGATCTCAACCGATCTCAATCCGGCGCTGAACACGAGTGCAATCAACGGTTCGGGAAGCAATGAGGCCGCGTTCTTCCAGAGTGCCAATCGAACCGCACCGATCTTCCCGGGAACGGGCGACGACACTGCGGGTGATGCGGAGGAAACAGGTCTGCTGTTTGCCGGTGCATCCAACCTCGTCACCACGCGAAGCGACGTGTTTACGGTGTACTTCAAGGTTCGCACGTTCAAGCAGAATCCGATTACAGGCGAGTGGAACGCCCTTGATCCGGAAATGCTGGTCGATAACTCACGCTACGTGATGCTTGTCGATCGCAGCAACGTCGACACACCGAACGATCGACCGATCATTCGATACCTGGAGAAGCTCCCGGATTGATTGCCGGATCGATCGGCTGACTCAGACAACGTGTGCCGATTCCGTCACACTTCACGTGCTACATTCAAGGCCGCGTCCCGCCACGCTCATCCGCTCCGGGGCGCGGCCGTTTTCTGTGGCATGTCGAGTGGGAACTCAGGTGTTGGTGTGATCCAGTGCACCGTAACGTCGATTTCGCCTTGCGTAGTCACGAATGGAGTCATGCAGGTTGGCGACACCGAAGTCGGGCCAGTACACATCCGTCACATAGATCTCCGCATAGCTAATCTGCCAGAGCAGGTAGTTGGAGACGCGGCGTTCGCCGGCGGTGCGGACCAGGAGGTCCGGATCAGGCAGACCGGCGGTGTACAGATGATCCGTGATCACCTGTTCATCAATATCACCGGGTGTCATCTCGCCTGACTGTACGGCAGTGGCAATGTCGCGGACGGCATCGGTGAGCTCTGCTCGACTGCCGTAATTCAACGCGAGCACGAGCTTCAGGCCGGTGCAGTGGCTCGTCGCTTCCGTCATGGCATCTGCAGCGTCGAGGACCTCGTCCGGCAGACCTTCACGGCGACCGATCTGATGGAACTGGATGTTGTTCTCAAGCAGTTCTTCCCGCTCGCGCGCGAGGTTCTCGAGATAGAGCGCCATGAGGCCGGCGACCTCGTCGATCGGTCGCTTCCAGTTCTCGCTCGAAAACGAGAACAGCGTGAGCGCTTCGATACCGAGATGCGCGCACGTGGTGATGACGGTGCGGACGGTTCGTGCACCTTCGCGATGTCCTTCGATTCGAGGCAGGTCGCGTTCGCGCGCCCAGCGACCGTTGCCGTC
>JBCCFX010000028.1:0-26119 GCA_039029515.1 Planctomycetota bacterium
CCAAGCAGGTTGACACCCTCTGCAACGATCTTGTCAACGCGTATCAGGAACTCTCAGACCAAATGGGTGAAGTCGCACTGGCCACGGAATTTCGAACGCTCATGCGTCAGGAACTCGACGTCGAGGAACTGCTGCGCACGATGCTCGAATACCTCCTCACGAAGACCGGCCCCACGAACGCCGCCGTGTTCCTTCCCGATGCCGAAGGCCAATACAGCCTCGGTGCATACGTGAACTATGACTGTCCTCGCGACAGCGTCGCAGTCCTGCTCGACCATCTCAGCGAAGTCATCTGCCCCAGTCTCGCCGTCGAGACCGGCATCGTGAGCTTCAACGAGGTCGACGACTTCAGCGCATGGGCCGGCGAAGATGCGGATTTCCTCGCGGATTCCAACGTCATCGCCTACGGATGTCATCACGAAGGTGACTGCATGGCCGTCGTCGTGCTCTACCGTGATGCGTCAACGCCATATGACGCGGACACGCCGACCATGATCGACACGATGCGCATGATCTTCGCGGAGCAGCTCGGTCGGATCATTCGGATTCATCATCGTGCCACGCCGCAATGGCCGGCAGAAGCCAGTGACGATACGTACGGCTTCGGCGATTACGACGATGATTTCGATACGGATGATCTTGATCTCGCAGCCTGATCAATCATCGGACCACATCTGAAGCAATCGCACGATCATGTGATGTCACGCGCGACCGCCCGCATCAGCCATCGTTCGCCAATGGCGATGATGGTCAGTGCGAAGAAGGTCGAAGGACGGTTCGAATGGTCTGCGCGATGATCCAGAGATCCATACGCCACGATCGCTGGTGAATATACGCCAGGTCGAAGCGGATCCACTCTTCAAAATCCGTCAACGGCTCGCGTGTGCGCTTGACCTGCCAGAGGCCGGTCAGACCCGGGCGCACGCTGAGGCGAGCTTCCCGCCACGTCGGACAGAACTGATTTTCACGATCGGGACTCGGGCGCGGCCCGACGACGCTCATGTCGCCGCAGAGGATGTTCCAGAACTGCGGCCACTCATCGATGTGCAATGTGCGCATCCAGCGCCCGCATCGAAGCACGCGCGGATCGTTGCGAACATGGAACTGCGGGCCGTCGGACGCATTCTCGGTGGCGAGTTCGCGCTTCATCGCTTCGGCATCACGACACATCGTGCGGAACTTCAGGCAGGTGAACTCTCGCCCGGCGCGGGATTGCCGTCGGTGCTTGAAGAAGAACGGTCGGCCGTCCTCAAGCATGATCAGCAGCATGAGGATCGGATATATCGGCAGCGTGATGCCCAGGGCGACCAGGCTGAACACGATGTCGAAGAGACGCTTGCCGAACTCGCCGGTGGGCTCGATGGGCGGTTCGTATGACGCTGTCGGCACGGCATCAGCGGACAACGCGATCGGCGTGGTAGCCGCGTCATCATCCGCATCCGTCAGGATGACGGGTCCGATGATGAACGCATCCGCATTGACGACGACATCGCGACCGATCCACATCGGACCGATGAGGCGCGCGTTGGCATGCACAGTGCTCGATTCATGACGCCAGATTCCCGGCGCATGCTCAATGATTTGCTGATCAGTGTGCGCGGCGGGGAGATCGGGAAGTAGTTCCGGAAGCACACGACGTGCGCCATCAAGCGCATCAGCACGCCAGATCATGCCGGCGCGCGTGTCTCGTGCATACTCGTGCACCATCACCCGCCGCCGAACGTCAATCGAACCTTGTGTGGCATCGGTGGCATGTGACCAGTTGCGGGCGAGCGCGATGTCCTCGGTGAGCAGGACCGCGCCCGCGGGTCGGCGTTCCGGCTGATACCGCCGGGACAGGCGAATCACGCGTTGGTGATCATCAACTTCGAGTTGTTCACGGTATGCGGGACCACGTTCATCGACGAGGTCGACGCGACAAAGCCGGCAGCGACGAAGCAATGTGCCAGCCTGCGACGCGATAGCGGTGCGCACGATGAGGTCATCACGATCGATGAGCATATACGCGCCGTGTTCGGAAGCCGGGACCGATTCGCCGGGGCGGACGACGGTGATGCCGCGCATGGCCCAGACTCGATCGTGCAATGCCCGGAGGTCATCGCCCCAGAGTCGGGATGGTCGGATCGCCTTCGTCGTCGCGGGCGGCGACGTGATCGTGGTCGAAACGGATTGTGTGAGCACGTTCAGGCAGCCTGTTGATGCGTGTGCGTCGTTGGAGCGCCGATTCGTCCTGCGGTCGCGGTGGCGACAGAGAAGTCACTCGGCGCATCGACGAATCGAATGTTGGCGGTTCGTTCATCGCGTGCGGGAGCAACGGACTTGACTCGGTCGAGATCGCGGGCAGAGGCTCGGTTGAACACGACGGCCGGAATGGTGATGCCGAGTCGATCCAGTTGCTGCAGGCAACGCTTGAATCGGCGCGTTTGCTGGTCACGGCTGACCACCAGCACAACTCGATCCGCCGCTGCGGACACGACCGGTGCTTCGACGCTGTCCGCGAGCGAACCGGTGTCGATGATGATCGACTCGAACCGATCGCGAATGCCATCGAGCAGCCAGGCAAGTCGGTCGCGACCGATGTCCTCAGGCGAAACATTGTTCTGATGACCAATGGGGAGCACCCACAGGTCGTGATAGCGCGTTTCGTGAACTTCGCCACCGTCGTTGCCGGTGCCGATCGCTTCGCACAACCCTGCCTTGCCACGCAGGCCAAGCTGCGCCGTCAGTGCGGCATCGCTCATGTCTGCATCAATCAGCAGCGTTCGACGACCCGCGGATGCAGATGACATCGCCAGGCCGAGCGCAAGGCTCGTCCGGCCATCGCCACGCGAAGGGCTGGTGACCGTATACACCGGCGTACCACTTGTCGATTGCTGAAGCTCGAGGGTGTTCCGTAACTGATGCACGCCGTGCTCGGCCATGTGATGCGCGACATCGTGCTTGCCTGTCAGGCGCGGCAGCACCGCGAGCAGCGATGACTCATCGACGTAGCGACCGAGTTCATCCACATAGCGAAGGCGCGAATCCGTTGCGCCCGCAACCATGATCAGCATCAAGCCGATCGAGGTGCCGAGGATCGCACCGGCAGCAGCCAGGCCGATACGACGGTCAACGACCGGCGTAATCGGGAAGTCCGCGGCGGCGGCGATCGTGACGCGTTCCGTCGTCGGACGGCTTGCTTCGACGTCCAGTTCATCAAGACGCTGTCGCGTCAGCTGGAGTCGCTGCTGTGTTTCGCTTTGTCGTTCCTGTAGACCGTGCAGTTCGACCATCTTCGTCCCGAGCGAAGCCGCTGCGGTTTGGAGGTCATGACGGATCTCGTCGTAGCGGTCAGTCAGGCGATCGAGTCGCGCCATCGCGGCGCCCTGATTCGCCATCATGTCGCTGGACGACGGTGCATCCGACTCACGCAAGTTGAGTTCGATGCGAACCGCTTCAAGCTGACGCGCGAGTTCACGGATGATCGGGTGACGCGGACCGTACTTCCGATTCCAGCTGTCGATCTCCGCGATGATGGACTGTTCGCGAACGCGAAGTTCCGTGAGTGCATTGTCGGCCGCGGCGAAGTTGATCGGCGCGTTTGACACGATGTCGATGTTCGGCGAGCCGTCGAGCAGCGATGTGCGCGCGAGATCCAGCTCGGCGAGCTTCTGATCCACCGCCATGAGCTGCTTCACGGTGCTGTCGTGCATCTGCTCGATCGCTTCAACGCCGTACTGGTCAGACGCGGTCAGCATCTGCGTGCGAATCTCGGCAAGTTCGGACTGCAACTCGGCATCACGTGCACGGAGCGTCTCTTCCTTCGCTTCGTACGAGATGTGATCCGGATCACTGTAGCCGTTGTCGAATGCATACAGAATGCCATTGACCGCAGCCTGTGCCAGCGACGGTTCCTGATGACGGACGGCAACGGAGATGACCTGCTCACCACGCGGACGCTTGACGCTCATCGAGTTCTCGAGCGCGACAATGCCTTTGTTGCCGCGCGGCCACGCGGTGCCTTTCAGGTACGGCGAATCAAGCGCTGCGGTCAGGACCTGCCGGCTTGTGAGGAACGTCGCCTGAGCGGAGACGAACGCATCAAAGTTCGGCGGGAGCTGGTTCTCCTGGCTTTCGTAGAGAATCGGCGGCAGTGCGCCGGCAACTCGCACGAGACCATTGCTCTCGTAGAGCGGTGTCGCCGCGGTATACCCTGCGTATCCGCCGGCAGCACCGAGAATGATCGCGGCGACGATGGCTTGTGCCCATCGGCCGCGCAGGGTGCGTCGTGCGAATGTGATCGGGTCGAATGCCGTGGTGTCGGCACTGGATTCCGCGATCAGCTCGTACCGAAACGATGAGTTGCCTGTCGTTTGATCACGCACAGGAGCCTCCTTGCCCGGACATAGCCGGGGCGTGGGTGTGAATCGATGACGCACGGCGTCGACGATTCTCGCCAGGACGAGCGCAGACCTGTCGTTCGGTGATCAACACTGAATGAATAGGAGTCATGCAAGTCATGGCAGTTCTCTCGAAAGCGATGCATTGGCAGCGGGGTCCGATAGACATCTGCCAGCGCTGACGACCGCATCGGCGATATTCGAACCCGTCTTCACCTCGGCCCGCTGAGTTATCACAGATCGCACAATCAGTGCGCCTGATTCCACCCGCGCACCTGGCATGATGATCGAGTCCCGAACAACCGCATCCCGGGCGACATCCGCCGTCGGGCAGATCAATGAGCCATCCTCAGGCGATGCCTGAGACGGCGAATCGTGGGCAATCCGACGCACCGCTCGGAGCAGATCGGTGCGGGTGCGAATCGACACAAGTCCCTGACCAGCAAGGCCATGCGTGCGCACCGTCGCGCCGTGCTCCAGCAGATTCGCAATCCACTGTTCCTTGAGGTCGATGTAGCCGCGGTCCGGCACATCCATCAGCGCATCCACCCGAGCGACGTAAATCCCCGCAGGTGAACCGTCAGGATTGCGTCCGATCGTCAGCGCTGCATCGTGCGCCGCGTGATCGCGAATCAACGCGCCAATATCAGTTATCGGAAGTCGTGATGCCTCTGCGATCAACACGGATGACGGTGCGGACAACTCGCGACACACGTCGGCCACGACGCCCGCTGGCCCGCGGAACGGTTGCGGTTCCCGTTCGATCGTCACCTTCGCATCGGCGTTGCGCGGTGGCCACGGCGGCGGCCCGTGCACACCATGCACGACGCGCAGGTTCATCGTTGCACTGATCGCATCAAGCTGATGACGCCAGTATTCAAGCAGCGTCATGGAGCGCGTGACGTGCAGATCCAGCAGCGAACTGCCGCACTGCACGACAAGCGGCGACGGTTGCAGACCGCCATCGAGCAGAATGCACACGTTCGGTACGCCGTGTGCACGCGGCGTTGGCCTCTCCGGGCGCGCTTCGGTTCGCTCTCGAGGTGTCGATGAACACGGCACGGTGAGAATGACCGGCGGTTCACTTGGTTCGGCAAGCCGGAATGGTGTTTCGGGCCGGAGGCCGCGATCGGCAAGCGTGTTGAGAATCGTCTGCGCTTTCGTCGGCCATGATTGACCATGCACCGCGGACTGACGACGCGACGCATCGCCGGGATCTGCGAGTGCCTGACGAATCGCATCGGCAAAGTCGTCGGCTGAACGTGCGGATGACACGAGCGCATCGTAACGACGGAGTTCCGGGAACGGCGTCGACACAACCGGTCGGCCAACCGCGAGGTATTCCTTCAGCTTCACGGGATTGCACGCCTGAATCCACGATCCGGTACGCCACGGCATAATCAGCACATCGCACGCCGCCATGTAGGCATGCACATCGTCGTACGAGCGTTGGCCAAGGTGATGCACATTCGGCGCATCGCACCAATGTGCTGGCAACGAGCATGACCCGACCAGGATGAACTGGACGTCCGGGAGCGTGTTGACGACGTTACAAAACAGGTTCGGATCAAACGTGTGTGAATCGATGCCGCCGACGAATCCGACACGTGGACGAGGAATCTCACGAAGGTCATCAGGTTCTGCCGCGGCATCGGCGGACAGAAATCGCTCTTCATCGAGTCCGTGATCGATCAGCACCGCGCATTGGCATTGATTTCGCTCGCTGCCATGGAGATGGCTGGCGCAGAACACGGTGACGTCTGCGTGCGCCTTCAGCCAGGCGTCATCGCGCTCAATGCGTTCTCGAGAGACATCGGGGAACGACTCATACCGGTCCGTTCGCTGGTAGACGAGGCCGACATGCGGAATGTCACGGAGGACTTCAGCGGCGGTCGGGACCGTGATCCAGACGAGCGGCCGGTGCATGCCGAGCGCCCGCGCGTGCCGCCTGATCTGGTACTGCAGCATTGGGCCGGTTAATCGCATGCCGGTCGGTCCGGGCAGGACGAACGGGCTCACGACGTGAAAGTTCTCATCCACGGTCGTTCGGCCGTGCGAGATCGATCGGAGTTTCCGGGTGATTCGGCGCGCGAACATACCGCCCTTGCGCGCCCGAGGCGTACGCATCCCGATCGAGTTCACGAACAGCACAGGTAAGCCGCGCGCGAGCTCGCGCATGATGCGAATGTCGTAGTGGCCGCGGTTGTGATACCACCAGTCTTCGCCGGCAAAGCAGATGACACCATCGAACGCGCGAGCGCATGACGCATCGGCGTGCGGGTTCAATCCCGTCGGAATGTCGTGCTGTGGTGTCATGGACCGACTCGGCAATCGTGGGCGGTCGGACGAATCCGAGCAGACTCACGCGGCGATACGTGGCTCCGGTTCAGGCAACGTCATCGGATACGGAGGCTCAACCGTTGCGGGCGCCGGCACAGATGTTGGTGCAGTCTGTGCCGTGTCGACATCGGTGGCACTGACGTCGCCGGTCTCGACGAATCGTCGAACGAGATCAAGAAGATCGAATGATGCATGCGAGCCGATTCGGGACGGTGCCGTAAGTTCGCGCCACCGCTTCAGATGCCGCACAAGTTCCTTCTCATCCTTCGCCATCGTCAATGCGTTATGCCGAGCGAAGCGGCGTGCGGTACTGAGTTGGTGGTCGTTGCGCGTCTCACGGAGATCAGCGCGTCGCGGCAGCACGAGAATCGGCCGGGCAAGTTCAAGCCCGGTGATGATCGTGCCCATACCCGCATGACCCACGACGAGGTCGGCGCTGAACATATGACGCCGATACGCGACGGGTTCGAGGAACCGCGTGTACGCGCAATGTTTCGGCGTGTACATCCCCGCGCCAATCTGCGCGAAGACTTCAACATCCTTCTGATCCTCCGCCCACGTGTCGGCGGCAGCAATCAATCGATCAAAGGGCATCTGTGCGCCCACCGTGACGAAAATCACAGCACACTTCCTCCGTACATCGAGCCTTCTCGGGTGGCGAGTTCAGGCCATTGCGTCAGCCAGCAGTCGGCGACGCGCCGTGCCTTACGTCCAGACATGGACATCGTGTCCACGTTGGCAATGCTGTCGAGCCAGAGCGTTCTCGCGCCAATCATCTTGCCAAACGTCATCGCGATCACGCCCGGGGCAGCGCCGGTCGAGACGACAACATTGGGACGCTCGCGAAGCACGATCCACAGCATGCGAATCGTGAGCAGGGCGAGCGCGAACTTGTTCCAGCGTGTGGCGTCATTGACGACATGAAATCGGTCAGCGCCAATGTCATCACGATAATCGGATTGGACCGTGACATACGCCACATCGTGTCCGGCCCAGGCAGGCCGAAGGCGGAGCAACTGCACCCAGTGGCCGCCACCGGAAGCAACGGCAAGGATGCGAGGTGGTCGCGTGTTGTGTGCGTGATCTCGTGTCGCGTGGGCACGGGACATTCGGGGTCCCCTTTCAGGTTCTCTCCCCGACCCTCCGCGGTCCGGAGTTCGATCGGCTTGTCTGAGGGTCGACTTCACGTGAAGTCGCGAAACAACGTGCGCAAAGCCACGTCACTTTTCGTTATGCCGCGCGCTGCGCCGTCGCATGTGATGTCGCGGGCGTCCATGTCGGCACGTCAGGCGTCGCGTCGGAAGGCCACGCCGTGGCAAACGAGCATGCGATTCGTGCGAACCTCGCGGACGTCGTGCGTGCGTCACGCTGGCCGGGCAGCAACGATCGAAGCCCGTAACCGATCGCGCGCATCGCGTTGCCGAGCCAGAGCAAGAGCCACGTTGCCCGAGCACGGAGATCGCCATGATGCACGCGTTGGAAGCGGATAATGCCATCCGCGAGGAGCAGGCCGCGTGTGGCATCGAGCATCGCCGCGCTCGCGCCGCCATGGTGGATGATCTCCCCCACCGGCGCGAACCGCGTCGACCATCCCGCATGTCGTATCCGGCGGCACCAATCGGTTTCTTCGCCGTAGAAGAAGAATTGCTCGTCGAACAGTCCGACATCGCCCAGCACGTCGGGGCGCAACAGGAAATAGCAGCCGGTGACGACATCAACGTCGCGTTCAGAGTCGCGCCGCCAGTCCCGCATGCGATCTCGACCAAAGAAGCGTGGCCACGGCACGCGATGCAGCGCTAAAACCTGGAGCGCTACGTTGAGGAGTGAAGGTTCAGCAAAGCACGTGAGCTGGAGCGAGCCATCCGGATGATGCGCGCGAACGCCAAGCACGCCAACGGGACGATGCAGCCGCATGTAGCGGACGGATTCACGTAGTGTGCCGGGACAGACTTCGGTATCGGAGTTCAGGAGCAGAATCAGCTCGCCGCGGGCGCGTTGCATGGCCTGGTTGTTGGCCACGCCGAACCCGCGATTGGAATCGTTTTCGATCAGTTCCACCTGCGGATGATCCCGTCGAACCATGCTGGTCGAATCGTCGTCGGAATCGTTGTCGACGACGATCACCTGCAGCGACAGATCAGCCGCGTGTCGTTCGATCGACGTCAGACACGCATCGAGCAGCGCGCAGGTATTCCAGTTCACGATGATGATCGTGAGGTCAGTGCTCATGATGTGGTCGGCTCCGCCACAGCAACCGATGCTGGCTCCGGCGTGTCCTTCACCTTGCGGATGCGGACGAACATCGGCGCGTGTGCGGCCCGTCGTGCCGGCTGGAATGTTGCGGCCACCGCAAGGGCAAAGAACCAGACGAACCGAATCTGTCCGGTGTACGCCACCGCGATGAACGAGACCACGTGGACGAAGAGCGACACGCCGATGGCCCACGCGAACGCGGATCGAATCGGATCACCGAGCACCCGACGCTGCAGATGCCCGAGCGCGCGATACGCTTCAACGATGATCGCGATGAACAATGCGAGCGTGATCAGTCCGCCATTCACGCCTTCGAAGATGTACTGATTCGTCACGGCTTCAAACCCGTAGGTGTACCAGTTCACGTAGTCATGCGTGCCGAAGAGCCACCAGTCACCGAAGTGATTGAAGAACTCGTCGATCAGTTTGTATCGGTACCAACCGGTGGAGCCGGAAACGACATCGACACGCGCAATGAGATGCCAGACTGGTTTCAGCATGACAAGATGCAGCGAAACGAGACCAAGGCAGCCGGCCCAGCGCACCCACGGCGTCCATCGCCGGAAGGGATAGAACAGAATGGCCATCAACGTGATCAGGAGGACGAGCCACGGTGTACTGGATGCAGTCACGATGGCAGCCGTCATGGAGGTCACGACCCCAAGCGGCACGATATATCGACGCCACGAATGATGGCGGACAAGTGCGACGATCAGCGGCAGCATGGCGGCCCAGAAGCAGCCGAGCAGAATCGGGTGCCCGAACGCGCCTTGCACACGCAGTCGACCTTCGCGAACACGTGTGTACTCGGGCACGCCGCCGAACACACTGAAGATGTTCCGGCCTGTCGTTTTCTCCACCAGCAGAAACACCGTGACCGGCGCGCTGATGAGAATGACGTTGGTGGTGAATGCGATCAGATCATCCCAGTCGCGCACCAGGAACCGGCACAGGAAGTACATGCCGGCAGCGTCGTAGGTAAAACCAAGCTTCTGTACGAACATGCCAAACGATGCGTACTGAATCGAATAGGTCAGGACGCCGGCGACGCACCAGGCAACCATCAGTGTGTCCAGCAGCTTCCAGCGCAGCATGACGATCTCGCCGCGCAACATGACGCGCGCACAGCCTGCGAGGAGCAGTACGCGCAGCATGGTAAAGTCCATGGTGAGCAGCACGACGCGCTGAGCCGGTGCAATGAAGCAGGCGGCGATCACGAGTGGGATCAGCGCATGTCGGCGCGGCAGCACGAAGATCAGCGCGGCCAGCGCCGCCGTCAGCGCCATCGCCAGCGGATGCAGTGTCGTCGTGTTATGCCAGTCGGCGGTAAACGGTTGCTGGAACATCAGGGTTCTCCGGTCGTCTTGTCAGGCCGCAACGCGGTGTGACGACGGTTCGATACGTCCGACAATGTCATGGTCGGGATTGAGTTCGGGTCGGTGCCGCCCACGTCGAACACGACGGATCGTGCCGATGAGCGATTGAGCTTTCTGCCGCCAGGTCAACGCTGACCACCAGGCGCGGAACATGGGAAAACCGCGGAACGTCGGCGTGGGTTGCCGAAGCACGCGCAATGCGAGCAGGCGGCCCCAGACCTGACCGCGGGCAACCCGCAGCGCAGGCTGAGCGGTCTCAATGCGATCGGCGTCGACCGCATCAAGGGCCACAATGCCGCTGGTGCGAGCGGCATCGATCCACGCGGCACCGCGCGCCGTCCGCGCGACGACGAGTGATCGCCCGGGCTCTTCACCAGTTGGCGGTCGATCCCACGGATCGCCCACCGCAATGTCAGCAAGCTCGCCTGTATGGTCCGGGCAGATACGGCAACGCCACTGCTTGTGTCGCGTCAGAATCTCGCCCCATGCTTTCTCGTACGACAACGCACGTGTCGTCGGACCGGTCGATGCCGGCAACGACGCCGTTGCTTCGCCGGGCCAGCCATGGCCGCGGTAGCGCAACGATGTGATGATCGTGTGGTCATCAATGCCCATGGCGCGGAGCATCTCGATTGTGCCGCGCGTGGATGGTGTTCCGGCACAGAACAGCGCAATCGTGACCGCGATCCGATCGCGAAGCGCAGGACGCGAACGACATGCCTGATGCAACGCCGCAATATCACACGGCTTCCCCACCACGACGCACGGCCCATCCACATCTTCAAGAAGTGGCAGACCCTCGATCGGGCTAGCCGGCGCGTAGCGTGAGCCGGCGCCGCGACGGAGTTCAGATGATGTCGTTGAGAGTGTCGTTTCGTTGAGCCATGGCGCATCGGTGCGTGCACGAACATGTAGCACGCCAGCGGCGCTGCCACTGCGCAGGCCATGATCTGCGAGCGCCGTAATCACGCCACCGCTCGAGCCGATGTGGCGCGTGTCGGGATCGATCGCGTGTCCTTCGAACACGGCGCGAACAGGTCCCCATTCGCGCGTCATGTGTTCATCGGGCGGCGTTTCATGTTGCAGCGCGATGCCGGGACAAGCCCGCCGGACGTCCTCCGGGGCGGCGGGAGAGCCGGGTCGACGCTGCGGGCGCAATCCGTCTTCCTCGTGATCGACCATTCGATACGAGTCGGGCGCAAGTCCCGCGCATGCGCCGCAACCGCAGCACAGGCCGCGGTCGACAACGGATTCGATCTGGGGCAACGCGATGGTCATCGGACGTGATCAGGCGGCAAGCCGCGTGCGCACCTCCAGCGTTAGGTCGATGAGGGCATCGATCGCAGCGCGGTAGTCATTGACGTTGCCGGTGCGCGCATGGCGATGATCGCCAGGCAGCACGGCACTGAGGAGCGTCTCGACATCGTTGTGCCACACGGTGCCGGTGGTCGCCTTCGCGGGACGTGCGACGGGCGTAGCGAGGGTATCAATCGCCGGTGAATCGAGATTGGGAGCAGGCAGTTTCAAGGTCATAGCAGTTCATCCGTGAATTGCCGTCGGCTCAGGCCGCCAGCGTGTCGTGTCGTTGGTGATAGCGCCAGCACATCTGCAGCAGCAGGTTCAACTGCTCCTCGGCGAGCTGGTAAACGTTGGTCAGTCTTTCGACGAGTTCGATTCGTGTTACTTCTCGCCGGTCATATGAAGCGATGATGCGATCCATGAGATCGTCGTGCGTCTTTCGGCGCGGGTCGGCGACCTGATCTTCCAATCCACAGGTCGCAAAGACGCCGGCGGTCTTCGGGCTGTATGCGATCGCCGCGGCGGCAACGTTCGATGACAGCGCGGCGATCGTGGAATGCATGCGTGTGCCGCAGAACCAATTCGATTCCCCGATGATCCATTTCAGCTCGCGCGGCCCCTGATGTGCCGGCGTGATCAGAATGCGGTCCGGCGCATTGATCTCGCGGGCAAGATCAGTACAGGCGCGAATATCACACTCGAGCCCCCGGTCAGCAGGTTCGACATGCGGCAGCAATAGCACCTTCGCATCCGTCTGATCGATGAAGTGTCGAACAAGCCGAATCATCAGCGCGCGATACGAATCGCGGAGACCGAACTGGTGTTGCGCGCGTTCTGGTTCGTTGTAGAGCAGGCCACTGACATTGATGCAGATTCGATCGGACCACGGCGCACTCAGCCATGGCCGGATCGCCTCCAGCACCGGTTCATCCGGCGGCACCGGACGAAGCAGGAACGCGAGGTCCACACCCTGGCGGTGTCGATACGAATCGAACGCATCGCCCAGCAGGTCGCGCAGCATCTCGTAGCTGTTTGGATCGCGCGCCCAGGCGAGCGCGGATCCCCGAACGATCTCCTGTGCAGCGCAGCGAGCACTCGACGTTCGATATGGTCCATATGTCTGCGGCAGGAGGACCAGTGGTCGGTCCTGCCCCAAAGCGATTCGCTTCGGCGCGAGCATCGCGTGGAAACGCCGTGCGCCGTACAGGTCGGTGAAGCTGTCACCGCCGCTGATATCAAGGATGGCATCGGCACGATGAATAGCGCGAGCCGCGCGATTCCCGAGCCCGCCAAAGAGACTCGCGGTTCGAATGGTCAACCACGAGTCGCCGCGATAGACGCGTCGCGAGTTGATCGCACCAATGCGGCGAAGTTCATGCGAGCCACGCGGGCCATCATGCGTACTTGCACGTTCGCCTCGTCCGTGATCAAAGAGCGCCACATCGGTGTTGGATTCTCGGTCATAGATGCCGTCGAGCAGCGCCATCGCGAGCGCGGTGACACCTGCATTGCCGGTATCAGGCGCAGCGCCGAACACCGCAAGGCGCAACGTGCCCGCGGTGTTGGAACTCTCGGTCGGCGAAGTCATTTGCATCTGACTCACGCGGCTTCTCCCGGATGTCGAAACGCATTCGAGTCCAGCGGGGCAAGCTGCGAGGCTTCGACATCGAGCACCGTCGTCAATCGAACATCATCGAGCGGCAGGCGCAGGCCTTCGGGGTCGATCGTTGATTCAACGAAGCCTTCGATGCCTTCATACGGGCCATCGATGACCTGCATGGCACGACCGTCGCGAATCGGCGTGCCGAGGGCAAGCACGGCACCAGCGTCAAGCGCAGCACGAATCTGTCGGAGTTGCCGGTCGAATCGTGACTGGTTCTCAATCGTATGGATCGTGGCAACGCGATGCGTAGACCAGGCGAAACGAACCGCGTCATCGTCGCCGCGCAGGAAGAGCATCGAATCGAACAACGGTTCTTCCGTCTGCGTCGTGCCGAACGCTTCCTCTCGAAAGCGCGGCACGAGCGGTAGATAGTGTTCGAAGCCAGCGTGATCGAGCACGCGAGCAACCGTGCGCTCCGCCCCGATACGCGTCTTCAGCACGTACCAGCGCGAAGGGGTGTCGGTGCGGTGGCGATCCGCGAGCGCATGAGGTACCGGATCGAGATGCACGGTGCGCTCTAAGGGGGCGCTGGCTCGACGTCGGGATGTCGCACGGACCGTGGCCACGAAACAGATCTCCGCTCAGCGTGATGCGGAGGCCCCCGGCGCGGGACGACCGCTGATCGCCTCGGACCTATCGGACAGATCAAATGGCCAAATCACTCGGTTGTCGGAATTCTGACGATGCGCACGGCTGTGCCGGCGACGCGGGTTATGACGCCCCGCACTCGGTCCTGATGGTCTCAATGACGTCGATCGGGCTCGGTGCGTCGATCATCGCCGCACGGAACTCTTCGTTCACGACCAGACGCGCAATTTCTGCCAGTGTCGCGAGGTGGCCTTCCGGATCGCCCTCAGGACTCAACAGCAGGAAGACGAGGTTCACCGGTTCGCCATCGGCGGATTTGAAGTCAATGCCGGCCGGCACTCGTGCGATACCACACACGCGCGAATCCAGCGAATGGCTGTATGCGTGTGGCACCGCAATGCCATGACCGAGCGCCGTCGGGAACGTCGTCTCACGATCGATCAGTTCGGCCACGGTGTCATCGCGTGGCAATGCCGGATTCCGTCGAACGATCAGCCCGATCATCTCTTTGAAGAGTTCGGTCAGCTCATCTGCATGTGAAGTGGTGACGAGATCAGCGTGAATCGCGCGGAGCAGATAGTCGCCTTCGCGTTTCAGGTACAGCGTGTTCGACGTTGCGTCACCATTGGCAGTGGTATCAGACTCCTGCGGGTCGAGGACGACTTGATCGCCATTCATCGTTGCGAGCGGAATGGCTTTGCCGCGCATCGACTCGATCGGCATCGTCGACGCAATCATGCTCGCTTCGTGCCGGATCAACTCGGCGCTGAGCACAGACGGTCGCGGAATACGTGACCAGATAGCGATGCCGTTGGCGACTTCCTCGTCGACCGATGCGATCTCACCGCTGGTCGCGGTGCATCGGAACACGCGGTTGGCCCCGACGACTTCTGACCACCGCTGACACACAAGCTGGTTGAGATCTTCGTTGTCAGTTATGGCGAGGACGGAGCCGACGCCCTGCAGTTCCGGGCGATCGTACAGCGTGATGTCGCGCGCATCGCCGACAAACGCGGTCAAGCCTTCATTCTGTGCGCCGCGGACGGCACGGGCATTCGTATCAACGAGGACCGCGGGCGAGTTCGGGTTCTTTGCGATGAATGACGCGAGTCGTCGACCCAGAGCATGCGAACCGACAATGAGCCAGCCGGTGGGCACGGGACGACGAAGGCCAAGTACTTTCGCAACCCAGCCTGCACTCAGTCCCTGGAGCACAACAGTCGTGATGATGACGGAATACGTAAACGTTTCGATGAAGCGCGGGTCGTTCGGATCGCCTTCTGAACTCAACGAAAGTTGAATGAGTGACGCCATCGATGCGGCAACGATGCCGCGCGGTGCGACCCAACTGAGGAACAGCTTGTCACGCGTACCGAGATCGCTGCCGAGCGAACAGAGGTAGACATTCAGCGGTCGAATGACGAGGATGATGATCGCGACGACCAAGGCACCCTTCCAGCCGAACGCAGCGAACTGGTTGAACTCCAGTCGTGCGGCAAGCAGGATGAACAGCGTGCCGATCAGCAGGTCGGTCAGTTCGGCTTTGAATCGCTTGATCTGCTTCAGTCGGCCTGGATTGCGCAGACCGAAGATGAAACCCGCAACGGTCACCGACAGCAGGCCGGCTTCATACTCAATGAACTCCGCCGCGCCGAAGATCCCGACCGCAGAACCCAGGGCGAACACATTGAACATGTCCTGGGGGATGAGCCGGGTTCGAACGATCGCCGAGATGGCGAAGCCGCCGGCGATGCCGCAACCCAAGCCCGCGGCGATTCGGATCAGGAACGATGCGAACGCTTCCGCGCCGGAGGGCCCGACGACCCATTCAAAGCACAGCAGCGCGATGAACACGCCGATGGGATCGATCAACACGCCTTCCCAGTGCAGGATGTTGTGCAGCCGAGAGGTCACCTTGATCCGTTTGAGCAGCGGCGCAATGACGGTTGGTCCGGTGACGATCACCAGACTGCCGGCAAGAATGCACTCGGCGCGCGAGAGCATCGGGTCTTCACCAAGGCCGAAGATCAGCCAGATTGTCAGCGCAGTTCCGAACCATGTGATCATGACGCCAAACGTCAGCAGGCGTTTGATCATCTGCGAACCGGCTCGATAGCCGGTCATGTCGAGTGTGAGCCCGCCTTCGAACAGAATGAGTCCGACGGCAAACGACACGATCACGGGCAGGCCGTCACCGAGGCTTTCGGGATCAAACAAGCCGAGCACTTCGGGCCCGAGGATCACGCCGCCGGCGAGTAACAGCACGATTGCCGGAAGATTCAGGCGCCGCGCGATGATGATGAGCAGAATGCCGCCGAAGATCGCGAAGACCATCGCGGCGAGCATGTCGTGCGGATGGCTGGTGCCTGCGGTATGGGCGACATCAGAGGCGAGCATGTAGGCGACAGCACTCCGTCTCGGTGAATGGGCTGATCGACCTCGCCCGCGCGGGCGTAGCCTATCACGATGCCGTGTGACTGTCGCTTCTCGGACGTATGGCGAACAGCGCCTGCCAGATCAACCAGACCGTACAGACCGGCCACCATGGCCGCTTGCGCCGTCATTTCGCTCGCATCCGATCGCCATCGCGTCACTCTTGACGTGACGGATCACTTTCGATCGACAACCACCATGCTGAAGATTGCGACATTCACGCCCGGATGGTCACCCGCCATCGGTGATCCGACCGCCACCGGCTGGACATCAGTCGTGCTGTACTACGTCATCGCACTCATCAGCATCCTGCACATTCGATCACACCGATCGCAGCGTGTTCCGCACGGTCGGTTCGCCTGGTTTGCGCTTGGTGTGTTGTTCATCGCGCTCGGTGCGAACAAGCAGTTTGATCTGCTCAGCGCTGGCACCGCGTTCGTGCGCACTCAATTGCGCTTCTACGAAACGTATCAACATCGCAACACATTCGGACCATGGCTGGTTGTTGGCATGCTCACGGTGATGACGACTGCTTTCGCTATCGCGGCCATGAAAATGCGCGTGGCGAGCGGACTGCAACGAGTATCCATGGGGCTCGCGTGTATCATCACCGCGTTTGTACTGCTGCGATCCGCAAGCCTGCACGATATCGATCAGATGCTGCGCGCAACCGCCGCCGGCGTCCGTTGGAACACGATCATTGAACTGGGACTGCTGCTCATCATTGCCACAATGGTCTTGCGGCATCAGCCACACCAGCGCTACAGGCTCGGGCCGTAACTCACAGCATTCAGTAGAAACCGCATCGGTGCATGCTGGAACCCACGCAACGTAACGTCTTCGACGAAGCTGATGACCGATCCGCTGCCGTGACGGTGATGCGTCACGAACGGTGTTTCGCTCAATGTGGATTCGTTTCGCTCTGACATGACGCCAGCGATTCGCGGCGCGGTATCGAACCGTGCAATGACGGAGCCGCGATCGGCAACGCCTAATCGACGCGTGCCACGCTTGATCACACCCATCCAATCGGGCAGGCCTGCGGACAGCGGATGAGTCGTATCCACCGTCGCGCGGAGTGTCGTACCGGGCACACGGTCGAGCACGAATCGCGCTCGACGATCACCGAACGACAGCGTCGATAGCGCGGGCCGGTCATCCTTGATGGTTTCGGGTTTCACGTCGAGCAGACGCGAATTCACCCATTCGGCGGAGTAGCCAACCGCGAGAATCGTGCCGCCAGCGCGAATCCACGCATCGAGTTTGTCGCGATCGTTGGTATCGAACGCATTGTCCAGCGCGCGCGCATCGGGCATCACGATCAGATTGAAATCACTGAGCTTCACGTTGCTGATGTCATCGATGTTCACTGCGGTGTACGGCATCGGCGATGCGATATCAAAGAGATGCCACAACTGGCCAAAGCTCAACGCGCTGAACGGATCGCCACGCAACAGCATGACTTTCGGCAACACGAGCCGGCGGTTGGCGTTTGCCCCAAGGACCGGACCGCTCTCGGTGATGCCGCGCGATGTGTCATGCACATCGAGCCCCGCTTGCTGGACATCACTCAGGAAGGCATTGAGCACGGCTTCATCGTTGCGGATGCGATGAATGATCATCGAACCCCGCCCGAATGATCGGCCGTCGACGGTGAGATCATCGCCGGCGAAGCGGGCGAAGAGTTCGTGCTGCACCGCGAATCCAACAGCGCGCGGGAACTCATGCTGATCGGCGTCGATCAGCACCGCGGTTCCTTTCGTGCCGGTGCGCTGACTGACCCATTGCGCCATCATGTCGAGCGAATCGCTTGGGGCATCGATGCGCATCGTCGAGTACCACGCATCGAGGCCGAGGTCGATCGGCACGGGCCACGCGGTAATGTCATACGTGTCCGCATCGGTGACGACCGGCTCGCGCTCAAACAGCACCGAGGCAAGCCGACCCATTGGCTGATCCATCCGAATGATCCAGGTTCCCGCCGGCAACTCGACCGGCTCAGCCGCTGCGCCATCGCGGTAGCGGTGCAGTCCACCCAGCGTCGTGTCGTCGCGCAGGGTCTCGATGCGGATGCCGTGCGCACTGCAGAGGTCGTACACGCGCTTCAGCAACGCGCGATCGTTGGCAGGATGAATGACGCACGCTCGTGTCGTGTACGAGTCGGCGTTGCAGGAATCGACGAAGAACGCGCGAAACCTCACGAGCTGCTCGCGCCGATTCCTGACGGTTGTTTCAATGTTGCTCATGCCGAGCAGCCAGTGATGCAGCGTGCGTTCTCGCAACGTCAGCGTGTAGGTGTCGCTGACGCGAATCGCCGTCCCGGCACGACTGTGCCCCGCCTGTTCCGCCAGCATGCCGACGGCGCCGTGGTAGACCGGCAACACCTTCCCGTACCCCGGATACAGATAGTCGAAACGCTCGCGCGTCGAGTAGACCCAGCCGCGAGCATCAAAGGCAGTCGCGTTTGCCGCGCCGTACCGTTCGATCCACGTTCGGGTCTCATCCGGAATGTTCGCGTTGTACGGATCATCGCCTGCACCGAGGAAGTACGGCGAACGGAATCCCTGCTCGTGGTAATCGATATGCAGGTGCGGCAGATACCGACGATATGCAACCATGCGTTGGCGCGATTCCGGATGCACCAGCCAGACCCAATCGCGATTCAGGTCGAACATGTAATGATTGACGCGACCGCCCGGCCACGGCTCATGATGCTCGGATGCGATTGGGTCGGCGTTCGGCTGCACGCCGCGCGCGTTCTGGAACCAACTGACGTAGCGTTCGCGTCCATCCGGGTTGAGCATCGGATCAATCACGATGACAACCTGGCCGAGCCAGTCGTTCATGTCATCCGCCTCCGCGGCGGCGAGACTGTACGCGGTCATCAGCGCTGCTTCGGACGGTGACGGTTCGTTGCCGTGCACGTTGTAGCTCAGCCAGACGATGGCGGGATTGTTGTCGATGATGTCAGTGACCGTTGCGTCATCTGTTGCGGGATCAGTGAGTGCGCGATTCCGTTCGAGGATGTCCTCGATGTCATTCAGGTTGGCCGGCGATGAGATCGTGAGCAGACCGAGTTCGCGGCGCTGATGCGTCAGACCGTACGGCGCATACGTCACGCGATCGGATTCTTCCGCGAGCAGTTTGCAGTAGGCGATGACGTTATGGTGACGTGTGAAGTGATCACCGATCTCGTAGCCGAGGAATGCGGCGGGCGTGGTGATCTCGTTGCCGTAGTCGAGACCATCGAGGTAATCGAAGGCGTCGGCGTCGACGTTCGCACTCGCTGATGCGGACGCGGTCAGAACGAGCAGGCATACGGTGAGCCAGCGGCTCAGTGCGGGGCACAGGATCGACACGTCTTCTTCTCCAGGTTCACGTCGTGCGAGATGTCGGCACACACACCCGACCCTTCGTCATAGGGGTATCGGCGCGTGGAGTCCAAGACTGGGCCGGGATTTCAGGGCTGAGGCCAATAAGGGGCAATCTCAGCCCAGATCCGGTCGACAACTGCCGTCCGTGACACCGAATCGGAGAACGCCGGCGTGGTCGGGGCCCGGAGCACATCGAGACAGGCGATGACCGATGCTGCGGTTGCCGCGATGTCGTAGCCGCCTTCGAGCACCAGCGCGAGCCGGCCGTGGCACTGAGCGTCGGCCAATGCGCGAACCCGTGCGCACAGCCGCGCGAAGCCGGCGGTCGTGACCGACATGCTGCCAAGCGGATCGCGCTCGTGCGCATCGAAGCCAGCGCTGACGAGGATCAATTCCGGCTGGTATGCCGCGGCGACCGGTTCGAGCACATGGGCGAAGACCGCTTCGTAGTCATCATCGGTTCGACCGGCAGCCATCGGCATGTTGATCGTGTAACCGCGCGCATCGCCCACGCCGACATCTTCGATCGGACCAGTACCGGGATACAGCGGCCATTCGTGCAGGTTGAACACGAGGACATCGGTTCGCGGGGCAAACGTATGGGCGGTGCCATTACCGTGATGAACATCCCAGTCCACAATCAGCACACGCTGACAGCTGTGTGCAGCGCACGCGTGTGCGGCGGCAATGGCAATGGAGTTCAGCAGGCAGAATCCCATCGCGCGATTCGTTTCCGCGTGATGACCGGGCGGGCGCATCAGGGCAAACGCACGTTTCGTCCGGCCGGACATGATGGCATCAACCGCATCCACGGCTGCGCCCGCGGCGAGTTCTGCGACATCGATGCTGCCCGGACTCGTCCGCGTATCCCAGTCGAATTCCACCGACTGACCTCGCGCCGCTTCGAGTGCATCGAGATGATCCTCGGTATGCACGCGAGCCGCGACAGCCCGATCGACCGGCTGGGGTGCCGCGATGGTCCAGCCGTCTTCGTTCTGAGCCGCGAGCGCTTCGAGGATGACCCGGAGTCGCGGAGGCTTCTCGGGATGATCGTCATCGGGGACGTGATCGAGGCCGCGACGGTCGGTCAGGACGAGAACATCGGTCGATGTGGTCATCGGAACTTGCCCAGCTTTCCAGTCGTCATCGAATCAGCGGTTCGGGTGCAGCGACCATCATCATCGGTTGTATAAGCCGCGCCAAGCCGGCGCGGGCCTGGCCTCATCCCCCACGAGGAGAACAGAACGAATGCGACGAGAACGATTGATTGGCATGTTCGCGGCCGTGTCCACGGTTGCCGCCGCGACACCGGCGTTGATGGCGGATGTCACGCCTGACGCTGGCATGATTCGATACCCCGATGTGAGTTCGAGTCGCATCGTGTTCGTGTATGCGAACGACCTCTGGACGGTCGACCGCAGCGGTGGCCTCGCAATGCCGCTCGCAAGTCCTCCTGGCCTCGAGACCTTCCCCCGCTTCAGCCCGGACGGTGAGCATGTCGCTTTCGTCGGCAACTACGACGGTGGCCGCGATATCTACACGATGCCGGTCATGGGCGGTGTGCCGGAACGTGTGACGCATCATCCTGCGAACGAACTCTTCAACGGCTGGGTTGGCGATGACCAACTGCTGTTCGCGAGCAATGGCATGAGTGGACTGGGCCGCGCGCCACGACTGTTCACGGTTGCCGCGGATGGCGGATTGCCGGAAGCGGTGCCGGTGCCGTACGGCGCTGTCGGTGCAATCAGTGGTGATGGCACATGGCTCGCATACACGCCGCACACGCGCGATCAGCGCACATGGAAGCGATATCGCGGCGGTATGGCAACGGACATCTGGCTCTTCAATCTCGACGATCACACCTCGAAGCAGATCACCACATGGGACGGCACGGACTCACAGCCGATGTGGCATGGCCGCAAACTGTATTACGTGTCCGATGCCGGCGAAGAGCATCGCCTGAACATCTGGATGTATGACACGACGACCGGCGAACGTCGGCAGATCACGCACTTCGCGGACTACGACATCAAGTGGCCGGCGAACGGTCCGGGTGCGAACGGCGAAGGCGAGATCGTCTTCCAGAACGGTCCGAAGCTGTTCCTGCTGAATCTGGGCACCGAGGCTTCAAAGCCGGTGGAGATTCGCATCCCCGGCGCGCGACCGACGGTTCGCACCAAGACCGTCGATGCCTCACGCTTCATTCAAGGCTGGGATATCTCGCCGTCAGGGAAGCGCGCGGCCGTGCAGGCTCGCGGGGACATCTGGACGCTGCCGGCGAAGAAAGGCATGGCGCGCAATCTCACGCGCACCGATGACGTGGCTGAACGTGAACCAACCTGGAGTCCGGACGGTCGATGGATCGCATACTTCTCTGATGCCTCCGGCGAATACGACCTCTACGTGACGCAGTCTGACGGTAAGGGCGAAACCCGCCGTCTGACGAGCGATGCGAATTGTTTCCGTTCGAACATCATCTGGTCGCCGAACTCAGAACATATTGCGTACGCCGACAAGACCGGCGTGACATATCTTCATGAGATCGAGTCCGGTGATACGACGACGGTTTTCACCGATCCGGGCGGGTCTGCGAGCGCGGTGAACTGGTCGCATGACAGTGCGTGGCTGACGTACGCACGATCAAGCCATCAGAACGCGCTGATGTCGTCGATCTGGTTGTACAACGTCGAAGCCGGCGAAGCGACGCAGGTCACCAGCGACATGTTCAACGATAGCTCACCGGTCTTTGACCGCAAGGGCGACTATCTCTACTTCGCGACGAGCCGCGTGTTCGGCTCTCCGGATTACTCCACCCTCGACACCACGTTCATCTACAGCAACACGATGACGCTGGCTGCCGTCCCGCTGCGCGAAGACATGGACTATGTCTGGTCACCGAAGAGGGATGAAGAAGAATGGGATGACGACAGCGCTGATGCCGAGGACGAAGGCGACGCTGACAACGATGAAGATAGTGACGACGGCGATGCCGACGATGAAGGCGGGACGGACGATGGTGTGTCCGGCACATACGAAGGCACCATTACCGCGGACATTCTTCCGCCGGGCATGACGTTCACCCTGACGATTACGTTGGGTGACGACGGTTCGATCAGTGGCACGATCGTCGTGCCGATGGGTACGGCGACGCTGGATGGCACGTACGACGCAGAGTCGGGCGAGGCGTCGGGTTCCATCATGCCGGACGATGCCGATGAACCGGCACCGTTCACCGGCACGATCAAGAACGGTCGGGTCGAACTCGAAGTCGAAGCCGAGGGCATCGTCGTGATGATGTCGGGTGAGCGCACGCAAGCCGCGATGCAGGACGACGATGATGACGCGGACGACGATGATGACTCGTCAGCCGATGATGCAACGGACAGTGATGAAGGTGATTCGGATGATGCTGAAGAGTCCATGCACATTGATCTCGAACACTTCGAGATGCGTGCGATGGCGCTGCCGGTCTCGCCGGGCATGTTCGGCAACCTGTCAGTGAACGACAAGAATCATTTGCTGTACACGCGCATGGGCGACAACAGCGGCATCAAGATCATCGATATCACAGATGATTCGCCGACTGAGAAGGCCGTCGCACCGGGATTCGGGTACGCGATGTCCGCAACGGGCAAGAAGATTCTCGTTGCAACCGGAAGCGGCGCATCGATCGGCAACGCAAGTGCTGGTTCGAGCCTTTCGTCAGTGCCAACGCGCGACATGATGGTCACCATCGACCCGAAGGATGAGTGGCGACAGTTGTTCAACGAGTCATGGCGTACGTTCCGTGACTTCTTCTACGTCGAGAACATGCATGGCGTGGATTGGGAAGGCATGCGCAAGCTCTACGCACCGATGGTCGAAGATTGTGCATCGCGTGAAGATCTCAGTTTCGTGATCGGCGAGCTCATCTCCGAACTCAACTGCGGTCACAGTTACTACTCGGGTGGCGATGGCGAGTCACAGCCTTCACGATTCGTGGGCATGCTCGGCTGCGACTTTGCACTTGAGCACGGTGCCTATCGCATCAGCCGAATTCACACCGGCGGTCCGTGGGACCTCGATGCCAAGGGACCATTGAGCAAGCCAGGCGTCGATGTCAACGAAGGTGACTATCTGCTTGCCGTCAATGGCATGCCGCTGGACACGACGAAGGATCCCTGGGCCGCATTCATCGGTCTCGCGAACCGCAACATCGAGTTGACCGTGAGTGCGTCTCCTGAGATCAACGATGATGCACGTACGGTTCGTGTGAATACGATCGGCAACGAAGGCAACCTGCGTTATCGCGCATGGATTGAACGCAATCGCGCCTACGTCGACGAGATGACCGACGGTCGCATCGGCTACATCTATGTTCCCAACACCGGCATCAACGGTCAGAACGATCTCTTCCGTCAGTTCTACGGGCAGATGCATAAGGATGGCCTGATCATTGATGAACGATGGAACGGCGGCGGGCAGATCCCGACGCGCTTCATCGAACTGCTGAATCGACCGCGCACCAACTACTGGGCGGTGCGCGATGGTCAGGATTGGGCGTGGCCGCCGGACTCGCATCAAGGCGCGAAGTGCATGCTCATCAATGGTCTCGCAGGTTCGGGTGGCGATATGTTCCCGTACCTGTTCAAACAGGCTGGCCTCGGTAAGCTCATCGGGACGCGCACATGGGGCGGACTGGTCGGCTTGTCGGGTAATCCCGGCTTGATCGATGGCGGCTATCCCGCCGTGCCGACGTTCGGCTTCTACGAGAACGATGGCACGTGGGGCATCGAAGGTCACGGCGTCGATCCGGACATCGAAGTCATCGATGACCCGGCACTGATGGTCGATGGCGGCGATCCGCAACTCGATGCGGCGATCGATCACATGCTCCGCGAGATCGGACTGCGTCCTTACAGCCCGCCGACGCGGCCGAACGCGCCGGATCGAAGTGGCATGGGCATCACGGACGACGACAAGTAAGTCGCATCGTCAACACGTGTATTCAAACACAGCGGACTCGGCACCAATGCCGGGTCCGCTTTTCATTCGCGGGTGTTCATCGTCGTTTCAAGATGTCGTCATGCGCTATCAGCGCAGTCGGCTTGCCAGGCTTCGCGCATCGTACGGGTGAAGTCGCCGACGTTGCCATCGTTGATCGTCTCTCGCTCGACGGCGACGACTGGCAGCACGCCCCAACTCGAGTTCGTCAGGAAGACTTCATCCGCTTCGAGCAGATCATCAATGTCGAGCATGCGTCGTGACGTCCCGACGCCGCGTCGGTCCGCAAACTCCATGATCGCAGCGCGGGTGATGCCGGGCAGGACCGGTGCTGGCAGCGCGCCATCTTCCTCTTCACCGTGCGCGATCGGCGTGTGCAGTACGCCATCGTTCAGAAGGAACACGTTGCTGACGCTGCCCGATGCGAGGTGATTCGACACGCTGAACCAGAGCGATTCCGCTGCCTGGCGCATTGCCGCGCCTTGCAGCGCCTGGATATTCGGCCAGTAATTGAGGTTCTTGTGTCCGCCCATCGGATCAAACGGATTCAGCCGGCCATTCGCGATCGTGACCGTCACGCCTTCGTCGAACATGGTCGCAGGATATTCAGTCGCCGGCTGCGCGACGATGATGATCGTCGGGTCGGTCGGTGATGTGTTCTGTGACTGCAGCGCGTTGAGGTTCCCGCCGGTCAGCGTGAGTCGAATGCGTGTGCGCTCGAAGCCGTTTTCACGCACAACGAGGCGCACCGCCTGCTCGAGCGGATCGAGATGCAGGCGCTCGGTCAGCATGAGTTCCCGGCAGGATCGTTCGAGTCGTTCGAGGTGCGCGCGGAGTCGATGAACGTTGTCGCCGACCGCGAGCATCGTCTCGAACAGGCCGATGCCGTGCTGAATCGATGCGTCAAAGATGGATACTGTGGCGTCGTCACGATTGACGAACTCGCCGTTCACCCACACCTGCATGGTGTTGCTCTCCGTGATGTCAACCGGCGAGTTCCGGCGCGACGTAGCCAAGACAGACGACGCCGTCTTCATCCACCTTCAGGCGGAGGATGAGGCGCGGCTCATTGTTGACATAGACCATCATCAAGTGGGTTGCGGTCGCATCGAGGATCGTGACGTCGCCTTCCTTCACGTCCACCATGATCCCGCCCTGCCCCGGGTTCAGCAGCGCCTGTTCACTGATCGGTGCCAGCCGATCCATCACCGCCATCGGGACGGAGCGACTCAATTCGAACCACGCCTGCGATGTGGGCCCCTGATTCATCGCCTGGTCGAGCTGGCCGACCCATTCAATCAAGCGGAGCCGGCTGCCCAGCGGCTTCTTCTGCGCCTGATTCTGCGATGCGAGCATGAGACCGCCCGCGACCAGCAGGACCGCAAGCGGGTACAGAAACATGCGATAGGCGACGGCGCGTCGGATCATGAA
>JBCCFX010000029.1:0-26100 GCA_039029515.1 Planctomycetota bacterium
GGGGAATTCGGTGGCAGTGCGCGTTCTCGATACGGAAGAGTCCGCGGCCGTGTCGCATCGCGCCGGTGTGTGTCGCCTCGCGGCCATCGTTCTTGGCTCGGAAGTGCGCAGCATGCTGGATCATCTGCCCGGCATTGATGATGTTCGGTTGCGGGCAGCAGCGAGACCAAACACTGAGTCCTTGATGGATGACTTCGTGCTGATGACGATCGATCGTGCGATGAACACCGCTGACCATGACGTGCGCGATGCGAATGCGTTCGACGCTGCCGTGAATTCAGCCAATGCGGCTCTCTGGTCGACCGCGCACGAGACGATTGTCCTCGTCCGTTCGATTCTTGAGACCGAGGCAGAGGTCATCGCAGCGTTTGATGCATTCAGCAAGCCGGTCTGGATCGATCTCATCGCGCTGATTCGCGCGGACTTCGATCGATTGCTCGAACCCGGATTTCTACGAACGGTCCCGCCGACCTGGCTTCCCCATCTCCCGCGGTTTCTCCAGGGCTTCGAACGCCGGCTGTCAAAGTTGCCCGGCGGCGGACATCGGCGCGATGAACGGAACCGTGAGCAGTTTGAGCCGTATTGGACACGGTGGGTGACCGCACAGCGCGAACACGATGCGGTCGGCTTGCAGGATCCGGCTCTGACGGCGTATCGATGGATGCTCGAAGAGTATCGACTCTCGCTGTTCGCTCAGGAACTCGGCACGTCGATGCCCATCTCGCCGCGTCGACTTGATGAGCAATGGCGGCAGATCCGTCATCGTTCATTGGTCGGTGGCTGATAGAATCACGGGTGGCGGTGATGACCCGCTCACGACGGAAGGACACGCAATGGCCAAGGCAGTTGTTGATCCGGCGGAACTTCGTCGGTTTGCGCAGGATCTGAAGCGGTTCAATAATGAATTGCACAATCAACTGTCGGTCCTGCACGGCCGATTGATGGGACTCGGTCAATCATGGAAAGATCAGGAGCACACCAAGTTCGTGGAGGAGTACGAATCCACGATGAAGATGCTCCTTCGATTTCACGAAGCGTCGTCAACGCATATTCCGTTCCTGCTTCGGAAAGCGGAACGCATCGAAGACTATCTCAACCAACGTTGATCGGCGGCCGGGATGCGGAATGCAGTCAATGTTAAGTCGGTCGAAGCGATGCACGAGTTTCGTACCGCGCTCATCGCGTTTCAGGACGTCGTCAAGACGACCTTGAGCGGTGCGACATCTGATGTGCAGCGCGCGATCGGCTGGCTTGAACACGAACAGGTCGCGTATTGGGAACGTGAGCGTCGGAAGTGGACAGAACTCGTCGCGCGCGCCAAGAGCGATCTCTATCGCAAGCAGGTCAGTTCCACCGATGGCCGAGCGTCGGATGCCGATGAACGTCGCAATCTTGCCAAAGCGCAGGAGCGCATTCATCAGGTCGAAGCGAAGATCGAGCGTACACGACAGTGGGGGCGACAGCTTGAACGCGAGTACATGATGTTTCGCGGTCAGTGTGGCGCGTTGTTGACCGCAGCGGAGTCGGAAATGCCGAAAGCGGTTCATCGTCTCGACTCGCTTGTCGAAGCGCTGGAACGATACCTCGCGACCATCATGCCGAATACCAGCAGCGCGCCACGCGATGATCAATCCTCGGAGCATGAATCGTGAGTCTGTCGGTCGGGCGAACCAAGTTGCTCGAGGCGCAGAAGCTGCTGCTGATGCGATGGGACGCAGTATGCCGACAATGGGATGATCCGAAGCGTCATGAATTTCAGAAGGAATTCATCGATGGACTGGACGCCGACATCCGCTCGGCGATCAACGCCATCGAGAACATGAACGGTCTTGTCAGTCGGGCACGATCGGAGTGCGCTGATCAGGGAGGATTCTGGTCTTGATCCGAGTGAGGTCTCGTCGCCATGCCCGCTGATCGTCATCCGCTTGACCACCAACCGGCGTTGTTGCGCGAGTTGTTCGAACTGGCCGCGTGGCGCGATTTATCTGAATCGTCGATCAAGTCGACATATGAAGATGAACGACGAAACGCCGAGCAAAGCGCTGAACGTGAGTTGCGACAGCTGGACTCATCGGCCACGCAGCGTCGTGAATCGATGGAGTTCGAACGTGATCAGAAGCTCGCGTCGCTGACAACATCGATCGATGATGAAGAGTCGAGCATTCGGACACGATTGGACGCAGAACGCGAACGGCTCATCGAAAAGGCCGATCGCAACGAAACAGAAGCACGAAAAGCACTTCAGGAAGCAGTCTGGGCGACGGAGACCGTCTTCGAAGCCAAGGAACACCTGCCCGGCGAAGCGTTCGAGCAGTCCACCAAGCTCGTTGAAGGCAATCAGCGGGCACTTGATCAGACGCAGGAAAACGCGACAGCGCTGTTACGGCGCTATCGGCTCAAGTCGCTGTTGCCGCTTCTGGATCAATCCGCGCCGGAAAATGCGAGTGCGGACTACGCGGAGTTCACGAGTCGGGCACAGGAACTCGTGCAGGTGCTTCGCACGCGACGCCTGCCGCGCAGCTTCATCGGGATTCGCCTTCCACTGTTGATCGTGGTGCCGGTGATCATCGCCGTCGTCACGGTCGGACTCACGCGTGGTTGGTCCTGGACCGCGATGGAGTTCGGCATCGTGGGTGGTGTCGCAGTGGTCACGGCGGCGCTGCTCTTCGGGCTTTATCGCGCGGGACGGACGAAGACCACGCAAACCGTCGATGCAATCGGCAGCGCGTTGGCGCACAGTCGTGCGGCATCGGACAAGGCAATGGTCGTGGCCGAGCATCGACGGCGCAACGAAGAGCGCGAACTCCGTGAACGCCGTGACCACGACATCGCCGCTGCACACGAGAAGTATGAGCCGATTATCGCCAAGATCGACGAACGGCGTTCGCATCATCTTGAGCGGATTGACAGTGAGCGGACGACGGAAGTGACGCGGCTGAGCGAGGAACGCACGGAACGCACTCGCGAAACCGCATCTCATTACGAGCATGAACTCAAGGCGCTGGACGAAGAGCACACCGCATCGCGTGAAGCAATGCTGCAACAGCAAATGCAGGCGATGGCCGACGTGAATCAGCGCTATACAGATGCGTGGAACAGCTTCGAATCGTCCTACCGGCCGAGACTGACCGCACTCGAAGATGCCATTGATCGTGTGACGTCGTCGGCACAGATCATTGCGCCGTCATGGACGCAGGCAGCATTTGCCTCGTGGTCGCCGCCACAATCGCCCTCGCCGATGATTCCAATCGGTACGTTTCGGATTGACCGAACGGCATTGCCGGGCGGAGTCACCGACGATGACCGCGTTCGTTCGCGCCTTCCGAACGAGCTTGCGTTGCCGGCAGCGCTTGAAGTGCCGGACCGCTGTTCACTGCTCTTGCAGGCTGGCGCTGAGGGCCGTGAGATCGCGGTGCAGGCACTTCAGAACACCGCGCTGCGACTGCTGACGTCACTGCCGCCGGGCAAAGTTCGTTTCACGGTGCTTGATCCGGTCGGACTTGGTCAGAGTTTTGCCGGACTCATGCATCTCGCTGATTACGAAGAAGCGCAGATCATTGACAAGATCTGGACGGAGACACGACACATTGAACAGCGTCTGGTGGATCTGACTGAACACATGGAGAATGTGATTCAAAAGTATCTGCGGAACGAGTTCGATACGATCGATGCCTACAACGAGGCCGCCAACGAGATCGCGGAGCCGTATCGCTTCCTGATCGTCAGCGATTTCCCGACGAATTTCAGCGATGCTGCGATGCAACGATTGGCAAGTATCGCGAGTAGCGGCGCTCGGTGCGGGGTGTACACGCTGGTGTTCCATGACACGCGGGCGAACCTGCCGACGGGCTTTGACATCGGTGATCTTGAACGCAGCAGCATCTGCCTGAAGTTCGAGGATGGTCGCTACGTCTGGAACGAAGCGCATGCGCGTGATCTGACGTTGCGGCTTGAATCGCCCGCAGATGATGCGTTCGCCACGACATTACTGCACTCACTGGGGCGTGAGTCGATCGACGCCAGCCGTGTCGAAGTCCCGTTTCAGACGATTTGTCCCGACGAGACTGAAATCTGGACCGGCAGTACCGCCAGCGAGATTCGCGTGCCGCTTGGCCGGGCCGGCGCGACGAAGCTGCAAACAATGGCGCTCGGTCGCGGAACTTCGCAACATGTGTTGATTGCAGGCAAGACCGGTTCAGGGAAGTCAACATTACTCCATGCGATGATCACCAACCTCGCGTTGATGTACAGCCCGGCGGAAGTCCAGTTCTACTTGATTGACTTCAAGAAGGGCGTGGAATTCAAGCCGTACGCGGCGCTCGACCTCCCGCACGCGCGGGCGGTTGCGATCGAGAGTGATCGAGAATTCGGCCTGAGCGTATTGGACAAGATTGATGAGGAACTGAAGCGTCGCGGGAACCGATTCCGCGATGAGCAGGTGCAGGATCTTGCCGGCTATCGCGCTGTACAACCCGACGATGCGATGCCGCGCATTCTGCTGATCATCGATGAGTTCCAGGAGCTCTTCGTCGATGATGACAAACTCGCACAGGATGCATCGCTGCTGCTCGATCGTCTTGTGCGTCAGGGCCGCGCATTTGGTATTCATGTGATCCTCGGTTCGCAGACGCTCGGCGGTGCCTACAGCCTTGCGCGCAGCACGATCGGTCAGATGGCGGTCCGCATTGCGCTCCAGTGCAGTGAGTCCGATGCCTACATGATCATGAGCGACGACAACGCCGCTGCACGACTGCTGTCGCGGCCGGGTGAAGCGATCTATAACGATGCAAGCGGGCTTGTGGAGGGCAACAGTCCGTTCCAGGTCGCATGGCTGCCCGATGAAGAACGCGAGACGATTCTCCAGTCGATTCAGGAGCGCGCTGCGGCGCAGCCTATGGCCGGCCGAATACCGATGATGGTCTTCGAAGGCAATATTCCCGCGGAAGTTCGCCGCAATCATCTGCTGGAATCACGGCTCGCAGCCCCTTCGGATCTCGTCGCCCCAACGCATGTGTCTGCATGGCTCGGTGATGCGATCGCGATCAAGGATCCGACATCGGCGGACCTCGAACGCCACAGTGGTGCGAATGTGCTCATTGTCGGTCAGCGTGATGATGCCGCGTTGGCGATGATGTCGGTCTCGATGATCAGCATGGCCGCCCAACTCGGTTCCGGCCGAAACGGAACTGGTGGTGCGCGATTCGTGGTGCTCGATGGATCATCGCCGGATGCATTCGCGGCACAGTACTGGCCGCGTGTCGCATCGAGTGTGCCGCATGATGTTGCCATGGTGCCATATCGCGATGTCGCGGATGTGCTCGGAGAGATTGCGCGCGAGATCGACGTCCGGCAGGAAGACAACGCCATCGATCGACCTGCGATCATTCTCATGATCTACGGTTTGCAGCGTTACCGCGTACTCCGTCCGACGGATGACTTCACGTTCTCCGTGGATGCCGATGCGCCGCCCGCACCAGACAAGTTGCTCGCTTCGATTCTTCGAGACGGCCCGACGTTCGGAGTCCATACGTTTGCGTGGTGCGACACCATGAGCAATCTCAGCCGCTCGTTGGGGCGCCCGGAAATGCGCGAGTTCGAGCGTCGTGTGCTCTTCCAGATGAGCGCGACCGATTCCGCCAACCTGATCGATTCGCCTGCAGCGGGCAAACTCGGCCTTCAGCGCGCCTTGTTCTTCAGCGAAGAGCGTGGCTCGCTCGAGAAATTCCGCCCGTATGCGGTGCCTGATGATGCATGGTTACGCGAGGTCAGCGATCAGTTGGCGACTGAGGCTTCGACCGGATAACCGCATTCGGACGGAACCCGTCTGAGCACATTGAATCGGACGCACTGACGATCCGATACATGGTGTAGACCCGTGACGGAGACCGATCGGATGCGACAGCATCGTTCACGACACCAGCATCGCCGCGGCATGGCCGCTGTCATCACCATCCTTCTCATGGTGATGCTGTCGATCATGGTTATCGGTCTCGTTCGGCGGAACGCGCGCGACTTTGATCTGACGGTTCGGCGTGTCCAGACACTTCAGGCGTTCTATGCGGCCGAAGCCGGCACACAGATGGCCATGCGCGAACTCGCACTCACCACCGATGAAGATGGTGATGGCACAATCGGTACGATCTCAGATGATGCGAACGATGCCAATGATCGCGTCGTCGGTAACGGTATCGTCGTCGTCGTGCAGGCGACCGGCGGAAGCGACATCACGCTCCGCAGCGAGGGTCGGAGCGGCGAATCGCGTCGCGAGATCAGCTCAACGCTGCAGTAATCACGCTCTGTTTACTCGGTGGCGCACGGTCCGAACGACAGGATCACCGCGATGACGTCATCGATGTTCACCATGTTGTTGCCCGTCGTGCCGTCAGGGTGCACCGGCGTGATGTCACAGAAGTCATCGTTGGTCCCGAACGCATTGATCGTCGCGAAGAGATCATCCACGTCGACGATGTCGTTGCCGCCCAGCGGCGCGCAATCCGCATGACAGATCGGCGTATCTTCACACGACAGCCGTAAGACCTCGAATGCATCGATGCCGGCTTCGACGAGCGTCGGAGGATCGAAGTCAAACGCTGTGAATCGAAGGAGCGTGTTGTTGCTCGGAACGATGCCGGCCGCAAAAAAGTCGGACTGGCGGATATCACCTTGAAGCCACTCGAGATCCGTATCCTGCGTGTGATTGTCAATCACCGTCCATGGGCCGAATGCACCGCTTGTGCTGATCTCCACACGAATGCGATCAGCGTTGACGATGTCTTCCTTGCGTAGGAAGTACTGATATCGAATCGCGATGTTGCCGCCTGCGGCCGACAGCACCGGCGTGCGCAATCGAACGCCACCATCATCCACATCGGACGGTCCGGGTTGATTTTCCGTCAGGTAGCACTGCCCGCTGCCATCGGCATCATTCATCGGCGTGAACGGCCATTCCGGATCGTTCACCGGTGCGCCGCGTTCCCAGTCGCCTGCGGTGGCACCCACACTGAACGCGGTCCATCCGAGATCGCGCTCAAACGTGTCCGCGAATAGCGTTTCGGTGCGCGCGACCTCCGCCTTGTACGGTGCTGATTCGCCTGCCGTTGGCATGAACGTCATTTCGCCCGTCGTGTCCATGGCGGTGATATAGAACTCGGGCGTTGCAGCGCACGGCGCTGCAGGCAGCAACGCGTCGAACGTGCCATCGTCACGAGGAATCAATGGTCGAATCTGGAATGCGCCTTCGCTGAACCGATAGTGCAGCATGCCCGAGCCATCGAGGTACGGAAACTGACCATCGTCAATCGCCACGCGGATGAGCGTAGGCTTGGACGGCTCGACGAACGCAGGAGCGATGTCCATCAACGAGATCGCGATCGGCTCGCCGCGAAGCTCAATCGTGAAGTCGCCGCGCTGTGAGGCGCAACCGGCGACACGAATCAGGACGTCTTCACCCACAATCACCGGTGCTTCGACCGTTGAACCTGACGTGCCGCAACCGATCGAGGCGCACGCAATCAGGTTCTCATCGCCGGCACCACATTCGGCGTGGAGCGAGACTATCGATAGATACGTCGCATCAAGCACGGTCACCGTCAGCGTGCCATCCTTGTCCGGAACGTAGCGATACCACACATCGGGAGTCGTTGCGTTGCCACAACTATCCTCGTTGCCGATCGATGCATGGGCGGTCGATCCGCTGACCGTACCGATGCCCGCATCCAGTGCTGTGTCGCACGCATCGTTGTCGGGCGCGGGGACAGGCAACAAGCCATGATTGGCGAACGCTTCAGTGATTTCGACATCGTGCGGCGTACCGTTGGAGAGATCGCCGTCATCATCATCGAGCACAAGGAAGTCGAGGTAGATTGAGGAGTCAATCGCCGAGCCTGTGTGCAGCAGGATGGAGTTGATTGCCAGCGCCGCGGCGACATCGAGCGCATCGTCGCCTTCGGTGGATACCAGCATCTGCCTGAGATCCCACACTGATCCGGACAACATCTGTCCGCATGTATGGCTCGTGCTGTTACACGGAAACGCCAGCATGTTGTCCGCGTTGCGCAGCGCGACGCCGCACATCCCGGAGATTCCTAGTCCGATCAACGGATCGTCTGCGATCAGTACGGCAATGACATCGGACATACCTTCGCCGTACTCCGCCTGTCCGCTGCCGGCCACCTGGATGAGGTGATGGCCAAATTCATGGTGCACGATGTTTGACCATGCCGTATTCGGGATCGGGCCGTTGGACAGGCAGAAATTCATCGACGCGTCATCTGGGTCATACCAGGCATTCGCCGGGCAAAGCAGGTCATCGGTACGGTTGACACGGATCGTGTACGGACCGTCCATGAGGGTCGGATAGGACGGGTGATGGTCGAGCACAAACGACCGAACGCGATTTGCTTCGATGTAGGCCGTCACCTGAGCGCGATCGAGTTCGCTGTCATCATCTTCGTTGAGCGTCAACGTCAGTTGTTCCGACGGCTCGGCGGTCGCGACAACATTCGGGTTCACCATATCGATGACCTCGAACCATCGTCCGTGAAGTGAGATGCTGATCGGATCTGTCGCGTCGGGAACTGCAAACGCACCATCTGCGTCTGCAAAGCTGGTGTTGCCTTGATGCTCGACACCAGCGAACGGTAGCGGTCGCGTTGATGTCGTTTCACATGTCGGCGCCTGATTGCCATCACTGGATACGGTTTGCGCGAAGCCTTCAACGTCGACTTCATAGAGCAGCGATCGTGAATCGACGACTTCGCCTGTCGCAACATCCTGAAGCACGCGCCAGCGCTGCACGCCGCTCGTGGCGACGACTACCCGCACGAGCACCGGCGGATGCGGCTCGCGCGCTGATCCCGTCCAGATTGCAAGGCCGCGATCCGATTGGGTCACAGTGATGCCAAGTGTGGTCTCAATTGTCTTTTGCGCGGTCACATCAAATGGTGACTCGCGGAGCACGGGATTGATGCTGAAGTTGCCAAGTGCGGCGACATCCGGGTTTGCGTGGACGACCGGAAATCCGCGGACGTTTCGCATGACAACGATCAGATGACGATCGAGAACCGGTATGCCGTCTACCACATGGGCGAATCGAACTGCGAACAGCTTCGGCCGGCCTGTTGACTGATCGATCATCAGCGGCATGGCGACTTCGGTTGTGCCGGGCCACGGCGCTGGCTGAAGGTGATTCGCAGGCACGCCAAGATCCTGCTGCAACGTTGTGCAGAGGTTCCGGGCTGATTCGAGCGGTGTCTGACCTGTGGCGAGTTTCGGTCCGGTGATTCGACGTGACGATCCTGCATCGTCGATCGCGCGCGATGACATCGCAGTCGCCGGCATGATCAGCATGCCAATCGCTGCGATGCTGAGCATCGTGTTCCTACGCGAGATCCTCATCCGATGACGGTCTCCCTGGCCAGATCCACCTTCCACCGATTGTAGAGGCATCGGGCGCGTCGATCCCGTAAGAAGTACGCCGGTTTCCCTCGTCTGGCTGCAATCGACACGGCAATCCGCGTTGACAGAATGGGACGACCGCATCCGCCATGCGAGTCGTGACCCAATCATCCATCGCTGATCATCGATTATCGGTCAGGGAACGGTGAGTGCTCGGGCGTTGAAGAGCCGTGATTGCGAACGCGCTCAGCGACATCGCGCCACAGTTGATGGCGTTCTGTGCGCGTCTCAGTCGCGCGAGCAATCACACGCATGCACAATGTCATGCGCGGGGCAACGCCAATGCCGTGTGGTTCGATGAACAGTGATGCGAGCATGCGAACTCGCGCATCGTCTGCATTGACCGGGCACGGGCGAATGGCAACACAGTCGAGCACATGAATCCTGCCGTCGAGCGTGCGCAACAGATTTGATGGTTTGTGATCGCGATTGAATCGTCCTGCCTTCAGGAGCGTCATGCAGAGATCGGCGGCATCGCGCGCGATGTCATGCTGGGTGCGCACGTTGTCATCGTCATCACGAAGATGTTCCAGCAATGTCCGGCCGTCGAGGCATGTCATCACCAGCGTCTGCACGGTGTCTGCACCGTGGCAGCCGACAAAAAGCGCAAGACATGTCGGCGTGGGAATCGAGTGCTGTTCCAGCCATGTGGCACCGCGCCAGTGTCGATGCAGACGGCTGGTCCGCGTTGCGATCTTGAACCGCTGGCTCGCCGCAGTCACGCGTTCGCATTTCAGGACGATCAGGCCAATGGAGCCGCCCGCATCGATGCGCCAGACCGCGCCATCTGGCGATGACTTCAACACCCGGCCAGCCTCGGGCAAATCGAGGTTTCTCACCGCGTCAAACCACGCATCGTTCACCGTCGCCGCCTGCCGCAGCGTGCGTCGTGCATCAAAGCCGGGTTGGAGTGGTGCAAATGTCATGCAGGGATGCCCGGATCGAAGTTACAGCCGAAATCGTCGCGGTTCGCTATCTTACGGATTCCATGCCTGACGACAGCATCGCACCGTTGCCGCTTTCCATCGCAATCGTGTGCAAGAACAATATCGACACCATCGGCCATGTGCTCGATTCCATCGAGGGTCTCGGCGAAGAGATCATTGCCGTCGACTCCGGCTCCACGGATGGCACGATCGAGCTGCTCGAGCGCGCCGGCGCCCGGGTGATTCGGACCGAATGGAAAGGCCATGTCGCCACAAAGCAGATGGCGCTCGATGCCTGCACGTCGACGTGGGTGCTCTGCCTTGATAGTGATGAGCCGGTCCAGCCGGACCTTCGGCAGTCAATCGTCGAGAAGCTTCGAGGGCCGGCTGCGGTCGGCGATGATGTCACGGGCATGCGCGTCAATCGCGTGGTCTGGTACTGCCCGGGACGGCGCGGCGATGAACGCGGTCGGTTTCTCCGATATGCCTGGCAGCCCGAGTGGCGGTTGCGGGTGGTGCGCCGCGGTGACGCCGCGTGGGGCGGGCTGGACCCGCATGACAAACTGGACGTGTCGCGCGGACGCGTGATTGACCTTCAGGGAACGCTTCGCCACGATTCGTTCGCGTCCTTCGATGAGCAGTTATCAAAGCAGGTTGTCTTCAGCCGAATCATGGCGAAGAGCCTGCGTCGTGAGGGCGCGCGCGGTAGCCGGCTCAGGCTCATACTCTCGCCCCCGGCAGCATTCCTGAAGCAGCTCATCATCAAGCAGTCGTGGCGCGATGGTCGAGCGGGGTGGATTGTCGCGGGTTCCGCCGCAGCGGCGGCGTTGACCAAGCACATTATTCTATTGGAGCAGGATGAAGTGGAAGCGTTTGAATCCACGCACGAGACTGCTCCGGATCATCAATGATTCGGCCGTGTGGTAGACTTGATTCTCACACGACTCCGTTCACGTCAGGCACAAATGTGCCTCTGCCGTGAGTCGAATCAGAATCCAACGCCAAGGAGGAAACCATGTCAAGCGTTGCCAAAGTGATCGAGATCTCATCGTCATCCGAAGAGAGCTTTGAACATGCCATGAAGACGGGAATCAAGCAGGCCAACAAGTCGCTCAAGCACATCACCGGAGCGTGGGTGCAGGACATGAAGGTCGATGTCAAGGACGGGAAGATCTCATCATTCCGCGTCAACATGAAGGTCACATTCGTTCTCGACGACTGAGTTCGTCGAACGACTATCTGGAAAGGGACGACGCGTGAGCGAAGGCACATCATCCCCGGGAACAATCGTCTGGCAGGACCTCACCGTGCCTGATGCTGCGGAATTGCGCGGCTTCTATGGCGCGGTTGCCGGCTGGACGTTCGGCGAACACAGCATGGGCGACTATGACGACTACACCGTCCATGCGTCAGAAGGCGGGCCGTGCGTGGGTGGTCTGTGCCACGCCCGCGGCGGCAACGCGAAGATCCCGCCGGCTTGGTTGATCTATATCGAAGTCGAAGACGTCCGCGCATCAGCCCAGGCATGCGTGGACAACGGCGGAACGCTGATCGATGGGCCGCGCGCCATGGGCAAGCAGTTGTTCTTCGCGTTTCGGGATCCGGCGGGCGCCGTTGCAGCGATCATCGGTCCGAATCCGGATGCTTCGTAGTCGTCACGCCGCGCGCATGGATTCGCAGTCGATCTGTCGCCACAGCAGATGGTGAAATGACTTCGGAAGCACGCGCATCGCCATCGCCGCTTTGGGGCCCGGTGCTGCGACAGGCCGGAGTCGAATCACATCCAGGCCGGCATCGCGAAAGAGGTTCACGTATGAACGCGGCGTGAACCACCGCAGATGCGTTCGATCCATTGCACCGGAATCGGATAAGTTCCACTCGCCACGTGACAGCATGCGCAGCACGCCGTAATGCGCGATGTTGGGCGAGCTTGCAAAGCACCGACCACCCGGACGCAGCAATCGCTGCATGCGCTGGACGACGGCCCAGGGATCGACCAGGTGCTCGAGGACTTCACTCATGAAGATGACATCAAGTGATCCATCTTCGATTGGCAGTTCGATTGACTCGATGTCACCGCAGTACACATCGGTGAGCTTCGACCTCGCTTCATCCGCTGCGTTCGGCATGAGTTCCACGCCGAAATACTGTCCGCATACGCCGGCGTGAAGTGCCGCCTCGCCGGTATCACCGTTGCCGCAGCCGACTTCAAGAATGGTCGCAGATGCGTTCTCCGGCAGTCGCGCGATCCAGTCGTGTCGTGCGCCGCTGAAGTACTGGTCGTTCTTCCCCGCATAGGCATCGATGTCGACCACCGAGCGAGCTGTGTTGTATTCCCTGACCTGCCTCATGCTGCATCTCGCAGTGCCGGTGCGTACTCGTAACCGAGTTTCTCGGCGATGAGATCCGGCTGTTGCGGCGTGGTATTTGGTCGCGCCACCTCGGGACGAATCCGTCGAATCAGGTCATGCTTCAGCAACGGTACGCCGAATCGTGTGACATCGACGACGCACGTTGGCAACGGCAGGCGATCGTTGTACTTGCGTTGCACGTAGCGGTACGCGCGGTGGTAGCTCTCGTCGAGGCGATTGATCGGGCGGCTGTTGTGAACCACCGGAAGATCCACCGCGTAGCTACTGAAACCTGCATCCAGCATCGCCTGGCAGATGTCGAGACCGTACAGATGAAACGCCGGAAGTTCAACGTCAAAACGTACGGCGCGATCGCGGCGCACGATGAGCAGCAGTTCATCGAGGCACGTGACTTCGCGCGGCTGGTCGAGTTGTGGTCCGACTTCTGATGCGAGACCGGACGACCAGACGCGACCGTGGCGAGCACCGTTGCGATCCACGCCGTATGAGCCAATGACGCCCCAGTCATCATGATGCTCATTCAGGAAAGTGATCGTTGCCCACAGTCGTGCAAGCGTGCCGGCAGGCAGATACACATCCTGATGAACAAACATCACGTACGGTGCGTCTGTGGCATCGAGTCCGGCGTTCAGCGCCGATGATGCACTCGCGTGCTCACGTTCGATCACCGTCTGGCTCAGATGACCGATTTCGGGCGAACGCATGAGATTTGTCGTCAGCACGTGTTCATCGTTGCATGCAGCGACGAGCGCGAGTGCTTTGGACCACGGACGAGACGGCGTGTGAGTTCGATGGGGCGTTTCGTTCAGCATGGTGATTGTTCCGGAAGCATGGAGTCGATCAGTGTGCGTTGCATGGTTCGCCGATCCGAGGTCGGCATCGTGACGAGCATTGCAAACAGAACTGTGGCCGCGAGTGTCAGTGCGGCGGTCATGCGGAGCCACGGCAACACGGTGACGGTTGAGCCCGACGAGACGATGATCAGCGCAAGGCAGGCCGTCATCAGCAGGATGGCGGGTACGGCGACATCGCGCATCGCGACGCCATGACGCGTTCGAATGCGATGCAGCGCAACGATGATTGAAGGGACCTCTGCGATCAACGCAACGAAGATGATGGCAAGTGGCGAGCCGGTCATGATCGCGACGGGAATCTGGACGAGCAGTGCCGGCGCACGGACGAGGTTGGCAAGCAGCGATGTGGTGCTGTCGCCGCGCGCGAGGGCGATCATCGTGATGCCTGCTCGATAGAGTCGCAACGCATGAACTGCGGCAAACCATGGAATGATGGCGATTGCAGGTGCGTACGCGTTCCCGAACACCAGGCGCACGATCGGCTCGCCGACCACGATCAGTCCCGCGACCGCGATGACGCCAAGTGCTGCGTAGAGCGCGAGAATCATCCGGCTGCGTGTGCGAAAGCGATGGGCATCATGCTGGCACGATGCAAGCATCGGAAAGTACGCCGAACCGACAGCGCGCGCGAGCAGGAGCGCCGGCATCGATGCGAGCATTGCCGCGACCGCATAGGACGCGAGCGTACTGAGATCGCATGTACTGCCAACGACGAGTTTATCCGCGTGGATGATCGCGAACATCATCATGCCATTGAGCAGCAGCGGCCAGCCGAAGCGAATCGCCTCGCGCGTGTCGCCCCGATTCCACCCGATCCGCCAGCGTTGGGTGGCAAGCAGATGTGAAGAGCCGGTTGCCAGGGCGGCTCGCAGTAGGAGCAGCCAGAACACGGCCCAGAAAGAGCCGATGAATGCAACGGCGGGCACGGTGAGGGCCAGGGTGACGACTTGTGGTACCGCATCGACGAATGCGGATGGCGCAAACCGCAACTGGCGATGGGCGCGAATGACATCGATGTTCAGGAATCCACGCACAAGCGGAATGATCGCGAGCGCGCGGAATGCGTTGATCGCCTCCGGCGCATGCAGTGCATGCGCCAGTACACCGCCGAGCACGAACAGCAATGCTGACAGGATGACGGCGCGCACGAGCATGAGCCCATGCAGGACACGAAGGAATGATGGATCATCGCCGCGCGGCGATTGGACGACGAGCTTATCCATGGAGAGATCGCTGATCATCTCCAGGCCGACCACGATCGCTGCGAATGCAGCGGCGATGCCGAAATCAACCGGGCCGAGCAGGCGCGCGAGTAGCACATTGCGCCCGAAGCTGCACAGATGGCCAATGAGCTGCGCGGCGCTCAGCGTGGCTACGCCATGCACGAGCCGACGACCGCGCGGTGCGCGGCGTACATGCATCGAACTTGGTTGGGAGGATACAACCTCAGCCATGCGTGCTCTCACGATCAGAGAGACACAACGCGATGGTGCCTCTGCAGACGCAAAAGCTATCGGGCGTTCCAGGGCGCCTCGTCAGTGCAAGTGTGCGATTTGGGACGTCTGTTCAAGCGGTGATTCCGATAATCTCACGGATCGATGATCGCCTGCGTCTCCGCCACGCGTTGCGACGTACTTTCTGGGATGATCAACCCATGCTGATCGGACTGGACATCGGCACATCCGCAACGAAGGGCATCGTGATGACGCCCGATGGCGATGTGTGCGCCGTGGCATCGTCGCCGCATGACATCAGCCATCCTGCCGATGGGTGGTCCGAGCAGGATCCGGCGATGTGGTGGTCTGCGACGGTCGATGTCATTCGGCGGCTGCTCGCGGATGAGCGAGTCGAACCGACCGCGATTCAGTGCGTCGGCCTGTCCGGACAGATGCATGGATCGGTTGTGCTGGACGAAGCCGCATGCAGAACCGCGCGCGATGGCGCTATCAATGCAGTACGTCCTGCGTTGCTATGGAACGATCAGCGCACCGCCGACTGGTGTGAGGAGATCGAGCGCGCGGCAGGCGGTCGGCGCGCGCTGGTGTCACGATATGGCAATCGCGCAGTGCCGGGTTTTACGTTGCCCAAGATCCTCTGGTTGCGGGATCAGGAACCGGATTCGTTCCAGCGTATTCATCAGGTCATCAACCCCAAAGATTTCATTCGCCTCCAACTGACCGGCAACGTGGCGACCGACGTCGGCGATGCATCAGGCATGCTCCTGCTCGACATCGAGACGCGCGCATGGGATACATCGATGGCGGAAGCAGTTGGTGTATCACCTGATGTCCTCCCGCCGGTACGACCATCGGCGATGCCAATCGGCGTTGTCACTTCGTGGGCTGCTGCCGAAACCGGGCTTCCTGTCGATACGCCGGTCGTTGCAGGCTCGGGCGACAACATGTGTGGCGCGATCGGGGCAGGCATCGTGATGCCCGATCATGTGCTCGTCACCTTGGGAACCAGCGGCGTTGTGTATGCACATGCTGATCAGCCGCGTTGTGATCTCTCGCCGGATGATGCCAATGAGGTTGGGCGCATCCAAACCATGTGTGCAGCAGACGGAACAGCGCTCGACGCAGGACAATGGTGTCACACCGGTTGTATGCTGTCCGCGGCCGGAGCGGTTCGTTGGGCGCGCGATGTGTTGGCGGCGGATTGGACGTTTGATCAGTACATGGCGCACGCTGCGACCGCGCCGCCTGGGTGCGATGGCCTGCTGTTCCTGCCGCACCTGCATGGTGAACGATGTCCGTATCCGGATCCTGCTGCGCGCGGCGCATGGATCGGCCTGTCACAGCGCCATACATCCGCACACATGATGCGCGCAGTCCTTGAAGGCGTATCCGGTACGCTGAGGATGATGCTGGACATCATGCGTGGCATGTCGATTCCATCGCACACGATCCGACTTGGCGGTGGGGGAAGTCAGAGCGCATTCTGGCGCCAGATACTTGCAGACAACTTCAATGCAAGTGTCAGTACCGTCAACACGCGCGAGGGTCCTGCGTATGGCGCGGCGTTGCTCGCTGCCGTTGGCGTCGGAGAATTCCAATCCGTTGCAGAAGCATGTGCCGTGACCGTGACCACCACCGAGACCCGTAAACCGTCGGATGATGTCGCATGCTACGTGGATGTTCGCCAACGCCTGGCGGCGACGTATCGCGCTTTGCACGCGATGCAACGGCCCTGAAGACGTCGTCAGCGAATACCATCCCCTGATCCGACGAATTGAGCTTGTGTCACCAGGCGCCATCCGGTATCACTGAATGGTCGAAACGAGAAAGAGAGACACCATGCGAATGCTCCTGGCGATCGGACTGCTGAGCGCGATGCCTGTCATGGCCAGCGCTGTGGAAGTCGAGTACACGTTTGGCGGGACGATTGACTCGGGTGTGCTGGCGCCGATTCCCGGTGTGGGCGTGCTGCAAAGCGGCGCCGAGTTCGAAGTCAAACTTCGATTCGATACTGAAGCCTCGGACATGTTTCCCGATACACCATCGATCGGCTGGTACACCACCGGACTTGCGACGGTGAACGTCGATGGACTGCCGCAACTGTCAGGCACCATGGAGATGTTCGTTGAGGCATTCACGGCTGAACCTGCGTTCTTCGTCTTTGGTCCATTTGATCAGGGCGATCCGCTGTTCTTCCAGGTGATCGTGCCGCTGCCAGGAAAAGCGTTGCCATCAGACGCGCCACCGTTGACGCTCCCGTTCGAGCAGTCGATTGATCCGTTCATCATGTTTCAGAACGAGCCAGATCAGCGTGGAACCATCACGAGTTTCTCGTCGCAGGTGATCCCGGCGCCGGCGGCATCGTTGCTGCTTCTAGGAGCTGGATTACGACGTCGACGTCGACGACCATGATTGGCACTGCTTGTGTTGCCGGGACTTCGCGCCTGCTTTACTATTGCGAAGACCGACGATGATTCGTTGGTTGTTCGCGCGACGACCGCGCCGTTCGAGACAGTCCTTTCATGATGGCCACTTCCATGTTCCGACAGACGGTCTGGCTGCTGCGCGATGCCGTGAGAACGACGGGTCGTCGTCTCATCTCGATTGCGGGTTTGCAATTCACCGGCCAGGTGTTGCAGATTGGCGCGTTGGGTGTGGCGATCACGTACGCCGGTGCACTTCAGGCTGGCGGTGCAGTGTCGCTCTTCGGATCTTCGTACGATGCACGGTCGTCGATTGCACTCTTGATTATGGCCACTGTCGCCGTGGGTGGCATGCTTTTTCTTGCGGCGGGCATCACGTACGCGAGCAAGTTTCTGCTGAGCGGCGTGATGCGAAGCTACGAGGAACAATGCACGCGCGATGCGCTGAAGCATTTCGGTCATACCGATGATCTTCGAGGTGTGTCCACGCACGTTGAAGGCTCACTCGATGAGCGAACGCTGCTTCGGATCGTGACCAAGGACGCTCGGTATTGCGGTCGCGTTGTCGGCGAAGCGGTCCTCGCATGTGTCCCGCTAGTCCTGCTGATCGTTGCGTCGATCGTCATGCTGATCATCGATTGGCTGCCAACGGTGATCATTCTCGTATGCTTCATCCTTGCGGGCCCATTCTATATGTGGGCTGCACGACGAGGCAGCGCATCGATGGAAGGCATCGAGGCGTATGCGCGCGATGATGCTCTGCTCAAAGCTGCGATGATTCGTCGACTCAATCGGTCGATGACCAGTCCGGCATCCTCTCCGGCGTGGTTTGAAGATGCGATGGATGATCCGATCAGCCAGGCGTATCTCCGCGCTTACGAGCAACGTTTGCGCGCAGCGCATGTCGGCATCTTTGTGGCCAACATCCAGATAGCCACGACGATCGCCGTCATCGTGCTCTACTTCGGAATCGCGACGTTGCGCGGTATGGACATGGGCGCGACGCTCGTGACGTACATCCTGGCATTGACGTATGCGATGGCGTCATCGCGCGGCGTTGCCAAGGCAATCACGAATATTGCCGTGTTCTCGCCATCGTTCCGTCGCTACGTTGCGTTTATGTCTTCGGTTGATGCCGATCAGTCGGCGCACGCAAGTGAACCGCCGACAACGATGGACATCGTTGTTGAAGGATCGATCGGTCGAGGTGAATCTGGTTGTCCATTGACGCGCGGCACACCGCTGACGGTCATCGCGCCGCATGCGCCGCTGTCTCGCCTCGGCGTCCTGCAGATGATGTGCGGCTTGCTGAACTGTGACATGCAGCGCGTCCGTGCGCTGCTCGGACAAGCTGTTTTCGTCCACAGCGACACCGATCCGGCATCGCGGTCAGATGACTCGTTCGGACCTGATGCACATGGCGTTCCACCAAGGTCTGCGCTCGGATTCGAATCAGTGCATTGGGATGATCTCCGACGATTCACTTCGGAGGACGTCGAAACGGTCACCGACGATGTCTGGTATCGGCTTCTTCCCTCGACCCGATTTGTGTTCAGCCTCATCGGTGCGCTTGAGCGGCGATCCACGACGATCGTCCTCGAGCAGAAGCCGTACCGCAAGCTGAGCGAGCATGACCTCGACATCCTGCATACCGCGGCACGCGATCAATTCATCGTGCTGCTGTATACGTTTGTTCCCGATCGACTGTTGTCGTGTATGGGCGCGTGGTTTGTGTTCGTCGATTCACAGGGCGTCCGTCACATCGGACGACGAGAAGACTATGACGACGTTCGACCCGCGCTACGGCGTCGCGATGCATCGTGGCTCTCGCAGCCACCGCCGGAAGATGGCGCTCTGGGATGGGCGGGAGACGTGACGTCCGAAGCGACGGTATGATGACGCAGGCAATCGATTGATTGTCGCTCTCGACGCGAATGGAATGGCACGATGACCACCCAGACGGCAACGACTTCAGAATCCACACACGCGGCATCGACCGCGCTGCCCGTCATGTGCGTCGGTGGATCGCCGTCTTCGGGTTCAACGCTACTGGCTGATTTGCTGGATTCCACGCCGGGACTGATGTGCCCGCCGGAACTCTATGTGTTGTGCGTTGAGTCAGCATACTGTTTCGACGACGCTTTCCGCGCGACTGCGAGAGCGCGTCAACCATTTGGCGTGCATGCGCAGTATGTCGATCCGGTTCGCTTCTTCAATGATAAGTATGCCGAGCACACGGGTGTCACATCGGCGGTGCTCGATGACCTGCTCACGAATGCACGCGATCTGCGTGAGTTCATGTTCGGTCTCGCGGCACAGGTTGGAAAGCATCGATCGATCTCGCCGGCGGGCTTCGTGGAGAAGACGCCTATCAACGTCAATTGCGCGCCGATGTTCTGTCACATGTTCCCGGAAGGCGTGTTCGTTCATATCGTTCGGGATGGCCGCGATGTCTGCGCATCGCTCGTGCGTCGCGGTTTTACACTGTACGAAGCAGCGCTGATCTGGATGTCACAGGTGCACGCAGGGCGACTTGCGGCCGTGGCAGAGAATGCCGTGGAAGTCCGGTACGAAGATCTGCTCGAACGCCCATTCGAGATTGCGGCTGATCTCGGGGCGCGAGTCGGAACATCGGTTGATCCTGACGACATTCAGGCTCGTTTACTGGACAACACATATCGGGCCGGTCTGCCACGCATTGCGAGTTGGCAGGTTCCCGAATTCTCAACCGAAGTCCGTCGTGCTCATACGTACAAAGATCGATTGTCGGCGAAGAACATCGCGTGGCTCGAATCGCTCGCGTTAGTGCAGGTCGGGCCGAATGGCATGTCGCACGTCATCGCGCGATTCGGTGACCTCTTGCGGCAGTACAATTACGTGCCGGACAACGAGTCTTATGACATCACGTTGCCGCTCGATCGACTGCTGCAATGTCATGGCGAGTTCCTCCGAAAGAGTCGCAACGTGACATCATGGACTGATCGTGCCTTGGTGATGTCTTCGCGTGCCAGTGACTGGAGTGCGACCAGTTCGCCGGTGTCGGTCCTGGCGCAATCACCGCGCCTGCCCGACACATTGCGCCAGGCGGCGACGGTTGGCGAGGGCCAGTTCGCAGCTGAGACGTTGCAATTGCTGTCGTTTCAGATTGAAGCCGAACAACGCGAGAACGCATCGGATGCGCCGGCAACGTAGCATTGCCCGTTATCGGTGAATCAGTTTTCGAATCGCGCGCCCGGTCGCAAACTTCAAGCCGCGATTCCGTCGAAGCTCAAAGAACCGAGCGATCGGATCGGTCGACGGTCGAGTGCCGATCTGTTTCTTCATGACATTCTTCTGGTGCCGGAAGAAATCCAGCACGCCGTTGATGTCGACATCGCGCGGATTGGCGATCGCGTCCTCGTACTCGTGACGCAGGGTCTGCGCGACGACGGCGGAGTCGTGAACGCGCTCGCAGTACGTTCGGCCGCGATGAGCCACGGCACGACGATGCTCAACGTCCGTGATCAGACGCCGTAGCACATCGGTGATTGTGTCCGGATTGGCAACGGCAAGCGGCGGACCGTCGTCAAACGTCGGGATGAGATCATCGCGAATGTACGACACGACCGCTTTGCCCAGCGCCATCGCTTCGACGGCAAGGACGCCGTACCAGCCGATCCGAAGTTGATCGACCACGATGTCGGCTTCCTGATACCGCTGGCGCGCGACATCATTGGGAAGACCTTCGATGACCTCGAACCGAAACTTCAGGCCTTCAGCCTTGAGCGTTTCGATCGCCGCGATCACGTGATCAGATCCCTTGACGATGCGCCGGCTCGGTGCGTGAACGATCAGCGGCTCCTCGTCGTTGCGGAGTCCAACGTTGGGCCAATCCTCAAGATCAATGGCGCGCGGCACGATGCCTGCGCTGGGCATGTAGGTCTGGAGTTCCGGATCGGGCACGAAGACTTTGTGTGCGACACTTTCGACGAATGTCATGAGCATCTTCATCGTGTGCTCAGGGAACTTGGTCACGATCTTGTTGGGATCTTCATCCACGTAGTGATAAGGGCTGACCTCTCGAAACCGACTGTGCAACCGAATCTCTGAGCCGCGGAAGTGGTAGACGAGCGTCTTGCCGGCAGCGCGGAGCGCCAGAAGATCCGCGCCGGACGGAAACGTCAGGCGTTTGCTGTCGAAGTAAAAGTACGGGCGGAAGTAGAAATGAAAGACGTCGTAACGAGGCGTGGCTTCGCGAAGAAAATCAGCGAACGAGTCATAGCCATCGCCGCGTACCTGAATGTTCATGTCAGCGCCGTAGCCGAACTTTGAGCTGTTCATAAGGACACAATCCGCTTCGACGCCGATACGCCGAAGCGCGCGCGAGATTGTCCATGGTTGGCCGGCCGCGCCGGTGACACCATGAATCGTGCGCAACGTGGCGCTTCCGTTTCGGGATGCGCCGTGCGCGTCGTGGGGCGGTGCGGGTTCAGACTGCTCTGGCATGGGAATTGGTCCTGCGTGTCCGGTGAATCACGATCATACTGTGCGCACAACGAATCTGTGTGTGCGACGACACTTCAGGACGAGGCAAATGAAGCTCAGGAATGAGCCTCGGTCGAGACTGACGGGCGACCGAACTGCGCGGTGGCATGCTCGATCAGAGACGCATGGAGCGTATGCGAGGCGCCGGCGGAGGGATAGGTCAGCGTGACGTGGCCTTGCAGTTCTGAGCCGGCGAGACCTTCGATGAGAGTCGTCCCCGTTCCGTGGGGCGAATCAGGCGAGCAGGGCGGGCCGCCGGACTCCTGCCAGTGGAGGATGAGCTTGGTGGTCTGGTCGTCGATTCGTTCCGCTGACCAGTTGATGTCGACCGTCCCATCGGACGAACGCAATGCGCCGTGCTTCTGACAGTTGGTCATGAACTCGTTGATGATCATCCCCAATGCCTGCGCTTGCGATAGCGGTACGTGCACAGGAGGTCCATGGATCGCGATGCGTCCATCGTCTGATGCATGCGTGATGGTCTCGATCATCGTGTTCAGATCACCGCCGTGCCATTGTGTATCAGAGAGGATGGCATGCACCGCGGCGATCGCCTGTGCTCGCGAGCTCAGTGATGACGCGAGCTCATCGACCGAATCGGAACTATCTCGGCTGAGGTCAATGAGTGTCAGTAATGAGCTCAGGTTGTTGCGCACGCGATGATCCAGTTCACTCACGAGAAGGCGTTGCAATTCCTCGCGCGCTGCAAGCTCTTCTTCCGCGCGTTTGCGGTCGGTGATGTCCATCGCCTGCGCCGCGATGTACTTGACTTGTCCCTCATCGTCCTGAATCGCAGTCCATGCCGACAGTGCATAGCGGACTTCACCGTTTGCCGCTCGATACTTGTCTTCAGCCAGCACTGGCTCATTGCGTTCGACGGCCTCGACGATATGGAGGCGAATGGTTTCGGCCCAATCGTCAAGGTCACGCCACGGCGGCGTTTCCCAGAAGAGCTGTCCAATGAACTCCTCGCGATTGGCGCCTGTCGAACGCAATGGCAGATCGTTGATTTCCAGAACGCGACCATCCGGCGACAGGATTGCCAGGAACTGGAACTGCTGGTTGAAGACCAGTTGATAGCGAATCTCGGAGGCTCGGATCGATTCCTCGTGTGCCTTGCGGTCGGTGACATCCAGCGTCGTGCCGAACATCGTCATCGGGTTGCCATCCGCATCCCGGCTGATCTCACCGACATCGTGAACGTGCCGGATGGAACCATCGTCACGAACAACGCGAAACTCTGTGTCGAACGGTGCGCCGTGCTCACGTGCGGCTGTCGACTCCTGAAGCACGCGCTCGCGGTCGTCGGGGTGAATCAGGGCAACCATGCGATCGAGCGTTGGCTCAGCATCAGGAATCCCGAGAATGGACCGCATTTCATCCGACCAGATCAGCTTGCCAGTCTGGAAGTTGAATGCATAACTCCCGAGGTGCGCGATGGACTGTGCTTTTCGAAGGTCAGCTTCACGTGCGCGCAGTGCGTTCACGGCGCGGGCTCGAGTCATCTCGCTGGCTATGCGTGAACTGAAGAGCTGCAGTATCGATTCAACAAACTCGGTGTCTCGAACAGGACGACGGAATAGTGCGACGACGATGCCGACCGGCTTCTGCTGTTCGTCGAAAAGAGGAATACCGACGTAGCCTTCCATGGCCATGTCAACGAGCATCTCGTCATCGGGATAGAGCGTGGTGACATCTTTGGGAATCATGACCGGAATCTGCCCGATCACGCGTTCACACGGTGTACCTTCCAGCGCGTATGTCGTGTTGTCGACAATCTCATTCTCTTCAGCGATCGCCAGCGTTTGAATCGACGCATTGATATCCTCGCTCGACTCACCGATCAGGACGCAGTCGGAATTCACGACGCGGGCAAGGTGCAATGCCATGGATTGAAAATACGCCGTACTGTCCATCGTGCTGGCAGGTTCACCGAGGAATCGAATCGCCTCGTCCTTCAGGCGATGACGTGTTGAATCCGCAACAGCAGCGATCACACATGGCTGTCCATCAAGCACCGTTCCATGCAAGCAGACTTCGGCCCAGAAATGATCGCCGTCAAGCCGTCCCGCCTGCCACTCGAACGACTGCGGTCCTTCCGTCATCGCGCGCCGAATCATCTCCAATCCGCGTTCAGCGCCGAACGGTTCCACATCCGGCAGAAAACTCGAGAGTGTCATGCCGATGGCCTGCTCGCGCGTGCAGCGGAACATCTCGAGCATGTTCTCATTCACGTCGAGAAGGATGCCTGTATTCGGATCGTGCACGAGAATTGCATCGTGTGTTGTCGCGAACACATCCGCGATGGTGCGATTTGTCGTCGCTTCAACGGCTGATGATGATGGTGATTTCGATGGTGGTGACAGGAATACAGCGCTGCCATACCCAATCGCCGCGGCGACCATGACGGTCGCAGTCGCCAACCAGAGCGGAACGAACAGAGATGCTGCAAGGATGATGCCGGCTGTGATCAGAACACACAGCGCGATTCGAAACGAGATACCGACGCCTGGACGCATCGAGCCTCACTTCCTCCGCATTGTTTTCTCCGTCGCTGCGCTCGTGTTGGTGTCACAAGCGCGGTCGCCAGCGGAGACAGTTGCCACCCAACAGCCCGATCATACTCCGAAAGACGCCTGGACGCGATAGTTGACAGCACGTCACCGTGTTGCGCTGACAGAACCGATACACCCCGAACAAGGCCGCGATTATCCGCTTGTTGGCAGCAGAATCACCCGAACACGCGTGAAATCGAGGATCAACTCATCATCGATTTCCTGGTAATTCACGCGGAGTTCGTGGCCGAGTTGATCGGTCAGGAGAATTGTCTGCCCGTCGTAGCGAAGCTGTCGATGGATCACATTCATCGTGCCGTCCGTGCGCAGAATGCGAATTGTCAGTCGGCCGACGCGCTCGAACTCGAACCAGACATCCTGAAAATATCGCGCATCGCCAAGGATTCGTCGCGCTTTCCATGACGTGCCGGCGAGCGGATGATCGATGACGTACGTGCCGACCGCGCCGCGGCGCAACGGCGCATCGATTTCTTCCTGAACGGAACCGGTGATGAGCCGAAGCCGTGCGCTGACTGCCGTCGTGTCGATGCGCATCTCGTCGCCGTACAATTCGAACGTGGCCTGCCGGTCGTAGCCCATGTCATTGAACATGGAGATGACATCGCGTTCGACAACGTATCGTTCGTACTCGGTCGTCGTCACACCGTTTGGCTGCACGACAGTCGTGGTCATCGTGCCGTCATCGCCAAACGAGAGAACCGCCGTCGCGCGATCGAGCGTCTGCTCGCCCACGATGGATTCCACGCGCCACACGGTGCCCGCAAGTGGATTCGGCGCGATCGCCGGCGGGGGTGTGATCGTGGTCGCGCCCAATGCGCCTGATGCCGCATCGACCGAGGCGTCCTGGCCGGTATTGGATCCGGCGCAGGCCGACAGCGATAGGAGGATGGCGAGTACAAGTACGAGGCGACCGAGTGGGCACTGCATGTCAGAATCCTACGAGAATCAGGAACGCTCGACCATCCTACGGTGATGCGTCTCACGCTGCAGGTCGCCGGCCAGTCGGAATGCACGAATTCCGGCATCGGCGCTGCTGGTCTCAACGGACGCAACGACGGTGGATTGCATCGTCATTGCCGATGACCGCAGCCAAATGTCGCGGGGTGAGGCATCTGCGGTATCCTGCCTTGCATGATTCGGCTGACCAACCTGTGCCGCTCGATCGCACTCGTGTTCATGGTGGCGGTACTCTGGTCGTGTGCCGAACCGGTCATGGGGCCGCAACGGGATACCTCGACCGGTTGGTCGCCGCGGACGTACGCATGTCCCGACGTCAGTACGCTCCAACCGATTCAGATCGATGGCAAGCTCGATGATGCCGCGTGGTCCGCTGCACCGTGGACGGCATCGTTCGTGGACATCGAAGGTGCTCGCCGTCCTGCGCCCTGGCATGACACACGCGTCAAGATGATGTGGGACGAGACATTCATCTACTTCGGCGCTGACATGGTTGAAACCGATCTCTGGGCGACATACACCAAGCGCGACTCGATCATCTATCACGAAAACGAC
>JBCCFX010000030.1:0-26083 GCA_039029515.1 Planctomycetota bacterium
CGGCCATCGATGTAATCCGACAGGCTGAACGGATCAGCCGGGCACACGCGACCGATCGCTTCGAAGACGATCATCGCATCGGCCGGATCAACATCGCCGTTCCCATCGACGTCTTCGTCGAAGTCGCAGCCGTTCGGATCCAGGCACTCCTGGAAGCCCAGGATCACGTCGATGAAGTCCGCGTATTCGACCACGCCGTTGCCATCGACATCCTCGATGCATTCCTGCATGTCAGGCGTCCCGTTGTTGTTCAGGTCGCCGGCGTCCGGCGCACAGTCCGGACCCAGGAAGCTCAAGCGATAGCGGCCGCGTTCGAAGTTGTTCCGCGCCACGCGGAAGTAGTACACCTCGCCACGCTCGGCTTCGAAGAACGCCGCCGTGTGCACGAGTTCGTTGCACGCGATCTGTTCGGTCTCATCCGTCTTGCAGTCCGGATACACGCCGAACGTCCACTTGAATGTCGGGTTATCGACGCCTTCGACGATCAGCGTGACCATGCCATCCCATGCCGCGCGGTACGCGTACCACTCATCAAACATGCCGAAGTACAGGCCGCAGTGGATGACGTCGAGCTGGAAGTCGCCACCGTTCTCGAGGAAGTCGCTGGTCGCATCGAACGTGTCATCTTCGTACACGATCTCAGGGCAGATGAATTCCGCGTCTTCGCAGAAGTCCGCGCCGATACCACCGCAGGCACTTTCGCTCGGGCACGGTTCGCCGATGTCATCAACGTACAACTCGAAGATGCCCGGTGCGCCGACCTGCATACCGATCGGGCCTGCCGCGACATTCTCAATGTCTTCACACATCTCTGCGACGTTGACGCGACGTCCGGTCACAAGGATGTAATACGTCACGCCCGCCTCAGAGCACCACGTCGCTTCGGGGCGTGGGAAGAGCGGAATCGGATTGACGTCGCCGGGGTCACCCGGATCGCCCGGTCCGCCAAGGAGTTCTTCGCACGGATCGGTCGTTGGTCCACCAAGCGCGACGGCACCATCTTCCAAGTGCATTGCACAGGTGTCGTCGTCGAACGTCACGCACTCGAGATTGTCGCAGGTTCCACAGAACACGCTGATCTCGTAGTCGATGATCGATACGGGAATCATCGGTCCGCCAGGCCCACCATGCCCGCCCGGTTCGCCGGATCCGGTGCCGAGCATTTCCATCTCGCCGACAACACCTTCGCAGGCCCCTCGGCAGAGCGAGGCCACCATCTCATTGCCGGTGCCGACCACGGTGTACCACACACCGACGCTCGGTCCGATTCCCGGGCCGGCGGCTTCGTTCTCAGGGAGCACGTCATCGCCAGGGCAGATCCAGGCTTCCGGATCCGGACTCGCGTTGTCGATCGAACCCGTCACACATGCCGGGATCTCCTGAATCAGCGTGGCGTTCACGCAGTCGTCATTCATCGGTTCGCAATCAGCTTCGTCACAGAACAAGCCAGCCGAGAACTCACCACCTGATTCGATGCAATCGAGTGCCGTAGGTGCAATCTCACAGATACCGTTTGAGAAGCAGCATGCGCCGCCAGTCGCACACAGCACGTTGGCTTCATCGACGCAGAGACTATCCCAGGAGACCTCGCAGCAGAATGAATCTTCCGCACAGACCAGATTGCAACATGCTTCATCGTCGCAACCGACAGAATCATGCTGCTGGAAGCAGGGCTCGGTGCCGGGGCAATTGTCGAGGGGGCAGATAAAGCCTTCTGACAGCGCCGATCCATCGCCTGGATCCGTCGTCACTTCACAGAAGCTGCCAATACCGACCGGGCTGCCGCCCATGCTCAGGCAGTCGCCGAAGGTGAGGTCATCACATTCGCCGGCACTGAAGCAGCATGCCTGCAGCTGAACCTGACAATTCACGGGGAAGTCACCCGCGAGCGATGGGATCGTCTCGCAGAACGTACCCGAGCCCTGCAGCTCGCCACCGGCTGCATCGCAATCAGCGGCGTTCAGTTCCTCGCACGAGTTATCCATCATGCAACACGCCTGAGTGTTGCACGGGTTCTGGTTGCAATCGGTGCCATCGCCAAGGTACGTCCCGCCGAGCGTGAACTCACAGTACTCCAGTGCGCCGCCCCCGAGGACCTGCGGAATCGCGTCGCCATCGACGAATTCGCATGCTCCGCTGGGCAGACAACACGCGCCGGAGTCACCGCCGCCCGGTACCGCGAGTGCTGTATACGCAAGCACGCCCACGGTCGCGACGAGCGTACCAATAAGAGTTGTTCGAGATGCCATCGTTTCTTTCTCCACGTTCCCACATGAGTACACGCCCCCCCAGGGAGGCATCCAGCGTTTCATTCTCATGGTGATGGATGGTTGTTACAAGCACAAACCGATGTGGCTCAGTCGGTTCGGGCGAAAAATCATCGTTCTCAGGCGGGAAGCATGTGAAGATAGGAAAACCCGCGCCGACATAGAACCCATCAGGCTGATCCGCCGAACGCTCCGTGCCGGACGCGGGGTTGTTCACCATCGTCCACAGAAGGAAAGACGTGACGATCGCAGCCGCATGGGGCTGAGCGCGCACATCTTCTGACGAATCGCTGACGCAGCCGTCGCGCCCCCCACGATCCATCCTCCTCCCCTCGACATACGCCGGTGACGCACATCAAGGAATCTTCAATAGTGGCGAACCGGCACACCGACTGCAAGCCCAAAACCATCCCTCATTCGGGCTGGTTTTTGCTCGCATCGTCGCGATGCCGCTCAGTTGGTCAGGCCGCGCCGTTTCGGATCAAAGACCTCACGGAGTCCTTCGCCGGCAAAGTTCAACGCGAGCAGCGTCGTACCGATGAGCAGACACGGGAAGAACAGCAGCCACCATCGAACGCGCACGATGTTCAGTTCGCTCAGTCCGCCTGCGGCAAGATTGCCCCAACTTGGCAAAGGCTCGCGCACGCCGATACCGAGAAACGACAGGAACGACTCGGAGAGTATCGCCGTCGGCACGGTCAGCGTGGTGTAGACGATGATTGGTCCGAGCAGGTTCGGCAGCAGGTGCCGTCGGAACTGTCGCCCGAACGGGACACCAATCGCGCGGCACGCTTCCATGAACGGCTGTTCCTTGAGGCTCAGCACCTGACCGCGCACGACGCGCGCGACGGTCAGCCACGTGACGCTGCCGATCGCAATCAGCAACGTCAACACATTGACGACTTGTCGCCACCCTGATCCGACATCAATCCCCAGACGTTCGATGATGCCATCCACCGCGACAGCAAGCAGCACCACAAGCAGGATGTACGGCAGTCCATACAGGACATCGACGATGCGCATCATGATGGCATCGGTGCGTCCGCCGGCGGTTGCGGCGATCGTGCCGTACGCGGTGCCAATACAGACCGCGAGCATGGCGGCGCTGAAACCGATCGCGAGGCTGATCCCGCCGCCGGCAAGGCAACGCATCCAGACACTGCGACCGAGTCGATCGGTTCCGAGCAGGTAGCGCGGGCGCTTGCCAAGTGTCAGTTCGAGATCATTGAGTCGGATGCGTTCATCGGCGCGGTGCTTCGCCCAGAACGGCGGCAACATCGCGGCATCGAGATTGCGCGCTTCGAATCGGCGCGGTGCCTGCACGATGCTCTGATCGCCGGTGGCGACACGGCCGAGTGTGAACGGCAGGCTGCCGAGGCACATCAGCATCATGATGCCGACCACACCGAGACCAAGCAGTCCCATGAGTCGGCCGGACGGTCGACGTCGTCTTCGAGATGGACTTTCGTCGGCGCGATGCCGCATGGCGGCTATCGTACCGCAGGACGTCAGGGAACGCGTCGGGCGATGTGATCCTTGAGCAGGTTCGCATCAGCCCCGAGCAGTTCGTCGAATCGGTCCCGGATGAGTTGGTCGGCGGCAAGCCGATCGTCTTCCAGTTCGCATTCGAGCTGCTTCACGACATCCCGCAGGCGATTGAGATAGCGCTCGCGTTCGGTGAGTGACAGGATGATCTGCGCGTTGACGCGGGACAGCAGTAACTGTTCGAGTTGATCGACCTTGTCGGTGTCGTTGGCTCGCAACGCAACGCGCAATTGCCGAGCGACGTCGGAAACCTCCGCATCGATCAGCAGGTTGGCGATTTTGACCGTATAGAGGTCAGGGTCATTCTGCTTGAGCTGCGCGAGCGCGATCAGCTGTCGACCGTTGGTCTGCAATGCTTTGCGGAATTTCGCCGGGTCTTGTTTCCGAAGCACGTTGAATTGCTCGGCGAGCGATGGATTGATCACCATCGCGATCTCGATGCACTCGTCGATCAGCTCGGTGGTCATCACCACCGGCTCCTGACGTTCGAGATGGCGCCACATCGCCTGTTCTCGCGGCGTGTCGTAGCCAGGGGCTGGCGGATCGTCCGATGATGACACCATCGCCACCGCGACCGCGGCCATCAGCATGCCTTGGAGTCCCGACTTGAGCATGGTCATCGCCCTCGGTTCAGAGACCGGATTCCGCGTCGAACGCGGCCGCTACCTGCAGCATTTCCATCGACAGCACGTCGAAGTTCTCACCCGCTCGTGTGTATGTATCGATGAGCGGACTCACCTGCTCCTCGGCCTGCGTGTTCGCACATTCCAGGAAGCAGACCGCGGTGTCTTCGATGGGCTCATGCTCCGCGAACACGATCGTGTTGTTGTCGACCGGTGCCACCGGCTGCTGCGTGCCCGGTCGAAGGACGACCACGCAGGCGAGACCGATTGCGGCGGCCATGGCCAGCCGACCCATCCAGGCCTGCGAACGGCCGCGGCGAGTTGCCGACGGCTCAAGCCGCATCGAGTCCGCGGCCCCGCCAGGCATTGACGCCATCGCCGCACGATGGGCGAGGTCGGCAGGCACCTGGGCACGGGTCAGTTCACCATCAAGACGGAGGAGGTCATCGATGTGGGCGAACCGCGGATCGTGATCTTCGGACGGGTTGTGGAAGTCCATAGGGATCATCTCACAGTCTGAACGCGGCATGCCGCGGGTTTGTTGCATGGAATCCGGGGTTCATCCCGCAGGAAGGTCCGAAAATCATGGTGATTCCTCCGTCTCGGCGTCCGGCCCCATCAATTCGGCCAGTTTCTGCACTGCACGGTGCTTCCGAGCGAGGACAGTCCCCAGCGGCTGATCGAGCAGCGCGGCAATCTGCTTGAAGCTCAGATCCGCCACGAAGTACAGGTGAAGCACCCGCTGATCGGCCTCGGTGAGTTTGCTCATCGCGCCGTGAAGACGTTGGAGCCGATCCGCCGTCCGTTCATCCGTATCGTCCACGGATGAGCCCGCGAGCGCGGTCAGCGTCGGGGCATCGACGGGCAATGCATGTCGCTTCTGACGCCGCTTCTCATCGCGCAATTTGTTCTTGGCGATGCGATAGAGCCAGTGCTCGAAGCGTCCGACTTCGGTGTAGGAGTCGAGTTTGGTCGCCATCGTGCAGAAGGTGAGCTGCACGATTTCCTCGGCGAGTTCCGGGTCGCCGCTCTGCTTGCGGAGATAGCCGTAGAGCCGGGGCGTGAAGTGCTCAACGATCTCGCGCCACGATGGCTCATCGCCGCGGATCGCGCCAGCGAGCAGGCGTTCGAGCGTCGACTTGTCGAGGGAATCGCTCATCAGGCGGCACGCGCACTCCAAGCGCGGGTGGTGCGAATCCTGCCCGGTCTGCTGTGAATGTCAACTCGTCCCACCATCCCGCCCCTACAATCCCGGCCCCATGACCAACGTCGTCCAAGCCATCCAGAATGCGTTGACATGGCTCGAAACGCAGTGCAACGCATCCTGGGTCGCGGCCACAATCAGCATGATGGTCGGATTCGTGCTGCTGCTGGTGGGCGGCAACGTGCTGGTCTCCGGGGCATCCGGCGTGGCGCGTCGACTCGGCATTCCATCGCTCATCATCGGCCTGACGATCGTCGCAGCAGGAACCAGCGCACCGGAACTCTTCCTCAATCTCGCTGCCGCCCTCGACGGCGCGACAGATCTTTGCTTCGGCAATATCGTCGGCTCGAACATCGCCAACGTCGGGCTCGTGCTGGGCATCGGCGGCCTGATCACGCCTCTCGTCGTGCCTCGGCGGGTCATCCGGAATGAACTCCCGTGGATGATCGGGGTGTCGGCGATGCTCGTCGTATTCGTCATCATCACCGAACCCGGTGAGGCGGCAAGCACGCGCGGCATCGGCCGGCTTGGTGGCCTGATCTACTTCACGATCTTTCTCGGGCTGATTCTGGCCTGGGTCTGGATGTGCGTGCGGGACGAGACCCCGCCGGAAGATCCCGACGAGATCCTGCCGACGTGGGCGATCTCGCTCACGCTGCTCATCCTCGGCATGGTGCTGTTGCCGCTCGGCGGCGAAGCGGCTCGCGCGGGCGCGGTCGGTCTCGCGACGGCGATGAACGTTCCGAACGTGGTCATCGGGCTGACGATCGTGGCGCTGGCCACGAGCCTGCCCGAGGTGGCGACCACCATCGCCGCGTGCCGTCAGGGCAAGACCGATCTCGCGGTGGGCAATGTGGTGGGGTCGAACCTGTTCAACCTGCTGCTGGTGATGGGGCTGACTGCGACCGTCAATCCCGTCGCACTGCCGGCTGGCGGGTGGCTGTCGATGGGCGTGATGATCGGAATCGCGTTGCTGCTGATTCCGCTCGCAATGACGAATCAGCGCCGGATCACACGAGGCGAGTCGCTGCTGCTTCTCGCGATCTATGCCGGCTACATGATCTACCTGGTGGTCTGACTGGTGGTCTGAAGCCACGCGTCAGATCGGAATGCCGCCGACGTCATCCTTATCCGGTCCGCCGCCATCACGGAAGTCACCGACCGGTCCGGTCGTCGGTCGGCCGGCAAATGCCGAGCCGGTCGTTGCGGCGCCGTCTGCCGCGTACGGCTTGGTCTCGACGTATTCGCGTGGCGTGCCGGGCTCGGCGAAGTCGCGGAAGCTGGTGGCGAAGCTATCCCAGGTGAGCTTGACGACGCCGGTCGGACCGTTGCGCTGCTTGGCAAGGATCAACTCGGCGTAGCCCTTTTTGTCGGGGTTGTGCTCGATCCATTCCGGATCGTTCCGGTGGTAATACTCCTCGCGATGGAGCATCGAGACGACATCGGCGTCCTGCTCGATTGCCCCGGATTCGCGGAGATCGCTCATGCGCGGGCGATGCCCCTCGCGCTGCTCCGCCGCACGGTTGAGCTGACTGAGGCAGATCACCGGGACTTCGAGTTCGCGAGCCAGCGCTTTGATGCCACGGCTGATCTCGGCGACCTCGATCTGACGAGACTCCACCCGCGTGCCGCTGGTCATCAACTGAAGGTAGTCGACGAAAATGGCCTTGAGATCGTTGTTCACCTTCATACGACGGGCACGGACACGCAACTGCATGACCGAGAGGCCCGGCGTGTCATCGATCAGAATCGGGGCATCCACGAGTTCGCCGCACGCCATGGTGAGGGCGCGGAAATCGTCGGGTCGCAACATGCCGCGACGGAGTCGCTGGAGGTCGACGCCTGAGCGGGCGGCGAGCAGTCGATAGACGAGTTGCTCCCGGCCCATTTCCATGCTGAAGAAGGCGATCGGATGACCGCGCATCGCCATGTTTTCCGCGATGTTCAGCGCGAGCGCCGTCTTTCCCATGGACGGACGGGCGGCGAGGATGATCATCTCGCCGGGCTGAAGGCCGTGGGTGAGCTCATCGAGTTCTGCGTACCCGGTCGGGACGCCGCTCATCTGTCCGTCGTCCTTGGCTTCGATCTCGCGCATGGCCTCGTTGAGGAGGGCCGCGAGGCCGACGGACTCGCCGGAGATCGAGTCTGAGGCGACTGCAAACATCTTCGCCTGAGCGCGATCGACGAGCTGGTTCGCGTCTTCCGGGTTCTCGTAGGCATCGGCGAGGACATCGCCGGCCGCGCTGATCACATCCCGCACGATGGCCTTGTCACGGACGGCGCGGGCGTAATGCATCGCGTTGGCCGCGGTGGGCACTGCACTGGCGAGGTCGACCAGGTAGGCGACGCCGCCAACGTCCTTGAGGAGGTCGCGGTCGACGAGCAACTGGTTGAGCTGGACGATATCGAGGGTGCCGCGCTGGTCGTAGAGCTCGACCATGGCGTCGAAGATGAGGCCATGGACGGGCTTGAAGAAGTCATCGCCACCGCGGACGACGGTCATGACGTCACCGACCGCGTGGGGTTCGATGAAAATCGACCCGAGGAGGCTCATTTCGGCTTCGGTGGCGTGTGGCGGCAGCGCCTCGAAAAGGCGGCTGAGCTGTCGTCGATCAGCGCCTGGTGCGGCGTCGCCGGCCCGTTTGGAATCTTTGGGTTTGCCCGTGGTGCTCATGCGTCACGGGTTATATCGACAGGCGGTGCCTGCCGCGTTCAATCGGAAGGCACGGGGAGATATACACAGCGTGTACCCGCGCGCCCTGCGGCGCGCCACGTGACGAATCGCGCGTCAGGACGTCGAATGCGGTGTCGGCGTCTTAGGCTTGGTGGTCACGATTTCCGGCGGTTCAGGTCGGCCATCGGGTGTTTTCCGTTGACCGGTCTTCGGATCGTACTCCCCTTCGAGGGCGAGCTTCATCAATCGTCCGACCTTGAACTTGACGGTGTTCTTGGCAGGCACGGGGACGCGTTCGAGCGTCTTGGGATTCTGCGCAATGCGCGGAGCGCGTTGCCGGATCTCAAAGACACCAAAGTCCCTGAACTCGAGGCGATTGCCTTCTGCCAATTCGCGAATCACATTGTCAAGAAAAGCCTGAACCGTTCGTTTCACCGCAATGCGCTTCTGGTTCGTCTCCTCAGCGATGCGGTCAATCAAGTCTTTCTTGGTTACGGTCGCCATACTTCGCAGCCCCCTACGCAGGACCGTTCCTTAGCGACGACCGGCGTTCGAGCTGAACGCGGTCGCAGAATACGAGCCATAACAGCTCGCCCACGTCGATCGACATGCACACAAGCGTGTGGATGCCAACCGGTTCCGTCGCGGTGCAAGTATGTGACGACAAGGAAAACGCGTCAAGAACACGTCGCGCTTACGCGCGAGATGCCAAGCTGCGATTGTCTGCGTTCAACGTCATTCCGACCTCTGTCTTCACGCTGCTGACGCTCTTCGCCATCCACACCAGACCCACGACACGACCCCCCGAAGTGAGGCTTCAGCCTTCACCTCACCCATGATCGGTCAATCGAGCGAATTGTCTGCAACGACGATTCACGCGGTCGACCATTCTGTGTACGCAGTCGATCATGGATGCGCACTTCGGACCCCCGGAATGGCGCCGATTCAGGGATGCCAGCCTCGTATGACGGGACGTCATTTCGGGCAAACACCGCTTCATCGGGGTGGGCAAGAAGCGCATCGGTCCCCACATGGACCAGCGCCGGTGAGACGACACGCGAGGGTGTCGACCGCACGGTGGGCGTGATGTCCATCGACGATGAACATCCACCGAGGCCGCAAACGACCCCGGCCACAGCCATCAGAGCACAGCGCATGTGCATTCCTTCTTGCCTCCACGGACGAGCATAACCGGACCCCGAACCCCGCCGAAGCGAAAAACAAGAAACTCACAACACCTTGTCACATAAGAGGATCGAACGAGTGCCCCGCCACTCAGGCGACCGTCAACATGGCGGGTTCAGGTAAGCCACGCGGCTCCCGCGATCCCGTTGACCTCACCCCGACAACCTCGTAGCGTGCCTCGTGGAGACGGCCCTCATGCCCCACGTTCGCGTCACCAGGAACCTCCAGCGACACGTCACCTGCCCACCTCAGGACGTGGCCGGCGACACCGTTCGCGCGGCCCTCGATGCGTACTTCGAACTCGCCCCGGATGCCCGTGGATACGTCCTGGACGAGCATGGTGGCCTTCGAAAGCACATGGCGGTCTTTGTCAACGGGACGCTGATCGGCGACCGATCGACGCTCAGCGATCCCATCGACGAACGTGATACCATCGACATCATGCAGGCTCTGTCGGGCGGCTGAGACGCCCGATCACATCGCGCTGACAGTGCTCGCGGGGAACCTCACCATGGCCGATCAATTGCTCGTGGCGACCCGGAAGGGTCTCTTTACCGTTTCACGCCGATCCGGGGGATGGGCTGTGGATGATGTCGCCTTTCTCGGGGATAACTGCCCCATCGTCATGCACGACCCGCGCGATGATGCGCTGTACGCCGGCCTGTCACACGGACATTTCGGCAACAAGATGCACCGCTCGGACGATGGCTGCACGACCTGGACCGAAATCTCGACGCCCGCCTTCCCCGAAATGCCCGAAGGCTACGAACCGCCCGTCAATCCCATGACCGGCAAGGTCATCCCCTGGAAACTCAAACTGCTTTGGGCCCTCGAACCGGGCGGGGCAGACAATGTCGGCCGACTCTGGGCGGGCACGATTCCCGGCGGCCTCTTCCGCTCCGACGACCGGGGCGAGACCTGGACGCTCAACCGACCGCTCTGGGATGATCCGCGCCGCAACGAGTGGTTTGGCGGGGGCTATGACGAGCCGGGCATTCACTCTATCGCCGTCGACCCGCGCGATGCCGACCATGTGGTCGTCGGCGTCTCGTGTGGCGGGGTCTGGATCACTCAGGATGCCGGGGCGAGCTGGACGCTTGGCGGCAAGGACATGCGAGCCGAATACATGCCGCCAGAGCGAGCGTTCGACCCGACGATTCAGGATCCGCACCTGATCGCGACGTGCGCGGATCATCCGGACGTGATGTGGGTCCAGCACCACAATGGCCTGTTCAGGTCGTCTGACGCCGGCGTGTCCTGGACGGAACTGGCATGTGAGACGCCATCGAGCTTCGGCTTCGCGGTGTCGGCCCATCCACACGATCCGAATACCGCATGGTTCGTGCCCGCGGTCAAGGACGAGCTTCGGTACCCGACGGATGGCAAGCTGGTCGTGACGCGAACACGCGATGCCGGGGCGTCCTTCGAGGTCCTGACCGAAGGCCTCCCGCAGGACCATGCGTACGACCTCGTCTACCGCCATGCGATGGACATCGATGAGACCGGCGACACGCTCGCATTCGGCTCGACGACGGGCAATCTGTGGCTGACCTCCGACGGTGGCGACCACTGGGCGTCGATTTCGAGCCATCTGCCGCCTATCTACGCGGTCCGTTTCATCAAGCGAGGCTGATCGAAGGCCGATGACGCAGTGCGGGGCGAGGCGGGCTAGAATCGCGATTGGCGAAACACCCGAATGGACTGGTGCCGCATTCGGATCCGAACAGACCGAAAGCGGCCGGGAGTGCGCGGGGCATGGACATCATCATCTGCGGCGCCGGCGAAGTAGGCAGTCATGTTGCCGAAGTGCTCTCCGGCAGCGGCCACAGCATCACGGTCATCGACACGAATGCGGAACGCCTTCGAGCATTGAGCGAGGCGCTGGATATCGCCACGTTGACCGGGAATGCGGCGGAGGCCCCGATTTTGCTGAAAGCCGGCGCGGGTCGGTGCGATGTGTTCATCGCCGCCACCGATCAGGATGAGATCAACCTCTTGTGTGCATCGGTCGCGCGCGGGCTCGGTGCGAACAAGGTCATCGCGCGCATTCATCATGCGACCTATCTTGGCGACACCGACAGCGAGTTCGAATACCAGAAGCACTTCGGGATCGACCGGCTGATCTGTCCGGAAGATTCCACCGCCACGGCGATCGCGCGCACATTACGCAATCCTGCGGCGCTCGCGATCGAGCACTTCTCGCGTGGCCGCATCGACATGCAGGAGTTTGTGGTCGGCGACGAAGCGCCGGCGCTCGGCAAGCCGTTGTCATCCGTCAAGCTCCCGACCGGGTCGCGTGTTGCCGCGGTGAACCGCAAGGGCGATGTGTTCATCCCTGGCGCAGACACGGAGATCGAAGCGACCGACAAGCTGGTGCTGGTGGCGAATCATGATGTCTTCAGCGAGGCACGCTCGCGACTTCACAAGGTCCAGAAAGCGGGCCGAAGCAAGGTTGTTCTCATGGGCGCGCCGCCCATGGCAACATGGTTGTGCCGGGCGTTGCGCGATCGCGAGTGGTCGATCCGCGTCTTTGAGACGAATCGTCAGCGCGCGGAGCAACTCGCTGAAACGCTGCCGTGGGTCACGGTGATCAATGCCGATCCCACCGATCCATCCGTGTTCGCCGAAGAGCAGATCGGCGCGGCGGATGTTTTCATTGCCCTCCTTGACGAAGATGAAGTAAACATCATCGGTTGCGTGCAGGCCAAGGCGAACGGCGTCACGCAGGCCATCGCCGTCGTCCACAAGTCCAAGTACCTCGACCTGCTCTACCACGTTGGTGTCGATCGTCCGTTCAGTCCGAGTCGCGTGGCCGCCCGTGAGATTGAAGACCTGCTCGACGACAATCCGGTGCGATTGCTCGCCACGCTGATCAACGGCGTGGATGCGCACCTCGCGCGCGTGACTTCTGATGCCGAGGTGTGCGGTAAACCGCTCAAGGAAATCAAACTCACGCCAAACTGGGTGATCGCGGCGATTCGTCGGAAGTCGGAAGTCTGGGTGCCCGGCGCCGACGACACGATTGAAGTCAATGACACAGTGCTCGTCATCGGTCGCCAGGGACGCGAACGAAAACTGCGGACGCTCTTCGCCGGATCAACGGCATGAATCTTCGTCACGTCATCAAACAGCTCGGTCTGTTGCTGATGGTGTTGAGCACGCTGCTCGCGCTGATCGGCGGCGGCGCGCTGGTTCGCGCCATGTTCATGGACGTCGACGCAGAAACGCCCGCCGCAATCGGCTTGTGGCTGAGTGCCGGCATCGGCGTCATCATCGGCGCTTCAATGTGGCTTGGATCCCGCTCATCGAGCCAATACGTCGGCCGACGCGAAGCACTGTTGCTGGTTGCTCTGTCGTGGTTCCTGGGCGCAGCGCTCGCGTCGCTGCCGTTCCTGATCTGGGCGCACACGAACGAGGGCATTGCCGAAGACCATCCGTTCCTGAATCCGGTGGACTGCTACTTCGAAGCGATGAGCGGTCTGACGACGACCGGCGCCACCGTGTTGTCCGACATCCAGTCGCTCCCGGCGAGCCTGCTGTTCTGGCGTGCTCTGACGCACTGGCTTGGCGGCCTCGGCATCGTGGTGCTGTTCGTGGCCGTCCTGCCGAGCGTCGGCGCAGGCGCGAAGAAACTGTTCCGGGTCGAAGCGCCCGGACCATCGCCGGAAGGACTTCGACCCAACGTGCGCGAGACTGCGCGCCTGCTGCTTGTGTTCTATTTGGGAATCAGCGCCGCCGCCGTGTTCGCGTTCCGCGCCACGGGCACCATGACCTGGTTCGAATCGATCTGTCACACGTTTTCGATGGTTTCCACCGGCGGACTCGGTACGGAAGATGCGAGCATCGGCCACTTCAATTCCGTTGCGGTCGACATGATTGCGATCGTCTTCATGCTGCTCGCGGGCGTGAACTTCGCATTGTTCTACCTGTTGATGCAAGGCAAAGGCCTGTCCGTCTGGCGCGATACCGAAATGCGCCTGTATTTCACGCTCAAAATCCTCGTCATCACGATCGTCACCATCGATCTTATCGTGATGCCAAGACCGATCATCACCACCGCCGGCATCGAACACGCTTCGAATTTCTGGCAGTCACTTCGCCACAGTTCGTTCACAACCGTTGCCCTGCACACCGGGACCGGCTTCTGCTCCGCGGATTACGATCAGTGGCCGATCGTCAGTAAGTCATTGCTCGTCGGACTGATGTTCATCGGTGGCTGCGCCGGCTCGACCGCGGGCGGCGTGAAAGTGATTCGTATGTGGATCGCGATGAAGGTCATGATCGCGCAGATCGAGATCGCGTTCAGGCCGCAGGTCGTGCGCGCGATCAAGATCGGCGGCCAGACCGTCAGCGAAGAGATGAAGCTCAGCGCTGTCGCATACGTCCTCGCGTTCCCGATCATCATTGTGTTCGGCGCGGCGGCGATCGGGATCTTCGAACACACGCCCGCTGACGGTGGCCGATGTGACTTCCTCACCGCGCTCAGTGCAAGCCTCTCGACCGTCTCCAACGTCGGGCCGGGACTTGCGGCGGTCGGCGCCACCGAGAATTACGGCTGGTTCACGAGCGGTGCGAAATGCGTCATGAGCATCCTGATGGCGCTCGGCCGACTCGAGCTGTTTGCCATCCTCGTGTTGTTCAACACACACTTCTGGCGCGGCGATTGAATTGCCCGCGCCGAAACTGAGCCAACTGCGGCGATGTGTCGGAGCACGTTGAACGTTCATGGCCGGCGCTTGCGCTTCGGGCTCGCGACGCGCCAGCATTGTTGTGTCAACGCACACCGCTCGAAGATGGCGGGTTCGGAGAACCCGCCCTACGGGGAACTATCTCGAATCCCCAAGCCCGAATCCCCAATACCTAAAACACAAACCGGCTCCCGCCGAAGCGAGAGCCGGTCGATCAATCATGTGTAGTCGTGACGTGCTTACTTCTTCTCGACGAGCGATTCGCCCGCGAGGAGCTTGCGCACTTCGGTGTCGAGCGTCTTGTCCACACCCGGCATGAAGCCGACGTGCACTGCCTGCACCGTGCCGTCCTTGCCGATCACGACCGTCTGCGGAATGCCGCTAACGTGATACAGGTCCGCGACCGAACCATTGCGATCCATCGCGACCGTCAGTGAGTCCCAGCCCTTCTTGCCAAGGAACTCCTTCACGCGGTCATCGCTCTCACGGAGATCGACGGCGTAGAACGCAACGTTCTCGCCTTCGAGGCCATCGAAGACCTTCATGTATTCCGGCAGTGCCTTGACGCACGGACCACACCACGTCGCCCAGAAGTCGAGCACGACCACGTCCTTACCAAAGTGCGAGGACAGATCCAGCACGCCGCCATCAAGCAGTTCGAGCTGGAACGTCGGGGCCGAGTTGCCGAGCAGGGCTTCCGCCGGATCGTCCGGCATTTCCATATCCATGTCGGCGGCGAACATGTCATCCACCTTCTTGGCGGTGTCCGGAGCATCAAACGCGAAAGCGCTTGCGGCCATATCGCGGTTGAGCTGCCAGTCGTTGAACGACATGGTGATCGAAATATCAGGGATACCCTCATCGCCCATCATTTCGCCGTACGCCTTCTGCATCGCTTCCATGATCCCATTGAGGTTCGGGCTCATCTTGGAGACGCGTGCATCGCCGGTGCTTGTGACCCAGTAATCGATCGGCATGTCGACATCCGAGACGTCGAGGCCCATCTGGGCGTAGTCGATGCCATCGACCTGGTCAGCCTTCATGTGCACACGAAGGTGCACCATGCCGTCCGCTTCACCCAGCTCTTCGACACGGAAGTCCGAGCCGAGATGACCGAGGAATGTCGCGGCATTCTCCGGGAGCATGACCGCGCTCAGGAATGACAACGGACCATTGTCCATGATGCCGTAGTCCTGAAGCTTGGACATGTCGAACAAGTCGCTGAGCTTCTTGGGCGCTTCGGATTCGGTGTACTTCTGAAGCATCGGGACGTAATAGGTCAGGGTGGTGCCGTCGCTCACGATGGTCGTGCCGTCCTGGCCGTCAGCAAACTTCATCGCGATGCGTGAAGGACGCTCGAGCGCAACGGTGTACGTGGATTCCATCGTCTCGTTCATTTCGCCCATCACCATCGTGTAGGACTGTTCGAGATCGACGGCGATTGACTTCGAACCAGAGGTCGCGGCGATCGCTTCGCGCAGACGGTCTTCACCCTTTCCGGGCGTCGCAAAGACCGACGAGGCGGACAACAGTGTCGCACCCAACGCGGCGACGGAAAGAGAGTACGACTTTCGCATGGAACGAATCTCCGGGAACGATTGAAAAAACAGGTGTCGACCAGCCCTACAGCGAGCCGGGACTCCCCAAGCATAGAACAAGACGCGAGTTCGGGGCATTTTGTTCCCGAATACCCCGAACGTTCACCAGATGGGTCGGCACGACGCTGTCGGCCAGACATGCAGATCGCGGGATTACGCCGAAATCACTGTATCCCCTTTGGTTACGACCCGTACAATGGGCGATCCTCGGTACCGGAGAAAGAACGATGCCCTGCCTGTTCGTGCGCCGCTGGCGCCCCGTCCACGCCATCACCGCCCTTGTCCTCCTCGCCAGCCTCGCCGCGCTCCTCGCGACATCGGCACCCCGGCAGGACGATCGCGTCCCCGACATTGACCCCGATCGACGACTCGTCGAACGTGATCTCAAACCGCTTGCATGGCGCTCCGTCGGCCCCGCCAACATGGGCGGCCGTGTCGCCGCCCTCGCCCTCGCACCGTCCGACGACAAGTCGATTTACATCGGCTACGGCACCGGCGGTATCTGGCACTCCGACAATCGCGGCACCACCTTCAAACCCATCTTCGATGACTACGAAACATCGAGCATCGGTGACCTCGTCGTCTGCGATGTGCCCGAAGACTGGGCCGGCTGGAATGCCGAAGAATCTCGACTCTCCGAAGAACAACGCAACGATCTCTCCGACCGACGCGAACGCGGCAAGGCCAAGATCATCTGGGTCGGCACCGGCGAATCCAATGGACGCAACAGTTCGTCGTGGGGTCACGGCATGTATCGGTCTACCGATGGTGGCGAGTCGTTCACGCACCTCGGACTCGAAGATTCACACGACATCCCCCAGATCGCAGTCCATCCGACCAACCCCGACATCTGCTACGTCGCCGCGCAGGGACATCTCTGGGGTGAGAACGAAACACGTGGCGTCTACAAGACCACCGATGGCGGCGCATCCTGGGAACGCATCCTCTATATCAACGAACGCACCGGCGCATGCGCGATCATGCTCGACCCGGAGAATCCGAACATCGTCTACGCCGCGATGTACACCCGGCTTCGCACGCCGTACAGCTTCCAGTCCGGCTCCACCGATGGCGGCATGTTCCGGTCCAACGACGCCGGAGCGAACTGGACGAAGCTCACCAACGGTCTGCCGAATCAGACAGGCCGCATTGGCATGGACATCGCGATGTCGCAGCCGAACACGATCTACCTGACATTGCAATCCAACGAAGGCGGCAAAGTCGGCGAATGGTTCGACAACCGTTCACGCGCTGGCGGCGTGTTCCGCTCCGATGATCGTGGCGACACGTGGGAACGCGTCAGCGACTTCAACCCGCGCCCGTTCTACTTCTCCAAGATCCGCGTGGATCCCAAGGATCCCGATCGTGTGTATCTGCTCGGCTGGCAGGTGTCGGTCTCTGATGATGGCGGCCGGACGTTCGTCAACGGCAGCGCGAAGGTCGTCCATGTTGACTTCCACGACATGATCATCAACCCGAACGACACCGACAATCTACTCGTCGGCAACGATGGTGGTTTGTACATCTCCAACGATCGCGCCAAGACGTGGGACTTCCAGAATCACATGGCGGTTGGACAGTTCTACAACGTCGCGGTTGATGATTCCGATCCGTATCGCATCGGCGGTGGTCTGCAGGACAACGGTTCGTGGATTGGCACATCGGAATCCATGTACGAATCCAAGGGCGATTTCATGGGTCGCAAAGGCGCGATCCGCAATCGAAACTGGCAGTTCATCTACGGCGGCGATGGCTTCCACGTCATCTTCGATCCCGTGGACGAGAACATCGTCTACGCGGAATGGCAAGGCGGGAACATCGCACGCATTCACCTCGACACCGGCATTCAGCGCAACATCAAACCGATCGCTGACGAGGGCGAAGTCAAGTTCCGTTACAACTGGAATGCGCCGATCCTCGTCTCGCCGCACGATCCGACCGTGGTGTACCTCGCCGGCAACTGCGTGTTCCGTCTCGATGATCGAGGCGACCGCTGGACGCGCATCAGCGATGACCTCTCGACGCGCGCCATCCAGAAGATCATGACCGAGGGCTCACAGGCAGAGTCACACGGCACTGTCGTCGCGCTGACCGAGTCATCGCTTGTGCAGGGGCTCTTGTGGGCCGGCACCGATGATGGCTTGATTCACATCACCGCCGATGGTGGTGCCACATGGGAAGACATCACGCCCGATCTCGTGGCGAGTCGCTACATCTCGAAGATCGAAGCATCCGTGCACGATCCCTTCACCGCGTATGTCGCGGTCGATGGACATCGCACCGATGACTTCGAACCGGTCATTCTCAAGACGAGTGATGCCGGCGAAACATGGAGCACCGTGGCCAATGGCATTCCCAACGGCGCACCGGTCAAGGTCGTGCGCGAAGATCCCTCGAACCCGATGGTGCTCTACGCCGGCACGGAACGTGCCGCGTATGTCACGATCAACGGCGGCGCTTCGTGGCTCAGGCTCAACGGCAAAGAGCTGCCGACTGTCGCGATCGATGACCTGGCGATTCAGGCGCGCGAGCACGATATTGTCGCGGGAACGCATGGTCGTTCGGTATGGGTGCTCGATGATGCCTCTGCGATCGCGCAGTTGAACGATGAGATCGTGACGAAGATCTTCCATGTGTTCAATCCACTGCCGGGTCAGCCGAAATACCGCATGGGCGCAGGCGCGATGTGGAGCGATGCGATGTTCGTCGCAGAAAACCCGCCGGTCGGCGCGAACCTGCACTACTGGATCCGTGAGTACACGGATGAAGACGTGAAGATCAGCATCACCGATGCACAGAATCGCCCGGTACGGAAAATGAAGGGCACAAACCGCCCGGGCATGAACCGGGTCGTGTGGGATCTTCAGGCGGATAAGACAAAGCAAATCGGCAACCCTGATGACCTGCCGGAGTTCGTCGCGCCAGGAACGTACACGGTGAACATCATGTTCGGCGATCGCAAACAGTCGACAACGATCGAGGTGTTGCCGGCGCCGGAGTGATGGAGCTGTTGGCTGTCAGCCTTCAGCTCTCAGGCTTGTAGGCCGGGTTCTGCTGAACCTGGCATGACTGTCGATGGATACGCGCACGCCGACACTGAGGCCTGTAGGGCGGGGGCTGTGCCCCCGCCGACGAACGACGATGGACGTTTAATTCTCAATGCGAACCCGAAGCGCCAGCGCCGGGCATGCGACGTGCGCGCATTGATGTGTCAACGCACACCGCCCGAAGACGGCGGGTTCGGAGAACCCGCCCTACGGGGATTGCGGGTCAACGATGTCGCACGGTCAACGGCGAGCTGCACGCTCGTCTACATCGGTTTTTCGTTGATCGTCATGTCGTAGACTTCGAGAAGCTTCGTCTTGTCGAAGATCATCTCGTTGCGCGTGAGACCCGTGATCTCGTAGTGCGGCGTCAACTCGATCGCGTCGCACGGACACGCTTCTTCGCACATGCCGCAATAGATGCACCGAAGCTCATCGATGTCGAACATCTTCGGATACTTCTCGCGGTCATCCCACGGCGACTCTTCCGCGACAATGTGAATGCAATTCGCAGGACAGGCGGTCGCGCACATAAAACACGCAACACAGCGCACCCGGCCATCTTCATCACGATTCAGACGATGCACACCACGGAACGTCGAACGTTCCTGACCACCTTCGACGACCGGACGGTCATCGCGCTTCTGCTCCGGGTACTGGACGACCCAGATGTTCTTCTTGTTGGCGCCGTTGCGCCCAATGTTCTCGAAGAGATGACGGAGCGTGGTACCCAGACCCTGGAAGACCGCAGGGACGAAGAAGGCGTCCACGCGGGCCAGCGGCTTTGGGGTCACGTCAATGATGTTCTCGTCGGGAATCGACATGGCGTTGGTGCTTCCGTGGGCTGAGGACCGACTGGGGCCGGATTGTACCGATCTGTCCGCCGACACGATGGCTGAACCCGACGATCATCCGATCGACCGATTGCTCTTCGTCGAACAACGGTCTAGAGTATACCGCTGCTTTGAGAAAGATTTCACAATCTTCTGGATGGAACGGTGGTCATCGATGGCTGCCGGGATGTAGTGGCCAAAATGATCGTTCGCGTGGATCATGCTCGCAATGACGCACTCGTCAGGCAACGGGAAGACCGACCTGTCCGCCGCGCGCGACGATTACAGCCGACGCATGTGGTCCATGGCCTCGATGGGCGCCACGCTCACGTCGGAAATCCTCGCGGGCACCGGCATCGGCTGGCTGCTCGACAAGGTCTTCGACACCGCCCCGTGGTGTCTGGTCGGTGGCACGATCGCCGGCCTCACCGTGGGCATGACCACCTTCCTCCGCAGTGCACTGTCGGAGTCCAGACAAGCCGGCAGGGATGCCCGACGCATGGCCGCGTCGATCGAACCCGATGGATCGACCACGGAACAGATCGACGACCATGATGATGATGACCACGACAACCACGAAGACGACAGGCCCCGAAGCGGCTGGTGACACGACCGGACCGGTCAGCCCCGCCAACGCCGCGCTCCGCCTCGTCACCCTCCCCACCATGCCGATGCTCGGCGCGGCGTGGCTGGGTGCGATCATCGCGGGCGGCACCGTCGCCATCCTGATGCTGGTGCTTTCGCGCGGGACCGATTGGGTGCTGGGAGCACTGATCGGCGCGGGCGTCGTCGCCGGCACCGCGACCTTGAGCCTGCTGGCCCTCCGGCCGTGGCAACCGAAGCCGCTGATGAAGTGGCCGGTCCTCTGGGTTGCCGCCAGCTTCCTGCGTCTGGCGGTCACCGTCGTCGCGACCTTCCTGCTATACTCCGCGACTCGCTTCGGGACGGCCGGTCTGGTCCTTGCGGTTGTGACCGCGTACGTTGCCGTGATGGCGGGCGAAACCCGGATGTATGCGAATTCGATGAGGCGTTACGCGCCAAATGGCGTTGGTGCAGTCGGTCCAGAAGGTGCATCAACGAAGGACGAGGAGTAAGCCAGCATGTGGTTCCTGGCGGCAGATGATTCGAAAGCAGATGGCGGCATCAATCCGCTCGGTCACGTGCTCGACGTGACGCTGATCGAAGGTCCCGGCGGTATGCCGCTGCTGACCCTGCACATGGTCACGCTCATCGCAGCGTTCGGCCTGTTGCTCCTCTTCATGAACATGGCGGCGAAGTCGATCGCGACCGGTTCCGAATCCGAAGGTAACGATCGCTATCGCGCCAAAGGCCGCGTCGGTCAGTTCGTCGAAGTCATCGTCATCTACATGCGCGACAATGTCATCGAGCCGGTGCTCGGCGACAACACGCGACGCTTCCTGCCGTACCTGCTCACGCTGTTCTTCTTCGTGCTCATGAACAACCTGCTCGGCCTCGTGCCGCTGCTCGATCTTCAGCACTTGTTCGGCGCATTGATTGACTCGGGCCGAGAAGAAACGCTTGCGATGGGCAATGTCAAAGTTGACTCCCACTTTGCGCTGATCGGCGGCACTGCGACCGGCAACCTTGCCGTCACCGGCGCCCTCGCGTTGATCGCGTTCATCGTGATCAACGTGCATGGCATTCGTGAGAACGGTATCGGCGGTTGGTGTCACCACCTGCTCGGCGGTGCTCCTGGCTGGTTGTTCTTCATCATGATTCCCGTGGAATTGATGAGTATGTTCATCAAGCCCGGCGCGTTGGCCGTTCGACTCTTCGCCAACATGCTCGCCGGTCACACGCTGATGGCCACGCTCGCCCTGTTCGGCGTCATGGCGTGGAAAGGCACGGATAGCCTGTTTGCCGGCAGCAGTATCTCCGTGGTGTCCGGCGTATTCGCGGTCGCGATTACTTTCCTCGAATTGTTCGTCGCGTTCCTGCAGGCGTTCATCTTCATGTTCCTCACCGCCGTGTTCCTCGGTCAGATGAATCACCATGGTCACCATGACCACGATGAGCATCATGCCCACGAGGGTTCGGTGGCGGAGGCGGCGTAATTCTGTTTGCTCGCGATTGAGGCCGCTCGACAACGGAGTCGGCGGCGTCCCTCGCTTTTTTCCCCGGTTGACTTTCAACAACGACTCAACGTCTTTCGGAGAGTGGATTCACAATGAAACGTGTCCTGACCCTGTCGTTCTTTGCCGCCGCTGCGGCGATTCTCTTCCTCGCAGATAGCGCGATGGCGCAGGGCGCCGGCGGTGGCGGTGGTGGCGGCGCAGCAGCCGGTGCCGCAGCCGCAGTGAACTGGGGCAAAGGCCTCGGTGGTGGTATCGCCGCAGGCTTCGCCGTTGTCGGTGCCGGCATCGGTATCGGTCGCATCGGTGGCTCGGCCGTCGAAGCGATTGCCCGTCAGCCGGAAATGGCTGGCCCGATCGGTACGAACATGATCATCACCGCCGCCCTCGTCGAAGGTGCGGCGCTGTTCGCGGTCGTGGTCGGCATGCTCGGCATCCTTGCGTAACAACAACGCTTCGGCTCACCCGTGACGGATCAATCGGTTCGTCACGGGTGCGCCAGTGTTTGCTTCTGAGTTCGTCGCCCCCCAGGAGGGTTTGCCCATGATGCTCTTGATGCTCGCCGCCGAAGAAGGTGGAAGTCCCGTCAGCTTCAAGATCATGCCGTTCATCACGACGCTGATCGTGTTCGGCATCGCGTTCTTCATTCTCGCCACGAAGATCTGGCCGAAGATTCTCGGCGGCCTTGATGATCGTGACGCGAAGATCGCCAACGAGATTCGTTCCGCTGAGGAAGCCCGCGAACGTGCGGACAATGCCCTCAAGGAATACGAGTCGAGTCTTGCCGCGGCACGTGAAGAGTCCAACCAGATGATCGCCAAGGCGAAAGCCGACGCGACCGCGGTGGCCAACGAACTTCGCGAACGCAACGAACAGCAACTCGGCGACATGAAGCAGCGAGCGACGCAGGAGATCGAGTCGGCCAAGCAGGCCGCACTCAACGAGATCCACGCGGAAGCCGCGGTGCTCGCCACGTCGATTGCCGGCAAGATTCTCGCTCGCGAAATCTCCGCCGACGATCAGCAGGCACTCATCGATGAGTCGCTTCGTGAACTCGCCAACGTCTCTGGCTCCTGAGCACAGAAGGAAAGGCACTCGACATGGCCGGACATTCTGATGCCCTTTCGCTCGTCTACGCTCGCAGTCTGCTGGAGCTTGCCCAGCAGGCCGGCGGCGAAGAGAAGATCCTCGAGGTCAACGACGAGCTCGAAACGATCGTGGAGCTCGGACGCGAGGATGCCTCGTTCCGTGAGTTCCTCGGGTCGCCGATCATCAACACGACCGAGCGTGGCGAAGCGCTGCGCAAGATCTTCAACGATCGCATCACCGATCTGACCCTGCGCTTCCTCATGGTCCTGAACCAGAAGGAACGCCTCGGTCACCTCGAAGGTGTGGCTCGCTCGTACGACCAGCTCGTACAGGAGAAATTCGGCAAGATCGAAGTCGACGTGTTCACCCCGTCGCCGATGGCGCCGGATCAGCGCACGGCGCTCGGCGACCGCATCCGCACCGCGCTCGGCAAAGAGCCGGTCGTCCACAGTTACACCGATCCGTCAATGCTGGGCGGCATCAAGCTGCGCATCGGCGATCAACTCATCGATGGTTCCGTGTCCTCGCGCCTGCGTCGCATGCGTCAGGACCTGCTGCAGCAAGGCAGCTCATCGATTCGTGAACGCGTCACGCGTTTCCTGGAAGAAGAATGAACCTCGACGCCTGCGCTCGCATGCGTCTGCCTCACCCCGCGTGAAGTCCCAAGCCAAGGACCTGTCCCGTGAAGATCAAGACTGACGAAATCACCGCCGTCATCAAGCAGGAGATCGAACAGTTCTCCTCCGAACTTCAGATCTCTGAAGTCGGCCGCGTCGTGGAAGTCGGCGACGGTATCGCCCGAATCTATGGCCTCTCCAAGGCCATGGCCGGCGAGCTCGTTGAATTCGATACCCGCGAAGGCACCGTGACCGGCCAGGTCATGAACCTCGAACTCGACACCGTCGGGGCGGTCATCTACGGCAACTACCTCGCGGTCCGCGAAGGCGACACCGTGAAGTCCACCAGCCGACTGCTCGAAGTGCCGGTCGGTGATGAACTGCTCGGCCGCGTCGTTGACCCGCTGGGCAAGCCCATCGATGGTGGTCCCGCGTTCAGCAACACGCAGACCCGCAAGGTCGACATCGTCGCGCCGGGCATCGCGGCCCGTCAGCCGGTGACCGAACCACTGCAGTTCGGCGTCAAGGCCGTCGACTCGATGATCCCCGTGGGTCGTGGTCAGCGTGAACTGATCATTGGTGACCGCAAGACGGGTAAGACCGCGGTCGGCCTCGATGCGATCATCAACCAGCGACAGTACTGGGGCACCGATGAAGCCGTCGTGTGCATCTACGTCGCGGTCGGCCAGAAGGAATCCACGGTCGCGAGCGTGGTCGAAACGCTGCGCAAGCACGGCGCGCTCGACTACACGATCATCGTGTCAGCCGGTGCGTCCGACCCCGCCCCGCTTCAGTACATCGCACCGTACGCCGGTTGCGCGATGGGCGAGCACTTCATGTGGCAGGGCAAGGACGGCAAGACGCCGAAGCACGTTCTGTGCGTGTATGACGATCTGTCCAAGCAGGCAACCGCGTACCGTCAGCTGTCACTGCTGCTTCGTCGTCCGCCTGGTCGTGAAGCGTATCCCGGCGACGTCTTCTACCTGCATAGTCGTCTGCTCGAACGTGCGACGAAGTTGTCCGAGGCCAATGGCGGCGGCAGCCTGACCGCGCTCCCGATCATCGAGACGCAGGAAGGCGATGTGTCCGCCTACATTCCGACCAACGTGATTTCGATTACCGATGGTCAGATTTATCTGCAGCCTGAACTCTTCGCCGCCGGCGTCCGCCCCGCAATCAACGTGGGTATCTCGGTGAGCCGCGTGGGTGGCAACGCCCAGATCAAAGCGATGAAGGAAGTCGCGGGTTCACTTCGACTCGACCTCGCGGCGTACCGCGAACTCGAAGCGTTCGCCCAGCTCGGAACCGAACTCGATGCCGCATCGCAGATGCAGCTCGACCGCGGTGCCCGCATGGTGGAACTGCTGAAGCAGGGTCAGTATCAGCCGGCAACGGCGGTCGATCAGGTGATCGCGATCTTCGCGGGCTCCAAGGGCATCCTCGATGACCTTCCGCTCGATCAGGTGCACGCCTTCGAGGATGCGCTGGTCGATCACATGAAGACCGGCAACAAGGATCTCTACGATCAGCTTTCCGAGAAGAAGTCCTTCAAGGGCGAACTCGGTGAGTCGTTCGAAAAGGTGTGCCGCGAATTCAAGAAGAACTGGTCACCCGCAGCCGTGTGACCCGGCACTGACAACCCAATGCAAACTGCAACGCCGCGACCTCGTGTCGCGGCGTTGTTTGTTTGTAGGGCGGTCGCCGCGGCGACCGCCGTTGATCGTCATTCGTTGTCCGTTGTCCGTTGTCCGAATGCAACCCTGTAGGCCGGGTTCTGCTGAACCCCGCACAAACGTCGATGGATACGCGCACGCCGACACTGAGCAAAGCGAAGTGTCGGATCATCAACCCGTTGGTGGTATCGCCCGCATCGGGACCGTTGGCGGTGCGAACGAGGTGCCACACTCCGGGCATGAACCCGTGGTATTCCCGGTGAGGTTGTACATACATTGCACGCACGTGTGATCAATCACCGCGACAGGCGGCGCCAGCGGAGGCGTGAAAGTCGTACCACACTCCGGACACATGCCGGTCGTATTGCCGGTCAGGTCATATTCACACTGTTCACACGTCAAGCCACCGGTGAAGACCGGGTGCGACTGATACTTCAACCAGATCACCTTGCTCTTCGCCCACCCGTCGCCGACTCGATATCCCTTCTGAAGGAGGAACGCGACGACAAGGGGTGAGAACGGAATCAAAAGGATCAGGTTGCGCTTGAGCGATGCGATAGGTCCGATCGGATTGAACGTCTCGCGATGCACGACGCGCACCCGACAGATGAACTTCCCGGGCGAATACCCATATATGCCGTCCTTTGGCAGGAACAGCATCAGGGGCAGAATGACCCAATCGAGTGAAAGCAAGATCGCATTCTGCGTCGACCACGCCATCTGAAGCGCTTCGAACATGATCACCAGCGTGATGCCGATCATGAACGATGCGATGTAGAACGCGATCCAGTCGACGAGGTACGCCAATTGGCGTCGACTCGCAAAGCGGTAATAACACTTGCGACACACCGGCGTGCCGTACAGCCGCTTCGGGGTGCGGCGCATGGTCTTGGTCTTCTGACACAACGGACAGGCTGGTTGCGTCATGGATCGTCCCCACATCGTGCGGC
>JBCCFX010000031.1:0-25612 GCA_039029515.1 Planctomycetota bacterium
CGAACGGTGGTGCGTTGCGCGCCGGCTCCATCTTCTCCTGCAACCAGCGACGCTGTTCGCGATCCTGAATGTGCATGTACTCGACACCGATGTGTCGGCAGTACGTGTCGTGCAGGCTTCGGATGATCTCGCGCAACGGTGCCGGCGCGTGCAGCGGCAGGCGACCCGGATCAAACGTCTCGTCAAGATCGGCATCCGTCAGGTCGAACGACGACAGTTCGAGATCTTCCGGCCACGGTCGCACCGTTCCCAGCGGATCGAGATCAGACGCCAGATGACCGATGTCTCGATAGTGATAGATCAGCGAATCGACGCAGCCTTGCTTTGTGTGGGCGACAGCCGCCGGTCGCGCACTGCCGCCTGGCATCGGTTCATCGGATGCATGCTGCAGACCAAGGTCGAACCCGTGGAAGAACGGTTGCCATTGCGCATCGACCGATGTCGGATCCTGTCGCCATTGGGCGTACAGCGCTTCCATGTAGTCCGCGTTCCAACTGTTGATCGACTGACCCGCTGATTCGGTACTCATCGTGAGCGTTCCAACCCGTTGCCGGTGTTCATCGTGGCGGCCATGATGCGGGCGGCGTGAAGGAGGCCGCGGCACATCGACCGAAGCGCAGCATTGTAGCCGCGTTCATGGTTCATATCGGTCGAACGGACCGCTCTCTGACCGGATTCATGCCACTCGGTCAGAGCATCGCCACCGGATCGACATCCACGGCCAGTGACGCATCCGCCGCGAGGATCCCATGCCGACGGGCTGTGGCGAGCAATTGCTGCATCGTTGCCGCTGATGGGGCAAGCAGTTCGATCTGCACCCGGTGTTTTCCCGCAATCCGGGCGATCGGACAAGGAGCCGCGGGCCGAATCCGAATCGTGTCATCCGCGAGCGATCGTAATGACGCCTCAACGCCCTTGGCTCGCTCCATCGTCCGGTTGAGATCCGGGTCTCGAACCACCAAGCGCGCCATGCGCGTGATCGGTGGCAGGCCGCACATCCGCCGATGACCGACCTCCTCACGGGCAAACGACGAGAAATCATGCGCGCACGCATGGACGATCGCCGGATCCTCCGGATTGAACGTCTGCACGATCGCCAGCCCGGGATCGCGACCGCGTCCACACCGACCAACCACCTGATTCACCAGTTGAAATGTGCGTTCCCCCGCGCGGAAGTCCGGCAGGTTCAACGCGGTATCCGCATTGATCACGCCGACAAGGCGAACACCCGGATAGTCCAGACCCTTGGCGATCATCTGTGTTCCGACGAGCACGCGAATGTCGCCCGAGCCGAAACGGCGCAGCGTGTCGTGAAAGTCCACGGCCCTATGCATCGTGTCAGAATCCACGCGCACCAGGGATTCACCATCTCGAAGATCCGGAAACAGGCGAATCAACTCCTGCTCCACGCGCTGCGTGCCGAGCCCGAACGTCACGATGCCATCGCCGCATTCCGGACATCGTTCCGGCAGTCGTTGCTGGGACTGGCAGTGATGACATTGGACGTAGCCGCGTGGTCGCTCGCCGTCTGAACCTGATGGCCGACGATGCAGGTGATAGACCATCGTCACATCGCAGGATTCGCATTGCAGCAGCCACTCGCATGACTTCCGGCGGCACGCGATGTAATTCGCGAAGCCGCGGCGATTCAGCAACAGCAATGTCTGCCGTTCCATCTTCATCGTCTCTTCGATGGCATGACGCAGCGTCGGCCCGATCAGGTTCACCCGACGATCTTCCAGTGATTTCATCTCTGCGGCGAAGTCCACGATCCGAACGCGCGGCAACCGAAGTCCCGGCGCACGTTCTGCGAGTCGATGCAGCGTTGATACGCCGCGCTCGGTCGCGTTGAACCAGGATTCCAGTGACGGCGTGGCGCTGCCGAGCACGATCGGTACGCCGGACAACTGCGCACGACGAATCGCCACATCGCGTCCGTGATACCGCGGGATCTGATCCTGCTTGTACGACGAATCGTGTTCCTCATCGACGATGATCACGCCCAGCCGATCATCCGGCACCGGCGCGAAGACCGCTGATCGCGCGCCGAGGATGACGTCGACTTCGTTCGCCGCGACCATGGCCCATTGTTGATGCCGTTGCGCTGCGGTCAGGCCTGAATGCAGCACCGCCACGCGATGATCCGGAAATCGGCCGATGAGTCGGCCCGCCGTTTGCGGCGTCAGCGCGATCTCAGGCACGAGCATGAGACCGACCTTGCCGCGCTTGACCACGTCGTGCAGCAGTCGGATGTACACCTCGGTCTTTCCCGCGCCGGTCACGCCAAAGAGCAGATGCGTAGAGAAACCGTCGTCGAGTGCCGAGGTCAGATCATGCAATACGGCGCGCTGGGCGTCCGTCAGCGCATCGGGGACCGAGCGATCGACGGCCTGTCGCGACCAGTCCGCTTCGACGACAGTCTGTCGGCGCGTCTCGAGCAGACCCTTGTCGACCAGCCGACGAATGGGGCCGGTGGTCTTCAGTCCGGATTCGAGCGCCACCGTGCGTTCATCGATCGGGAATGTCGCAGCATCCTGTGCTGCGAACCATGCCATCACCTGCTTCTGTTTCGGGGCAAGCTTGATGTCAGGTGGAGGGGGATCAACTGGCTGCACCATCGTTCGGCTGACGCTGCCGACGCGTTTACGCACCGCCGCAGGGAGCATGGCGGACAACGTCATGCCGATCGGCGCGACGTAATAGCCGCTGATCCATCGCGCAAGCTCCATGAGTTCGCCCGGCAGTGCGGGCATGGGATCGCGTTCGCGGATCGGCTTGATCCGAGCGACGTCAATCTCCGGCGTCACATCGTTGTCGACCACCCAGCCAGCGGCTGCGGCGTCGCCTCGTCCTAGTGGAACCATAACCCGCGCGCCCGCGACGACCTCGGCGTCGAGGTCAGCCGGCACCGCATAGGTCAGTCCGTTGGGATACTGGTCGACCGCCCGCTCCACTGCGACCCGGACGAATCGATGGACCTCGGTATCACCGAACAGGCTCGACATCACCGCAAGTGTAGAGCGTCCACGGTTGCGGGGCGTGCCGCAGCAGGCCGCCGACATCTCCTCAACTGCACGAGATGTGGATAGGTGGAATGAACTGGTCGACCCGTGATCAGGCTCATATCCTGCATGTTGTGATCACGCCCGCGACACCGATCGTGACCGGCCGCATCGTCCTCGAAGACGGGACGATTCTGCGTGGTCGTGCCTTCGGCGCGACGGACGTCGGCCATGCCCTTGGCGAGGTCGTCTTCAATACGGCGATGTGCGGCTATCAGGAAGCCCTGACCGATCCGAGCTACGCCGGGCAGATCCTCACGATGACCGCCCCGATGATCGGGAATTACGGCGTGACGCCCGAGGACGTCGAGTCCCAGCGCATCCATGTCACGGGATTCGTGATCCGCGAGCTTTCACGCATTGTGTCCAACTACCGCGCCACCCAGTCGCTCGAAGACTGGCTCGCCGACGCGGGCGTGATCGGTATCGAAGGCGTCGATACCCGGGCGCTCGTCCGGCATCTGAGAAGTCACGGCGCCATGCGCGGCGTGATCGCAGCCGGCGATGCACGCAGCGATGCGGAGCTCGTCGCGCTCGCCGCATCGGCACCGTCTATGAAGGGCCGAAACCTCGCGGCCGAGGTGACGGTTGATCAGCAGGCACAGTGGTCCGAGCCGCTGAGTGACTGGTGGGCAGTCGCCGCGACCGGGACGACCGAACGGCGTGTGTTGGCGTTGGATTGCGGCGGGAAACGGAATATCTACCGACACCTTGCGTCGCGGGGCTGCTCAGTCGCGGTCGCGCCGTTGACGACGACCGCCGAGGAGATTCGGGCGTTCAATCCCGATGGCCTGTTCATCTCCAATGGACCTGGCGATCCGGCGGCGACCGATGCCGCGATCCAGACGCTCCGTGAGGTCATTCACGACTACCCGACGTTCGGCATTTGTCTTGGCCATCAGCTGATCGCCCTCGCGCTTGGTGCCACGACGTACAAGCTGAAATTCGGGCATCGAGGGGCCAATCAGCCGGTCCGCAACTGTCTGACCGGCTGCGTGGAGATCACCAGCCAGAACCACGGTTTCTGCGTCACCGCCGATTCGCTTGATGCCCTGGACTGTGAGGTGACCCATCTGCACCTCAACGATGAGACGATTGCCGGGTTTGCCCATCGCGCCAGGCCTATTCTCTCGGTCCAATATCACCCCGAGGCATCGCCCGGACCGCATGATTCGGCCTACCTCTTCGATTGCTTCGTCGAGCTGATGCGGACCCGCACGCCGATTTCGGCCGAGGTGATGTCCGATATTCAGCGTCAGGCCTCTGCCCCAGTCGCCCTGACAGCCACCGCACCCGACGTTTGAGCTCGCATTCGATCACGCAACTTGCAACCAGATTCCGCCCGAAGTAGTCTGCTTATTGATCGAGTGGTGGTGTTGGGTGGTGATCGGTGAATGCCCGTCAAGGCGGATCACACGACCCGCATCCGGACCGAATGGATTCGCGTAACGGCCAACGCCCGGCTACACGCGCAACTGGAGAGATACGTATGAAGGCTCTTGCCGATCGCACGAGCGGCTGTCACCGACGTCTGTCGGTCCTCACCGCGGTGCTTGGTGTCAGTGTGGGGCTGGTCAGCGCACAGTCCTGGGCGATGCCTCAGGATAGTCAGGATGACGAATTCTTCCCGCTCGGCGGAAACTCCAACACGCCGCCGCCGAGACCAATCACAACCACGGCCCCCGCGCCGACCAATACCGCGAACATGACGCTCGAGCAGTCGCGCGGCATGGCACTCCTTGCCGAAGGACGACAGGCCATTCAAGGTGGTCGTTGGCAGGCGGCCATCAACGCGTACAGCCTGGCGCTCGATTTCCTCCCGGGGAATCAGGAGGCGCTCGCCGGCATTGCCGAAGCGCAGACGCAGCTTGATCGCGGCGCGATCATCGATGACGTCACCGGCGACATCAACGTCCGGATGGGTCAGGCGCAGGCCTCGCACGATGCATTCATGCGAAGTGCACGCGAAGCCATTGATCGAAACGCATTCGAGGACGCTCGACTCGCACTCACCCGCGCTCGCGTGAACCTCGACCAGAATCGCTCGTTGCTGACCTCGTCGGAAGCCCAGCTCATGCGGGAAATCGTCGACGCAAGCAGCCGCCTGTCACAGGCCGAGCAGTCGTTCCGCGACGCTCGCGAAGAGGAGGCAATTCGGACTTCCGGCGAGATTCGCAAGAGACGCGCTCAAGAGGAATTTGCCGAACGTCAGCGCATCATCAACGAAAACCTCCGCCGCGTGCGGGAACTCCAGGCTGAGCTTCGTTACGACGAAGCTCTCCAGGTCGTTGATGAGATCCTCTTCCTTGATGAACACAATCCCGGCGCTCAGGCACTCCATGGCGCGCTCAGCAACAGCAAGTTCTTCCAGGACTATGTCGACATCCAGCAGCAGCGGGAACTCGGCTACAGCTGGGAAGAACTGCAGCGCTTCCGTACGACCGTCATCCCGCGTGTAAACCTCGCGGGCCCCGGCGATCGCTCGGTGCAGGGCGTGCTTGCGTATCCCCCGGATTGGCCGCAGCTCTCGCTCCGCCGAACCGGTGATCGCAGCTTCGTCGATACCCCGGAAAACCAGGGTGTCTACCAGCGGCTCTCCGGCACGACGATTCCCATCGACTTCGATGACAACACGTTCGAGCAGGTCGTTGGCTTCATCAGCCAGGTCACCGGCATGAACGTCTATGTCGACTGGCGCGCCCTCGACTTCATCGGCATCACCCGCGACAGCGAGATCTCGCTCCAGCTCAACGAGATCCCGGCGGAGACCGCCATCGATCGCATCCTCGATCAGCTTGGCGAAGATGAATTCGAACGGCCGGAATGGACCGTGCAGGACGGCATGCTCACCATCTCCAGCGATGAGCAGCTCCGCAAGAACACCGTTCTTGTCGTCTACGACATCCGCGACCTCCTCATGCAGGTCCCCTCGTTCGACAACGCTCCTGAACTCGACCTCGACAGCGCCCTCAACCAGGGTGGCGGTCAGGGTGGCGGTGGTCAGGGCGGCGGCGGCGGTGGCGGCGGCTTCGGCGGCGGCGGCGGTGGCGGTGGCGGCGGCGGTGGTGGTGGCCAGGGCGGCTCCATCTTCGGCGACCCCGAAGGTGACATCGATCGCGTCGGCCGCGACGAGCTCGTCGAGCAGATCGTCACGATCATCCAGGAAAACATCGATCCCGATGGCTGGACCGATCTCGGCGGCGATACCGGCACCCTCCAGGAACTCAACGGCAACCTCATCATCACGAATACCGCGAAGAACCATCGATCCATCGAAGGCCTTCTCGCCCAGCTCCGCGAAATCCGTGCGATCCAGATCAACGTGGAAGGTCGATTCCTGACCGTCTCCACCGACTGGTTCGAACGCATCGGTGTCGACCTCGACGTCTACTTCAACACGAACGATGACGCCTACCAGGCTGCTCAGGCCGTCGACCCGAACTTCAAGCTCAGTGACTTCTTCAACGACAGCGGCGAGCTTCTTGACCCGCTCGTCTTCGGCAGCTTCACTGATGTCGCCAACGCTGACCCGACCACCGGCACGCCATTCAACATCGTGCCGACTGGTGCCCTCGTCGGTGTCCCCGACGCGACCGGTCAGAACATCGTCTACAACATCGGCCCGGTCGGTGCCCCGATTTCGACCACCGACGGCTTCGCGCCGATCGGCGTCAACCAGGGCACGTTCGACCTCGTCGAGTCCCTGTCGGAATTCGATGCCACATCATTCGCAGGCATCGCGCTGAGCAACCCGGCGCTCGCCGTCGGCATCAGCTTCCTCGATGACCTTCAGGTCGACCTGCTCGTCGAAGCGACGCAGGCCGATCGCCGCTCGGTCATCATGACCGCACCGCGTTTGACCTTCTTCAACGGTCAGCGTGCATGGGTTGCTGTCACGACGCAGACGGCATTCGTGTCGGCTCTCACGCCGGTCACCGGTACCGCGGCCGGTGCGTTCCAGCCGCAGATCTCGACCATCAACGACGGTTTCGTGCTTGACGTCGAAGGCGTCGTCTCGTCTGACCGTCGCTACGTCACGATGACCGTCATCTTCGACTTCGCCGAGTTCCTCGGTTTCCGAAACTCCGACGCCTCTGAATTCCAGGGGGCGGCCGGTGGTGGCGGCGACGGTGGCAACGCGAGCCAGTTCAGCGGCTTCGTGGAACTGCCGATCCTCCGCGGTTCGCGTATTCGAACCACGGTCTCCGTTCCCGACAAGGGCACGGTGCTCCTCGGTGGTCAGCGTCAGCTCCAGGAGATCGAAGTCGAGACCGGCGTCCCGGTGCTCAGCAAGATCCCGTTCCTCAACCGCTTCTTCACGAACCGGCTGACGAGCAAGACGGAGACCACGCTGCTGATCCTCATCCGTCCGGAAGTCATCATCCAGCAGGAGAACGAGAACATGCTCTTCCCGGGCCTCTCCGACTCGCTGAACGGTGCCGGCGGAACCTACCTCCGTTGACGTCAATCCAATGCTGATCTCCAGATCAGCCGGTCCGACAGTCGGATCAACATCCCGCTCGATCAACGCCGCGACGCACATCCGTGCGTCGCGGTTTGTTTTGGCTCGCGGCAAGACATTGCGGGCCTTTTCACTTGAGAGACATCCCATGCGCGGTACAACCGTTGCCGCGGGCGGGCTGCAAGCCGCCGACCGCGCCCGACAACGGAATAGAGGAGAACCCGAATGAGGATTTTGGCATGCTTGGTCTTAACGGTCCTCTTCACCGTGGACGTTCTCGCCGGAGATCAGCCGTATTGTCAGACACCATTCGTCGGCTCAGTCACGGCCGAAGATCCCTCTCACACATTCGTGAGCTTTGGATTGCAAATTGCGACTGATGGCGATCTCGTCGCGTTTGCCGATGGCGGCTCCTCGCCGTTTGTCCTTATTCATCGACTTCCCGACATGGAATTGGTGACGGTCATTGATGCCGACGAAGTCGTCGCCAAATACGATCAGGTTTTCCCGTTCAATTTTGCGCAGAATGTCGCACTGTCGGGCGACCGCGTCATCGTCGGGGCAGCAACCGCTGACATTGCAGGGCATGTGGCGGGCGCTGTGTTTGTGTTTGACATGCGGACCGGTGCAATCGAACGGGTCATTCTGCCGCCGGCGCAGTCCATCGGCAACTACTTTGGATCGGTCCTCGCATGCGATGGCAATGTGTTGCTTGTCGGCAACAGTCCCAACCAATTCGCGACGCCGTTTGAGAGTCAGATCTTCCTGTTCGATCTGGATACCGGCGAGTTTCAGCATGAACTCGTTCCCGGCGACTTCGTCGCGGGCATGAAGTTCGGGGCGTCGCTGCATCTTCACGGCAATCTGGTTGTGGTTGGCGCGCCTGACTTCGGCGAACGCGGCGCGGTATATACATTCAGTGCGGCAACAGGCGAACAGATTCGGCGCTACGAGACGTTCCCTCCTGCGGCTGAAGTCGCGAAATTCGGTAAGGCCGTCGCCACGAATGGGTCCATTGTCCTCGTCGGGGCAGACAACCTTGGCCTCCCGTCCGCCGGGCTTGTCGTTGCCATCGACCTGCAGACAACGGATGAACTCTATCGACGTCAATCGCCCGAACCGTATCCAAGCGGTGGTTTCGGTTCCCTCCTGGATATGCACGGGAATCTCGCCGCGGTCAGTGCGCCGAAGGAATTTGGCACGCCGGCCTCGTGCGGCGCGGTGTATCTCCTGGATGCGCTGACCGGGACCATCGTTCAGCGCATCGTCGCGGAACCAAACGTCGACGCCGGCCTGGCGGAAGTCGAGATGTTCGGCTGGGGACTTGCCTTTGGCCAGAACGCCATTTTTGCGAGCTATCGTGACGCGGGACCTCCGCCACAGGTTGAGAACGGCCCCGGCGCAGTCGTCGTTGCGCCGCTCCTGTCACGTTGTACCGCCGACTGCGCGCCGCAACATCGCGACGGATCAGCAGGCAATGGCGTTGTCAACGTCGATGATCTGATTGCCGTCATCAACGCATTTGGAAGCTCGGATTCTCATTGCGATGTGACGCCTGTCGATCTCATGACCTTCGCCATTGGTGACGGCGTCGTGAACATTGATGATGTGCTCCATGTGATGATTGAGTTTGGCGACTGTCCAATCGATCTGTGCCCAACGCCTTTCGGGTCGTGTTGTTTCGATGGTGACTGCGTCGAACGGACTCCACTGGAGTGTGCGGCGATTGGCGGCGAATTCATGGGATTCGATGTCGACTGTGCGTCGACCATGTGCCCGCAACCGGTCATTCTCGGCGCGTGTTGCGGTGTTGGTACCGGATGTGGCGATCTCACGGAAGACATGTGTGTGGCGTTCGGAGGCATCTTTCAGGGCGAGGATGTCCGGTGTTACGACGCGCCGCCGTGCGATCTCGGAGATGGCGCATGCTGTATTCCAGATTTCGGTTGCCTTGAGCTCTCGGTCACCAATTGTGGCTTCGCCAATGGCCTTTGGGGAGGTGCTGGTTCAAGCTGCGATGAGGCGTTGTGCCCTTGAATGGTCGGCCGGTCGCCCGGGCAGCTGGCATCATCGATGCCATGTTGCACGCTCCTTGCATCTCGCCACTGGCGCGGCTACGCTTCATCACGCGGGTAGTCCCGTATTTTCGACCCTTTGGGAGGTCCCTCCTTCATGACTTCGGCCGCGTCCAGACTTCGGGTTGCCGAGACCAACGGCGTCACCCATATCGAGTTCGTCGATCGTAATATCCTCGACGAAGCCAACATCCAGCAGATCGGTGAGGAGATCGGTCGACTCGTCGACGAGAACCCGAAGCCGAAGATCCTCATCAGCTTCGAGAACGTCGACCATCTGTCGTCGTCCGCTCTCGGCACGCTGATTACGATCAACAACAAGGTCCGGGCGAAGGAAGGGCAGCTCCGCCTCTCCAACATCGACGCCCAGATCTACGAAGTGTTCGTGATCACGAAGCTCAACAAGCTCTTCGAGATCCACGACACCGTCGAGCAGGCGTTCGGCAGCTTCGCCTGATCCCCACGCCGCCCGACGGACACCACGCTATGGTCACCGATGATCGCCCCGGCACGGGGCTACGTGAGCAATACACCATCTTCAATCGACGTGAAGACGTCGCACGGGTGGAGTCTGCGCTCATGGGTGCCATTGAAGAACTCAAGTACGACGACGCGACGCGCTTCGCGGTGCGCCTCGCGTTCGAAGAGTGCATCGCCAATGCATTCAAGCATGGCAATCGTGGCGATGACTCCAAGCCGGTGACGATCGAATGCGATGTTCAGCCGGCGATGATCGAGATCGAAGTCACGGATCAGGGCCCGGGGTTCGACCCGGATGCGGTGCCTGATCCCACGCAGGATGAGAACCTTGAGATCCCCGCGGGTCGCGGGTTGCTGTTGATGCGCGCGTACATGACGAGCGTCGACATCATGCCGCCGGGCAACAAGGTACGGATGCGTTACGAGCGGAAGTAGAAGCCTGTAGGGCGAGGACTGTGTCCCCGCCGTCGATCGTCCATGGACGTCCACTGTTCATTGCGAGCCGGAAGCGCAAGCGCCCGGCATATTCGAGCGGTGTGCGACGTGCGTTCATTGCCAACCCGAGCCTTCGGCGAAGACACCTCAGACTCGGCGTTCGTTGATTCTGATCCGACACTTCGCGATGCTCAGTGTCGGCGTGGATAGCGAGCCGGAAGCGCGAGCGCCCGGCATGATTCGTTCCCCCGTCTGCCTTCTGCCTCCTGCCAACTGCCTTCCTCATCCCCACAACCTTCAATCGCACGGCCCGAACGCGTTCAACACCGCGAGCACATCATCGATATTGACGATCGCGTTACCGAATGAGCCATCCGGAAACACTGGCGTGATATCGCATGGCGACTCGCCGGAGTCACCAAACGCGTCGACGACCGCCATCACGTCATCAATGTTGACCACGGCGTTGAGAACACAGTCTTCTGGGCAGGGATTGAAGTCAATTGAGTCAATGACAACAGACTCAATGGATGCGCCGCAGCCTGCGCCCACAACCCTCACACGTATTCGAAAATCGTCGAAGTCAACCCATGACTCACCTGAACCGTCAACAACGCCGTACACGTTGATCGTTGTGTCCTGACGAACGCCAATTTCGCCATCGAGAGGTATCTGCGCGCGCCCAATCCACTGATAACCGCGCTCAAAAGCGTCGACTTCCATCGTGCAGTCGTGATGGTTCATCGCCACCGTTGGCAACCAAGCCAGGTCGATTGCAATTGCAATGGCCGCTTCAGCGAGCATATGCGTCGACGTGAGGCGTTGTCCCCCTGAAAGCTCGTATTGACCATCGCGAAGACTGCCATTCGATTGCGACGAATCCCAATTGGCCTGGATCAGTTCTGTAGCTTCAAAGTTATCCGCCAGCGGGAGGAGTCGGCGCTCAATCACCAATTCATCGCATATCTCAACACACGGCGCCTCTGTGTCGCGGAACGTCACCATTCGCTTGATGTTCAGTGGGTCGAAGTGGTGGTAAGGCGTACCCAAACTCAATCCAAGTCCTGGGTTCATTGTGCAAAGCACACAGCCTTCGTGGAGCGCACCCCAATTGTGAGCGAGTTCATGTGCCGAAAGACGTACAGCGGTGTGATAGTCCTCAATATGACTCACGAAACTCTGCGACGAGGAGCTCTTGCACGCGATTCCGATTATCGCGCTACCAAGCAGGCCGGATGAAGGCTCCGTGAAGATATGAACGATGTCCCAGTCGACGTCACCAAACGTACCGAACCACTCTTGAGTGACAAGCGCTGAGGATGGCCACTCAAATGGCGGTCCAACTGGCTCACTCGCTTCGGTCTCGCGAATCACCAACAAGGCGATCTTGTGTGAGATTTGCGTTTGATATTCGAACTGGCCATTGAGTCCATTGACAATCGACTCGATCCACAACTGACATTCTTCTACGGAGTCGAACTGCGCAAAGTACTCAGCTGACATATCAATGCCGAGATTTGAGCAGAAGAGGCCGAGTGTCTCGACAACGGTCTGCATGTCATTCTGGACGTGAGAAATCGCATCCGAGTCAGGACGCGTGATGTTGACCGTCAACCAATCGTTCGTACCAATGGAGTCAATTTCAGATGATTCCACAAGTGCACAAGTCTGCTGCGCGCGTTTCCTTGACTTGCTATTGAGCCTGTGTATTCCGGTACTTCGAGTAGATGGCCCAATCGTCTTCACACGACCGCCGTGCAATTGCATGATCGCATTGATTTCATCATGCGGATCAATGCCGCCGGCAACAGTGCCGAGAGGAGCACCTGTTTCCGAATCACGCACTTGGCCACGATATGTTCGGACCGGTCCGGGATCGCGATCTGTCCATGTTCCATCAGCGTGAACGACGCGGACGATCATGCCCGGCGCGCGCACAGAGTGTGGCTCAAGAATGAGATCCACCAATCGTCCATGTGGATTCGTGCGTGCGACGCGCTTGCCGTCTGGTGATGCAGGCGAGAGCGTGACATCGAGCGGTCGTGTCGGCTCGGTCACGGTGACGCTCGGCGGCGCCTCGCGATTTCCCACCCTCGGCGCGGCGGCAGCGATCCACGCCACGATGCACACGGTCATCGCCGCGCCGAGGGTGGGCATGCGTCGTCTGAGATGCGTCGTCGACATCCGTCCATTAGAACGGGCGGAACGCAGCGGGCAAAGGGCAAAACGGTGGAGTGCAGATGAAGGAGCGCGCTGTCAGCCTGTGTTCTGTTGCCCACTGCCATCTGCCCCGATGGCGTGCCACACTCGGTCCGGTACGTTGAACGTCTCACGCCCTGACTCGAACGCTCGTTGCAGGTCGTACGCCATGACTTCCAATGGTGCCTCGCGATAGCCGACACTCAGCCATTCGGTGGCGTACCGAAGCAGGAACGCATCCGGGCCGAGCAGACGCCATTGCAGCACGTGGACCAGCTCATGGAAGTGCAGCGCTTCGTCTTCCGCGCGATGCTCGCGGATGAAGTACATGTCCCCGAACGTGATGCCGTCGATCATCGTCTCCGAGGTCGGCATCATCTCGTCCAGGCCCGCCTCGCCCACCGGCGGAAACGGGATCTCATCGGTGATCACCACCCGCGCTTCATCCAGCAACGCGGCGGGGTAGTACTGCGCCAACCGGTCGAAGCCGAACGAGGAGGTCGGCTGCGCACGCCATGCGTTCGTCTCGTGCAGTTCATCCATCCATGCCCGGACGAATGGCAGGACCAGTGACAACGGATCAGGCATGGACTCAGGATAGCGAACAGCTGTCAGTCTTCGTAGGGCGGGTTCTCCGAACCCGCCGTCTTTGAGCGGCATGAAACGCCTCAAATAGCGTCAACCCGAGCCTTCGGCGATGACGCCTCAGACTCGGCGTTTCTGTCAGATCCGACACTTCGCGGCGCTCAGTGTCGGCGTTGATTCACCGCGGCGGGCTGTACGCCCGCTCTACGATTCCGCCCACAGCCAACAACTCTCAGCGTTCAGAACTTCAATCCCCAATCCACAACCCAACGAAAAACCCCGGCCACAAGGACCGGGGTTCGAAGAAGCAGTGAAATGTCGACGACGAGCGTCGTTTACGGCATGCCGCCCGGTCCACCGTTCTGGAAGCCGAACGTCTCGATGGCCGTCAGCACGATCTGGTCGATCGAGACGACGAAGCCCGTCGGACCACGGATCTGACCGCCGAGGTTCGTGCTCTGGCCGCCCGGACGCAGGAACGTCGTGCGGATGATCACGTTGCGGTTCGTCGGGTTGATGAACCGCTGTGCGGCCTGTGCGGTGAACTCAGCGGCACCACACTGCACATCGCCACCCGGAGCGCCGTTCGGGCAGTTATTCTGCTCGAGGCCGACGAATTCCCAGCGACCTGCGGACCAGTCGAAGAGCTCAGCGGTGATGTAGGTGATCTCACCCAAGCCCGCGGTCAGCGGCGTGTGTTCCAGGATCACGTTCATGACTTCGACGTTGCCGAAGTTCACGTTCGCGGTGTACACGATGTCAACGGTCTGGCCCGCACCGAGGTAGCGGAAGCCCTTGCCCGGTGCTGAACCGGCGGCACCTTTGACCTTGCCACTCTGCCACTCGGACTGCACGACGAAGTAGCTGTCGTCAGATGAGTCGAGCGAGAAGGAGTTCCCGAAGACGTGCACGCCTTCGATGATGTCGACGTCTTCAAGGAACGGGTTGCCATCGAACAGTTCGAATGTCGCCACTGACACGCCCGTACCGAGCGGGTCGACGAACAGACCGATCTGGTTGGGCGGCTGGCCCGGGTCACGGTCACCAGCACAGGCGACGGGCTCGGCGGCACCCCAGACCTGAGCGAGCGGCGACGCACACTGCGTCGAACCGGTCATCACGGCACGGAGCTGGGCCGGCGAGAGCGAGAAGCCGTCAAAGAACTGCTGGGCGAAGCCCTGCACACGAGCGCCGAGGGCAGCAATCTGCGGGCAGGCCGCGGAGGTGCCGTTGAAGGTCGTCGTGTAGCGACGGTTCACGTCGTTTGCGGGATCGGTGAACAGGTTGCCGTAACCAAGCGTGGCCACGTTGGTGCCCCAGCCGTTGACGTGAACGTCATCGAGGGCGCCGCCGCAGTTGACGCAGAAGTTACTGAAGCCGATGCGACAGTGCGGGAAGCCCGGCGTGCACGCACCGACGATGATGACGTCCGCATCACCGGCGGCATTCTGTGCGATGCCGTCAAGGTTGCAGCAGTCATTGCCTGCCGCGAGGAAGCTGGTGATGCCGAGGTCCGACAGAAGACGCAGCAGCGCCCAGGTGTCGCCGGCGGTGGCGAGGGTGCCGCAACCGCTGGGGCCGATCGAGTACGACGCGATGTCGCCAGGTCCGAAAGTTTCAGACATAGAGAACAGCGCGTTGAGCGTTCGGCCACCTTCTTCGGCGGACACGATCGGGAAGAACCACAGTTCGGCGTTCGGCGTCATGCCGACCATGCCGACTTCATCCGGACCAGCGCCGGCGGAACCGTCATCGCTGGCACCGATGATGCCGAGGCACGCGGTACCGTGGTTGCCATCAAGCGGGCTGGGCTGACCGAAGATGACGGTCTGACCCGGCTCGACGTTGAGCTTGCCGACAAGATCTTCGTGCTGCGGGAAGCAGGAATGCTCCACGACGGCGATCTTGATCGAAGCGCCATCCGCACCATTGACGGTGCCAACACCGAAATCATCGAGCAGATCCTGAGCGAAGTTCTCAAGGCCGGCGATGTCGTAGCCTTCACCGGTGTAACCACCAAGCACACCCGCGGCCATGCCGAACTCGTCGACAGCCTGTGGAAGCGTCACGGCGATATCCGCTGGCGGCATCGCGCCGTAGCCTTCCGGCGTCAGGTAGCCCTGATTCTCGGTGAGGTCAGGCGTGGTGCCTGGGACACCCGTGGCTGCACACTCGTCAATGGCGAGTGTGACGCAGCTTTCGTCCCACTCGTTCTGGCAGCAGAACGGGTCGACGGTGCAGACGAGCACGCAGCAGCCGCGATCAGAGCAGCCGGGCGTGTCGTGGAGGTCGTTGCAGGGGCCGCTGTTGACGTTGCAGCTCGGGAACGGATCGGAGAAGCCACAGATCGGGATGGACTGTGCGAGCTGTGCACAGAAGGTGTCCCAATTGCCGAGGCCACGACCGAGGTTCGGGTCGAAGAGGTTCTCGTCACAGCAGAACGGGTCGATTTCACAGACTTCGGTACAGCAGTCTTCGTTCGCACAGAACGGCGTGCCGTTGGCGAACAGGCAGTTGCCGGTGTTCTCGACGCCGCAGTCGGGCTCATCACAAAGGGTTTCGGACTGCTGGCAGTTCTGACCCACGCCAACGAAGAGACCGCCAGCCGCTTCGCAGGGGGTCTGCTCAACGTAGATGCAGTCACCATTGAGGCAGCATGCACCAGCGGTCAGCGGGCACACCGCGAGAATACTGCAGTTCTCATCGGGCTTGAATTCGCCACCGACCGCGTCGCACGTTGCCTGGTCGAAGAAGTCCTCGCAGTCGGTGCCACCCATCGGGTCATCGAGTGTCGCATTGAAGAGGCAGCACGCACCGAGGTCGCCACCCGGTGCCGGTTCCGGAACCGGAATCGGAATGGGCGTGGACGCCACGAGCTTGGCTTCCCACGAAACGGTCTCGATGTCCGGCATGCCGTTGAGCGCGAGCGCGGCCATCTTCAGGTCTGCCGCGTTGTTCGACTTCAGGTAGAAGAACGTGCTGAGGTTCGGCTGTTCACGACCACTGTTCTGTCGTGCGCGTTCCTCGACGGCGATCTGTCGTTCGCGTGACGCGGTGATCGCGGGGACGATCTCCACGTTGAGGTCGTTCATGAAGTTGAGGCATTCCGCCATCTGCGGCGGGCAACCGGGCTTCATCTGCAGACGCCCTTGCTGGTTCAGTTGAACCTGCGCGGCGTCGTCAAGCTTGACGAAGAGTCTGCCAGAGATGTGTTCATCATCAATGTTGAGCAGATCAGCGTTGTTGACCTTCGGCACGATCATGCGCGCCTTGAGGTTCTGCCGATTGCCCTGAATGGTCACGCCGGGATTGGCACCCTGCGCTTTCCCATTGTCGTTCTGCACCGCGGGGGCTGGTAGCGACCCGAGGTCAGATGCGTTGTTCGTGTTTCCGCCGGCGATAAGCGACGTGGCCAGAAGGCCAATGCCGGCGAGGGCCAGAGCGGGGAGTGTCCATGATCGACTCAGCATCATTGCTTCAACTCTCCAGTTCAACAGGTCCGTGGGGGCGTCCGTCGGACCATGTGTGCGATCTTTGATCATCGGATCGGCGCGAGCACGTCAGACGTACAGAGGTCGATCATTCCAGACCGACCGCACTGACGCAGAAGAACGGCGTTTCCGTCGCCATCCTACCGAATGCATTCAGTGAAAGAAAGCCGAGACACGCAGACCCTTTCCGGATGGTAGGTGGGGATGACCTCCCGAGACATGAACCTCGAAAAAAGGAGGTTTCGGGCGACTTTATCGGTCATGACCTACCTCTGGGCATACGACACGACGGCCCGCATCCTGCGCGGGCCGTCGTGAAAATGACGAGGAATGAATGTCGACCGGGCTGGCCGGTTTTCGGGTCAGTTCGGCAGATCCGGGATTGAGGTCTCGGAACTGCCCTGGGTGAGGACTTCGACGACCGAGGGAGCACGTTCCGCCCCGAGTGCTTCGGCAGTCTCCGTGGCTTCGGCGAGCATCGAATCGGAATCCAGCTCTTCCATCTCCATGGGCTCGACCAACTTCTGGACCCGCATCTTGACATACGGATCGAAGCCTGTGCCGGCGGGGATGAGGTGGCCAAGCAGGACGTTCTCCTTGAGACCCATCAGTTCGTCGACCGCACCTCGCAGCGCGGCTTCGGTGAGCACCTTAGTGGTCTCCTGGAAGCTCGCACCGGAGAGGAACGACTCGGACTGCAGCGACGCCTTCTTGATGCCGAGCAGCAGGGTCTGGCCAGTCGCGGGGCGGGCCCGCTTGCTCTTGGCGATTTCCTTGCCTTCGGCTTCCGCGAGTGCGTTCGCTTCCTTGACGTCTTCCTTCGACACGAGGCTGTCAAGCACGAGCGAGGTATCGCCCGCCTCCGACACGCGAACCATCGTGTTCGCATCGTTGTTGCGATCGCGGAAGTAAAACTTGTCAACGACTTCGTTGGGCAGCAGGTCAGTGTCGCCCGGCGTCAGCACGCGGACCTTGCTCAGCATCGCGCTGAGGATGACCTCGATGTGCTTGTCGCTGATCGGCACGCCCTGAGCGCGGTACACGTTCTGGACTTCGTCCAGCATGTATTCGTACAACGCTTCCTCACCGCGAATACGGAGGATGTCACCCGGGATGAGCGGACCTTCCGTGAGCGGATCGCCGGCGGTGATGATGTCGCCGGTGTGGACGAGCAGGTGTTTGCCCTGTGGCACGTGGTGATCGTGCTCGATGCCCGTGTCGGAGATCACGCGAATGGTCATCTTGCCCTTGCGCTTGTCCGAGTGCAGTTCGATCGAGCCACTGATCTCTGCGGTGACCGCTGGATCCTTCGGCGTTCGTGCTTCGAAGATCTCGGTCACGCGGGGCAGACCGCCGACGATGTCGGCAGAGCCGGCGACTTCCTTGGGCTGACGCGCGAGCATCTGACCCATGGCGATCTTCTGACCTTCGGTCACTTCGATACGTGCCTTCGCGGGGAGGTGGTGGAAGTCGAGGATGTTGCCGTCTTTGTCTTCCACAATGATCTGCGGGTGCTTCTCGCCGGTGTGCGGGACAACGATGAGTTCCTTGCCGCGATCCTTGGATTCCTCTTCGCGAACGGTCTCGCCGATCTCGATGTCCTTGAAGCGGACGACACCGGTCTTCTCGGCGAGGATCGGCGTACGGTGAGGGTTCCATTCGAGAAGGATCTGACCCTTCTTGATCTTCGCGCCGGACGGATGCTTGATGTCGGCACCGTACGGCACCTTGAACTTCTCGAGTTCACGCCCCTTGTCATCCATGACCGCGATCTCACCGTTGCGCTTGAGCGAGGTGAGGATCTTGCCGTCGGCGGTGTCGACTTCAACTTCGTTACAGTCGCGGAGCAGGATGGAACCAGAGTTGAGCGCCTTGTAGCTGGTCTCGACGAGACCACGTGATGCGACGCCGCCGGTATGGAATGTACGCATGGTGAGCTGCGTGCCGGGTTCACCGATCGACTGGGCGGCGATGGTGCCGACCGCGAGACCTTCTTCGACCTTCTGACCGGTGGACATATCCATGCCGTAGCAGGTGGCACAGATGCCGCGCGAGGTATCACACGTCAGCGGGCTGCGCACCTGGACGGAGTCGATGCCGAGCTTTTCGATCTGTTCGGCGATCTCCGGCGTGATGACGGCGTCGGCAGCCACGATCGTCTGATCGGTGATCGGGTTGACGATCGAGTGCAGGCTCGTCCGTCCGACGATGGACTCGCTCAGCGGGACGTCGACTTCTTCACCCTTGTAGAGGGCACGCTTCGGAATGCCGCGCTTGCCACCGCAGTCGCGTTCGTTGACGACGATCGCCTGCGCGACGTCGTACAGCTTTCGCGTGAGGTAGCCGGAGTCGGCGGTCTTTAGTGCGGTATCTGCAAGACCCTTGCGCGCACCGTGTGTGGACGAGAAGTACTCGAGCACGTTCAGGCCTTCGCGGAAGTTCGCGCGAATCGGCGTTTCGATGATCTCGCCGCTCGGCTTGGCCATGAGGCCACGCATGCCGGCAAGCTGCTGCATCTGGCTGATGTTGCCTCGCGCGCCCGAGGTCGACATGAGGTAAACCGGGTTGAGGTAACGCGGAATCGACTCATCATCGATCGGCATTGGCTGACCGTCGCCATCGCGACGGTCGTTTGCGAGCGTATCGACGAGCTGCTTCGTGACCTGTTCACGACAGTGCGCCCAAAGGTCGAGCAGCTGGTTATGACGTTCACGTTCGGTGATCGCACCGGCGTCGTACGCATCTTCAATGCGGTCGACTTTGAGCTGCGTCTGATCGATGAGCTCCCCCTTGGTCGACGGAATACGAAGGTCCGTGATCGAAATCGACAGGCCAGAGATCGTCGACGAGCGGAAGCCGATCGACTTGAGATCGTCCAGCAGGTTCAGCGTCTTTGCGCGACCAAGTCGTGCGTAGGTGTCATCAATGACCCGGCTGCAACCCTTCTTGCCGATATTGCAGTTGTAGTACGGCATGCCTTCAGGAAGGATGTCGTTCAGCATAATGCGGCCGACCGTCGTGCGGATACGGCGGTTCTGCGGCATGGCTTCCGGTGCCTTCGATTCGGAGCTCACGATTTCGCGCACGTTGCGGTAACGCACCACGATCGGTTCATGCAGATCAATCTGCTTGTACTCGAACGCGAGCAGTGCTTCGTACGGATCGCGGAAGTGACGCAAATCTTCGACCGGCGCCTTCTCATCTTCCGGCGTCATGAACGTGATGAAGTACACACCCATCACGATGTCCTGTGACGGCGACACAATCGGCTTGCCGTTCGCGGGGCTGAACACGTTGTGCGTCGACATCATCAACACGTGCGCTTCAACCTGAGCTTCCACCGAGAGTGGCAGGTGGACTGCCATCTGATCGCCGTCGAAGTCGGCGTTGTAGCCGGTGCAGACGAGCGGATGAATCATCAGCGCGTTGCCTTCAACGAGAACCGGCTCAAACGCCTGGATACCCATGCGGTGAAGCGTGGGGGCGCGGTTGAGCAGCACCGGATGCTGGTAGATCACCTGTTCGAGGATGTCCCACACTTCCGGATCACGCCGTTCGAGCATGCGCTTCGCGGACTTGATCGTGTCTGCGAGACCCTGCTCTTTGAGGCGACGGATGATGAACGGCTGGTAGAGTTCGAGTGCAATCTTCTTCGGAAGGCCGCACTGGTGCAGCTTGAGTTCCGGGCCAACGACGATGACCGAACGTGCCGAGTAGTCGACACGCTTGCCGAGCAGGTTTTCGCGGAAGCGACCCTGCTTGCCCTTAATCATGTCGGTCAGTGACTTCAGCGGACGGTTCGATGAACCGAGCACCGGACGACGGCAACGACCGTTGTCGAAGAGCGCATCGACTGCCTGCTGCAGCATGCGCTTTTCGTTGCGGATGATGACCTCGGGTGCGTTGAGGTCCATCAGCTTCTTGAGGCGATTGTTGCGGTTGATGATGCGGCGATAGAGATCGTTGAGATCGCTCGTCGCAAAGTTGCCGGACTCGAGCAGGACGAGCGGGCGCAGGTCCGGCGGGATGACCGGCACGACGTCGAGCACCATCCAGGTCGGGTCGTTATCGCTGTAGCGAATCTGCTCCACGAGCTTGAGTCGCTTGGAGATGTCCTTGATCTTCTGCTTCGAGCGCGTCTTGCCGAGCTCATCACGCAGTTCGAATGCAAGCTCGTTGAGATCAAGGTTCTCAAGGAGTTCGCGGACAGCTTCAGCGCCCATCTGGGCGGTGAACGCGGTGGAGCCGTACTTCTCCACGGCGCTGCGATACTCGTCTTCGGTGAGAACCTGCTTGAACTCGAGGTCGGTGCTGCCGGGATCCGTAATGACGTAATCCTGGAAGTAAATGACCTTCTCGAGGTCTGCGGTCTTCATCGCGAGCATGGTGCCGAGACGGCTGGGCAGCGCTTTGAAGAACCAGATGTGGATCACCGGGGCGGCGAGATTGATGTGGCCCATGCGCTTGCGGCGGACGCGCGAGTGCGTGACCTTCACGCCGCACCGGTCGCAGATGATGCCTTTGAACTTCGTGCCTTTATACTTCCCGCACGCGCATTCGTAATCGCGTTCAGGGCCGAAGATACGTTCGCAGAACAGGCCGTCCTTTTCGGGACGGTAGGTTCGGTAGTTGATGGTCTCGGGCTTCTTCACTTCGCCGAAGCTCCACGACCTGATGTCGTTGGGGCTGGCGAGGGTGATTTTCACCGAACCGTAATCGTTGACGCGATCGTAAACGCTTTCGCTCATCATGGCTTCTTGCTCTCAGCGGTAGTCCGTGGCGAGGCGTCCCTCGTTCACGGTCGTGCTGTCAAAGTCCCCGCTCCTCGTGTTCCGTGCCGATGCGTCCCGACGGATCGGGAAGCCGGGTCGTCGACGGGGTGATCGACGGCCCACTCGACGCATCGCATTACAGCAGGCTGCCGCCTTCGAGTTGCTGCTTCTCGAGGGTGATGTTCATGCCAAGGCCGCGGATCTCGTGGCAGAGCACGTCGAACACCACCGGCATGCCGGCTTCGAGTGTGTTCGTACCCTTGACCATCGAGTCGTAGATCTTGGTTCGACCTTCCACGTCGTCGCTCTTCACCGTCAGGAGTTCCTGCAGGATGAACGCGGCGCCGTAGCCTTCGAGCGCCCAGACTTCCATCTCCCCGAAGCGCTGACCACCCGTTCGCGCCTTGCCGCCCAGCGGCTGCTGGGTGATGAGGCTGTAGGGGCCGGTCGCACGGGCGTGGATCTTGTCGTCCACGAGTTGGTGCAGTTTGAGCAGGTACATGTAACCGACGGTGGTCTTCTGATGGAAGGGTTCACCGGTGCGACCATCGTGCAGTTGCACTTTGCCGCCGTGCGGCACACGAGCGAGCAGTTCGCGCGGCGTGCCGGGATCTTCACCCGTCTTGTCGAAGTGATCGAGCTTGTCGGTGACATGCTGGTTGGCTTCGGCGATCGCACCAAGGACTTCGGCTTCGGTGGCACCATCAAAGACCGGCGTGACCGCCTGGAAGCCGAGCACCTGCGCGGCCCATCCGAGATGGGTTTCGAGCAGCTGGCCGACGTTCATGCGGCTCGGCACTCCGAGCGGGTTCAGGAGCACATCGACCGGCGTACCGTCTTCAAGGAACGGCATATCTTCTTCGGGCACGATCTTCGCGATCACACCCTTGTTGCCGTGACGGCCGGCCATCTTGTCGCCGACCGAAAGCTGACGCTTGGTTGCGAGCCAGACCTTGACCATTTCAAGCACGCCGGACGGGAGTTCGTCGCCGCGCTTCATGTGTGCGAGCTTGCGTTCGCGCTCATCCTGGATCGCAACGATGCGCGGCCAGAACTGACCGTGCAGCGTGAGTGCTTTCTCGCGTGCTTCCTTGCTGCCCTTGATCCACTTCTCGCTGAAGTTCTCGATCTGTTCGAGGATGACTTCCGGGATGTCGGATGCACCGACGCGCTGGCGCGTCGAGGGGTCGATCATCTCGGCACCGAGCGCTTCGTTGATCTGGGCAACCATCTGACGGAACAGGCCGATCTGCTTGAGGTTCATTTCCTCTTCGTATGCGCCCATTTCGTCTTTGAGACGCTTCTTCTGCTCGTCGGACAAGTGCATGCGACGCGAGAACTTCTTCGCGCCGATGACGATGCCTTCGGTCCCCGCAGGCACTTCAAGCGAATCGTTCTTCACGTCCTCACCGGCGCGACCGAAGATCGCGTGAAGCAGTTTCTCTTCCGGCGTGAGTTCATTCTTCGACTTCGGGCTCACCTTGCCGACGAGGATGTCGCCAGGTCCGACGCGAGCACCGTGACGGATAATGCCGTCTTCATCGAGGTTGCGAAGCACCTTCTCCGAGACATTCGGAATGTCGCGGGTGAACTCTTCGCGGCCGAGTTTGGTCTCGCGGACCTCAACGTCGAACGACTCGATGTGAATCGACGTGAACGTGTCGTCTTTCACGAGACGTTCAGAGATCACGATCGCATCTTCGAAGTTGTAGCCGTCGAACGTGCTGAACGCGACGAGCGCATTCTTGCCGATCGCGAGCTGACCTTGCTGGGTCGATGAACCGTCAGCGATGATCTGGCCGGCTTCGACCGTATCGCCAAGCTTGACGATCGGACGCTGGTTCTGGCACGTGCGTTCATTGAGGCCGCGGAATTTGCGGAACTCATACTCATCCGCGTTGTCGATGATGAGTCGTTCCGCATCGACGAAGGTAACTTCGCCGCCGCGCTTGGCCTTGACGCTCATGCCGGAATACGAACCGGAGATCTTCTCCATGCCCGTCGCGACGAGCGGGGGATCGATCTTGATCAGCGGCACGGCCTGCCTCTGCATGTTCGAACCCATGAGCGCGCGGTTCGCATCGTCATGTTCGAGGAACGGAATGAGCGATGCGGACACACCGACGATCTGCTTCGCCGAAATGTCGACGAAATCGATCTCGGTGGCGGAGACCTGTGCGAGGTCGCCGGAGATTCGTGCGAGCACCTGGCCGTCTTTGATCTGGCCGGCTTCGTCGAGGACTTCGGCGGGCGCGAGCACCGCTTTCATTTCCTGGTCAGCACGGAGGAACTCGACCTCTTCGGTGACCTTGCCCTTGGTGACCTTGCGGTACGGCGTCTGAATGAAGCCGTACTCATCGATCTGGGCGTAAATGCCGAGCGACGCGATGAGACCGATGTTCGTGCCTTCCGGCGTCTCAATCGGGCAGATTCGGCCATAATGCGAGATGTGCACATCGCGGACTTCGAAGCCCGCGCGCTTCCGGTTCAAACCGCCCGGCCCGAGGGCGGACAGTCGACGTTCGTGCACCAGCATCGACAGCGGGTTCGTCTGGTCAACGACCTGCGACAGTTCGCTGCGGCCGAAGAAGAACTCGATCGCACTGGAAATGCTCTTGGAGTTGACGAGATCGCTGATCTTGCTGAGCTCGTCCGGGTCCTTGACGCTCATGCGTTCCTGCACCGTTCGGCGAAGCTTCAGGAAGCCTTTGCGCATCTCTTCGACCGCAAGTTCATCGAGCGAGCGCAGACGACGGTTGCCCAGGTGATCGATGTCATCGACGTGAGCGCGATTCGTCTTCGAACGCAGATCGAGCATGTAGCGCACGACCGCGAGGAAGTCGTCGGCGCGGAGGTACATGATGTCCTCCGGGACTTCCATATCGAACTTTCGGTTGATACGGAATCGACCGACCTTACCGAGGCGATATCGGTTGTCGTCGAAGAACTTCTCGTTGAAGAGCGCGCGTGCCTTGTCGACCTGCGGCGGGTTGCCCGGACGCAGGCGGCCGTAGATGCGCAGCAGCGCCGCTTCGTGCTCGGTGACTTCCGCGAGGAAGTCGAGGCGTTCGGCGGCAAGCGTGTTGAGGATCAGCGGATCGCCCGGGTTGGGGATCACACGGACCGTCTTCAGGCCGGAGGCCTGAATGGCTTCGATCGCGGGACCGATCTGGGCGCCGACGCGGCAGAGTTCCTCGCCGGTCTCGCTGTCGATGATCATTTCCGCGGAGTAATGCTCAGGCTGAAGCTTCTCGACCTTGAGTTCCTGCACGTCATAGAAGAGATCAAGGATGGTTTCGGTCGCGCTGTACGGCGCGGCCTTGTCCTTGTCTTCCATCTGCGGGTCCCACATGGCGCGAAGGAACGTCGTTGCCGCGATCTTGGTCGACTGGTCGATCCGCATCGCGAGGACGTCTTTCTTCGTGACCTCGAGTTCGATCCATGAGCCGCGCTCGGGAATGATGCGCGCGGTATGGAGCGGACGGTCGCCAATGGACGAGGCGATCCCGAAGTCAACACCCGGCGAGCGGTGGAGCTGGCTGACAATGCAGCGCTCCGCACCGTTGACGATGAATTCACCGCCACCCATCATGATGGGGACTTCGCCGAGGTAGATTTCCTCTTCAGGCTTCTCCGCGACGCCTTCTCGTTCGAGGCGTACGCCGACGCGGAACGGCATGCCGTACGTCAATCGGAGTTCCCGGCATTCATCAGGTGTGTACCGCGGTTCGTCGAGCTTGTAGTGCAGGTATTCAAGTCGCATGGTCTTGTCATACGACTCAATGGGGAATACCTCGCGCAGCAGCGACTCGATGCCCTTGTTGGGATCGCGGTCGAGATGGCCGTGGTTGAGTTGGGTAAAGCGTTCGTATGCCACGCCCTGGACATCCGTTAAGGACGGCACAGGGATCGCATCGCCGCGCTTCGAGAAATCGCGAACGGTCCGAATCGTCATGAAATCACCTCGAGTCACGGCAACGCCGTGCCAGAGTGGGTCGGTCTGAACGTCGGGTCATGCAGGTCTATGTTGGACAGATGTTGGGTTTTTCGC
>JBCCFX010000032.1:0-25481 GCA_039029515.1 Planctomycetota bacterium
AACGGGGCTGACAGTCCGTGGGCTGTGCTCGGGTACACCGGCATGTTCATCTGGGGCCTGAACCCCAACAGTCCAGGTGCGTATCTCCCGATGGACTGGGCCGCCGCTGGCGACAATCACTTCGGGAACTTCCGCATTCCAAACGTGCGGGTGTACCCGAGCACAGCCCACGGAATGTCAGCCCCGTTTTCGGTTCGGAAGTTGTCAAGCGCTTCCTGATAGTCGTAGCCGTACCGCGAGAAGTTGTCGGGGATCAGCGTCAGCTGACGGTCGCTGAACGACGCGCCATATGTCGCATGTGCGGTGGCGATGTTGCGGAGATTCGCCTGTGACTTCGTCACGAGTGCCTGGTCGCGGGCCTTCTGGATCGCAGGGAGCAGAATGCCAACGAGCAGTGCGATGATCGACACGACCACCAGCAATTCGACTATCGTGAATCCCTTGGAGCGACGATGCATGGTCATCATCCTTCTTCTGCTCATGGTTCGGCGGTATCCGATGCAAGCATTGTGCTCGCATTGGCACCGAATCGCATGGCTCTGTTTCGTACCGACACACGCCCCAATGAAATGCAGTGAGAAGGACGTGGCGATCGACCGTGACGCGTCGTCTCGGATCCATCGACCGCCTGAGTCTACGAGAGATGCGCAGACGAGGCAACGGAATTCCCATCCGACCCAGATCGCCCGCCCGGACTACTCAGGGCGTATCGCAAGGCGATACAGACGGCCTGAACCCCGATTCGGGCGATCGAATCCCACCACAACCAGCTCGCCATCATGGTCCTGGCCAAACGAACTCACGTAGGTCCCCTCTCGCGGCTCCATCACCACCCGCATTTCGGACATCTCACCATTGTCGTCGACGCGCAATCCCCACATCCGGCGACTCTCGTAGTCCGCGAAGAGATACACGCCCACGAGGTCCGGCATTGCTGAACCGCGATACACGTAGCCGCCAGTCACGGACAATCCGTCCCGATGCGAATACTCCGCGATGGGCTTGATGAGCGGGCCATCCGGCTCGCCCTTATCGAACTTGTGGAAACCTTCGCGGAGCTTCCAGCCGTAGTTGCCGCCTCGAGTGATGATGTTGACTTCTTCCCATCGATTCTGACCGACGTCGCCGGCCCACAGATCGCCGGTCTCTTTGTCAAAGGTCATCCGCCAAACGTTGCGCAGGCCGTACGCCCAGATCTCATCGCGGGCATCCGCGCGGCCGACGAATGGATTGTCCTTCGGAATCGAATACGCCGTGCCTTCGCCTTTCTGATTCACATCGATCCGGATGATCGCACCGAGCAAGGTCGTGAGATCCTGGCCGGAATTCAAAGGATCGTTTGCGTAGCCGCCATCACCAAGGCTGACATACAGCAATCCATCAGGCCCGAAGACAATCGTGGCGCCATTGTGATTTGCCCACGGCTGTTCGATCTCGAAGATCACCTTCGCGGACGATGGATCCGCCTTCAACGGATCATCCTCTGACACAGTGAACCGCGCGATCACGCCACGACGCGGTTCGGCCGCGGAGTAGTACACATACAGGTAGCCGTTGGATTCATAGTCCGGGTGGAACGCAAGGCTGAGCAGGCCTTCTTCATTGAAGCTGCGCAGGACTTCTGACTTGAGATCAAGAAACACCGATGCGGACTTCACATCGTTGCGGTTCTCAAACACTTTGACGCGACCGGACTGCTCGACCGCGAAGACGTGCTCTCGGTTCCCCGGCGCGAACTGGACATCGACGGGACGATCAAACTTCAGCGCCTGGTATGCCGGCACGAGGCGAAGGGCGGGAATCGAATCCTCGCCGACGACGGTCGTCGCGGTTGCGATCAGTGCGACGAGTACTCCCACGCAATGCCATTTGATCTGCACGTATCGCCGCATGGAATCACTGCTCCTCCGACCGGGCGTTCCGGTCCTCACGCGTCCTGGTTCTCGGACTCACCGGTCCGGTTGGCAAGTCAATCGGGAGAATCGTAGCCATCTCATGCAAGTTGGGGCACGTATACTCGATGGACTGGTCACCGCATGACGCATTGAGGTCCTGCGATGTGATCGAAGTACGGAGGAGATGACATGCGACTGGCGCGGCTGGTCATCCTCATCATGCTCACGCAGATCGTCGCACAGGTCGATGCCGGCGTGCTTGAGAACAGTGGCTCCGTCGCATCCGGCGACGCTGCGATCGCATGGATGAACGACGCGTCACCGAACGCCGCGCTGGCGGAAGGAGACGTCTCGATCATCGCGTGGCTGCGCCAGCGAGCATCGGACCGTGCGCCGGGCGCCATGCACGATGTGCTGTCGGTGGCCGATCACGCACTCCTTCGCATGGATTATGTCGACGAAGCGCTCGTCGCGACTCTGCCACTCGACATCGGCGTCATCGCTGTTGATATCAACACACTGACCGATGACGGAACGACCGCCGGCCTGCTGCCCGCCGATGCGTGGATGCTGGTCGCCGTCTCATGGACCGCGCCAACGGGCCCCACCGACACCGGCGTGCTCACCGTACACGCGCGGTGCGATGCCGTCAGTGGTACCGACGCATCAGGGATTCTCGGCTATCGATCAGCGACCGCGACAGCTCCGATCGGTGCGAGCGTCACCACGTTCGCTTCAGATGTTCCTTTCCGATTCGGCAGCGCCGATGGATTGCACTGGCGCGGCGCGCGCTCTGTCGTCGTGCGCAACCACGCCATCACCGCGGATGACTTCAATGACATCTGGCAGCAACGCAGCATCACGTCGGCATTTCAACTCGACAATACCGCTCTCGGCGAAAATCGAACGATGACCGGCGTCGACGGCGCCGTCTGGACTGCCGGCATGTTTCAGCCGACCAACCCGACGCCAGATCAGGTTGAACTGAGCGCTGCGCTTCCAAACGATCCGGTCACGGAGAACAATGTCGTCGTCTTCAGCGCGTCGGCCGCAATGAACGCCGATTCCATTCAGACGGCGCGACCAACGATTGTCGGTGCCGACAGCAACTTCCGGCATCGCGATGTCTATGGAGATGCGGAACTCGGCGGGTTCTTCGTACCTTTCGCCGACCAGTCCGCCGCGCTCACGCGAACTGTTGCAGGCACGCTTGGTCTTTCGGCCGCATCCTTTGCCAGCGATGATGATGACGAAGTTCATCGCATTGTCTCGTGGTCGAACAGCCGTGGGACGAACACCTCGAGTGCCAAGGGTCGAACGCTTGCGGAACAACATTCGCAGGGCTTCATCGACCTGCGTCGTGAACGACAGATTGGCGGACTGAATTATCCCGTGTACCCGTTCGTCGTCCCAATGTTCGGGCAGAACGGTCTTCTCTATGGCGGGCGATGGTCAGATGGCCATGTCGAGACGTTCGCAGGAACGTCGTTCGTCGGTCATCGTCGCATGTTTCAGCGCATGTGGACCGGCGGCGGCATTTATGCTCCCGTGCAGGGCGCCCTCGGCGCCAGTTCCGGCGACCTGCTGTTCAACGGTGGCGCGATCCAGTTGATGTGTCACCCGGAACCGGGTTCGAGACTGACGCATACCGATGATCTGATCATTGAGATCTATGTATTGATGCATGGCATCGCGACGCGCGTCGAAGCGACGCCGGTGAAGAGTCCGCGCATGGATACCGAAGGACAGCCGATCGGCCCAACGTCGATCGTGCGCGGTCCGCCCATCGATCGATTCCACATCATGCGATTCATCGACATTCAGATTGCGACAGATACGTTGCTCTTGAGCGGCGACTGGGGCGGCATCGTCAAACCTGGCCAGTTGATGCTCGTTGAAGAGGATGTCCTGAATTACAACACGCTCAACAAGGTTGAGAACGTTGTGGTCAACGAATTCAACACGACCGTGACGTTCGAGCACGACTTTCCGCCGATCCCGACGATTCCACGTCTCGGCAGCAAGCTGACCTTCGGTGATGTGCAAGTGCAGCGCCTGCGGTTTCGCGTTCCTGGTCTCGACGCCGGCGATCCGAATGTATGTCGCGGCATCAAGCTGCGCAATATTGGCCGCGGTATCGCTGCGGTGTATGCGATGTCGTTCTATCGCGCGGATTCACCGGGCGAGTTACACGGCCCTGCCGGCTGGGGTGGAGCCGGCTATGTCACGCAGATTCCTGCGGCCTTCTCCGGTGCGTTGGAACGAACATTTGAGTTGGTGGATCCTGACGTTGTGCTCGCGTTCCCTGCCGATCAGCTGACTGAGCCCACGTGGTGGATCGATGCGGTCGATCGAGTGCAAGCCGGCGCGCCCGAGGCAGACATCGTCCTTGTCGCCCCCGCCGACATGAGTCCTGTCGAATGGGACCAGACGGCAACCGATGATGCATTCGCCTCAACCCTTGGCGTCTTTGGTGTCAGCGTGCGCGACCATCCGAACCTCGGGAACAAGACCGAGATGTACGCCCGATTCGCGATCAAGGACACGTTCCACTGGTCCGCGTTGGGGAATGAACTCATCGCTGAAGCGATTCTCGATCGGATGCGCGGATGGGCAGACTCGATCGCGCGAACCTGCAGCGCCGATGTCGATCCCGTTGCGCCGTCCGGACGGATCGGTAACGCAACGGTGGACATCGATGATCTCCTGGCCATTATCAACGGCATCGGATTGCCATCGCAACGGCTCGATCTCACGAAGGATGGCGTCGTCGGCATTGATGATGTGATCGAGACGATCATCAGCTTCGGATCCTGCCCCGATGCCGAGGCCAACACCCATTTCAACACGCTCCGCGGACGACATCCGGGGAAACTTCCCGCCGTCGGCCTGCTTGCATGTCCCGGCATGGACCCTAGACTGTAATTGAGACTGGTTCTCACCGCCGGAGACGATTCATGACGACGGCCTTCACCCACCTCACGACGACAAGCGGCTCGGACCAGCCGGTCCCGCTGACGTCGCTGCCATCCGGCACGCACGCCCGCGTCGCCTGTCGGGACATGGACGGTGACAACAGCGAACTGCTCTGCGCGATGGGACTGAAGAACGACTGCCCGCTTGAAGTGTGCCGTTCCGGCCGCATGTGCATCGTCAAGGTGGACAACACCCGGCTTGCGTTGTCTCGCAAGGTTGCCCGCCGGATCATGGTGCATCCGAGCGAGGCCGCGTCCGCGTGACATGACCAGTTCCTCTTCGACTCCAGAGCACCAACACGACGCGAACACGCAGAGCGCGTCGCCGCCACAGCGCATCGCGCTGCTCGGTCATCCCAATGCCGGCAAGACAACACTGTTCAATGCCCTGTGCGGCATGCGCGCGAAGACGGCAAACTTCCCGGGCAGCACCATTGAAGCGCGCGTTGGTCAATGGAAGCATGACCACACATCGGTGCAGGTGATCGACCTCCCCGGCATGTACGGGCTGAACCTCGACCGCCCCGAATCACGAGTCTGCAAAGCGTATCTGCACGGCGAGGTTGATCGCATGAGCGCGCCGGACGTGCTGGTGATCGTCGCGGATGCTGCCAACCTTGGCCGACATCTGCTCATCGTCAGCCAGGCGTTGCAACAGGGACGACGCGCAGTCCTCGTGCTCAATCGAATCGACATGGCGCAACGCAAAGGCGTAACGATCGACTATGACGAACTGCGCCGTCGCGTCGGATGCCCGGTTGTCGCGGTCTCCGCCCGTAGTCGACTGGGACTTGATGCGCTGCCGGCCGCGGTCGCGAACGCACAACAATCTGATGTCGCACTGCCATCGACCACGTCGGCAGACGATGCCGCTGCATGGGCCGCAGACGTTGTTGCGGCGTGCGTCAAACGAGGTCAGCACGATGCCCGAGCTTCGGCGTTGACCGATCGCATCGACGCGATCGTCACGCATCCGGTTCTTGGTTTCGTCGTCTTTGCCGCCATCATGATCGGCATCTTCTACGTCATCTATACCCTTGCCGCATGGCCGATGGACCTGATCGAACTATCGTTCGGGACCGTTGGTTCGTGGATTGAAGGCGTGCTTCCCGCCGGCGCGATACGTGATCTGCTCGTGAACGGTGTGGTCGCAGGCATTGCGGGAACGGTGGTATTCGTCCCGCAGATCTTCCTGTTGTTCCTGTTGATTGCGTTGCTTGAAGACACCGGTTATCTCGCCCGCGCGGCGTTCGTCACCGATCGCCTGTTGCGACGTTTCGGCTTATCCGGCTATTCGTTCCTGCCACTCCTGTCTGCGCATGCGTGTGCGATCCCCGCCATCATGTCATGCCGACTCGTCCCGGATCATCGGGATCGCCTTGCGACGATTCTCGTCGCCCCGTTGATGAGCTGTTCTGCTCGGTTGCCGGTGTATGTCCTGCTCATCGGCTTGCTGTTCGGCGATTCGCCGGCGCTTGCCGCACTCGCGTTTGTCGGGTGTTACGCGCTTGGAGCGATCGTTGGTGTGTTGACGGCGCTGATCCTCCGGCGCACTGCGTTGCGCGGCGAATCCAGCCCGATGGTGATGGAACTTCCTGACTATTCAATGCCGTCGTTGCGCACCGCATGGTTGTCCACGTACGACCGTACGAAGGTGTTTCTCTACAAAGCCGGCACGGTGATTCTGTCAATTTGCATCGTTCTGTGGTGGCTAGGAGCATATCCATCTGTGGATGCACCGGCGCACGTGACGGAGATGCGCACGCAGGCCACCGCGATCGAAACCGCAAGTCCGGATCGATTCATCGAGATCATGGATGAAGCTGATCGACTCGAAGCGCGCCACGCGCAGGAGCGCAGCTTCATCGGGCGAATGGGTCGGACCGTCGAACCCGTGTTCCGACCATTGGGCTACGACTGGCAGATCACCATCGGCGTCCTGAGTAGTTTCGCCGCTCGTGAAGTGTTCGTCTCGACGATGGCGGTGGTCATGGTGGGTGATGAATCGCTGGCAGATGAAGAAACTTCCCTGCGCGATACGATCGGCAGTGCGGAGCGTGATGACGGAACGCTGGTATTCAACCGCGCGACATGTGCAAGCCTGCTCGTGTTCTACGTGCTTGCGCTGCAATGCCTCCCGACGCTTGCGGTCACGAGACGTGAGACCGGCGGCTGGTTCTGGGCGATGGTGCAGCTGGTGTACCTCACGGTGCTCGCGTACGTCGCCGCCTTCATCGTGTACCGACTCGCGCTGATCCTCTTGTAGTCGCGTCGGAACGGAGTGGTGGTCCACCATGGACTTCACGGACTGGCAGAACTGGGTCGTCACGCTTATCGCGCTCATCGCGCTGTGGCGGCTGCTCCGTGTCGTCCGCCCGTCGAAGAAGAACGCGCGTGTCACGAAAACCTCGCTGACGATCAGCGCCAAGAAGCCTGAGTGACCGGCTCGACTGAGCCAGTGCACCCTTTTATTCAAGTCGATCGAATGTGAGATTCGCGGAGAATCGCCGGCCGTCTCGGTGCGCCGTCGCCATCTGTGGTTGACTCACACTTCAGACTGGGAATGGAACCCGCGTGCCGGTACGCTCGGATGAACGCACGCGGAAACCGGGAGGCGGAGATGGGACATCGAGCAACGATTCGACTTGCAGTGGCGGCGATCATTGTCGCCAGCATGATGTCCCACCTGCATGCGGATGAGTGCCCGGTTGAATCCATCTTCCCGGTCCCGATCACGTTTGCAACCGGACTCGCACCTAAGGCAGTCATCGCTGGCCACTTCAACGAGGATGACGTTCTCGACGTCGCCGTCGTCAGCGAGACGAGCGACAACGTGGTGATTCATCGCGGGATCGGTGATGGGACGTTCGTCTTCATGAGCACCGTCGCCGCCGGCGACAATCCGAGAGACATCGTCAGCGGTGATTGTGACGGGAATGGCACGCTTGATCTGGCGGTCCCGAATCGGGATGACAACACGGTTTCTATCCTGCTCGGCGACGGGACTGGACAGTTTACGCCGGGTGTACCGATAGCCGTTGGCACCTCGCCGGTGGCTGTCGCGCTCGGTTTTTTCGATGCGGATGCCAACGTCGATCTCGCCGTCGCGAACCGCGACTCGAACACAGTCTCGATTCTTCTGGGCGATGGATTGGGCTCTTTTGTCACCGCCGATGCACTGGCCGTCATGACAGGCGAGAGCGCAATTGCGGTATCAGATCTGAACAGTGATGGGAATCACGATCTGGTGGTGATCGCGGGGAGTGACAACAAGGCGAACATCCTCCTCGGCGATGGTGCCGGCCAGTTCACTACTGCCGCGCCGATCGATACCGATGAAAGTCCACGCGATGTTTGCATCGCGGACTTTGATGCAAACGGTATCCCCGACATTGCGATCGCAAACGGAAACAGCGATACCGTGTCCATTCACGCGGGGATCGGCAATGGTACGTTCGCGCCGCCTGTTTCTGCCGGCACCGGTCGCCTTCCAGTCTCGTTGATTGCAGATGACCTTGACGGCGATGGCGACCTCGACATTGCGGTGCTCAATTTCTTTGATGACAGCGTTTCGCTCATCCGCGGGGATGGGACAGGCGCGTTCACGAATTCGGTTTCGTTCAACGCGGGCCGCGGGCCTGTTGACCTGATTGCGATCGATGTCGATGCCGATACCTATCTCGATCTCCTCATCGCCAGTGGTCTGAATCACGATGCTTCCGTCTTGCTCGGCGATGGCGCGGGCGACTTCGGATCGGCTGCGAGTTATCGCGTCGGAGTGGCACCACGCAACCTGGCCGAAAGCGACTTCAATGAAGACGGCATTCCTGACTTTGCCGTTGCACGTGATTTCACAAACGGAATCTCAATTCTGCTTGGCACTGCGGACGCTCAGTACTTGATGCATGCCAATGTTGGCGTCGGCACGAATACCTCGGACGTTGCCGTCGCTGATATCAACAATGACAACCACGACGACCTCGTGGTTGCCAATAACGCGACCAATACGGTGTCGTTTTTTGTCGGCGATGGTACAGGTGGTTTTCGTCCTGACGTTGTGGTCGCGGGCGGCCTCGGCCCGGATGTTGTCACGACTGCCGACTTGAATGCAGATGGCTGGGTTGATGTTCTTGTCGCGGGAGTCGTCCCGGACAGCGCCTCGTTCCTTCTTGCGGATGGAAACGGTGGCTATGCAGCACCCGTCCCGCTCGTGCCCGAACTCACGCCATCAAACGTCGCGTCCGCCGACGTGAATCAAGACGGCGCGATGGATGTCATCGCCATAAGCAGATTGAACAATACATGTTCCCTGCTGCTGAATGACGGCTTCGGTGGACTGATGCCCCCAGTCACGCGGACAGTCGCGAGCCCTCTCTCGATCGCTGTTGATGATTACGACCACGATGGATCGCCGGATCTTGCGATCGGTTCGAACACTGACGTTTCGATTCTGTTCGGCGACAGCCTCGGTGACCTGTCCGCCCCGGTGTCTTTTCCGATTCCGGCAAGCGCTGCGAAGCTGCGTTCCGCAGATTGGAATGGCGATGGCTATATTGATCTTGCGGCACTCAACTTGCTGAGTTCGTTCGTCGTCGTTCTCGGTGATGGTCAAGGGTCATTTGAGCCGCCGGTCGAATTCGACTTTGGCGGCCAACTTCAGGACGTCTTCGCATCCGACTTCGACGACGATGGCGGCGTTGATCTTGCGATCCTGACCGGACAGAATCAGGGCGGCAATCTGTCCATCCTCCTGAACCAGTGCCTGTTCGGCGATCCGGTCGACATCCCCGCTGATGGCGCCGCCAATCGGCTTGATACCGGCGACCTCGACAATGATGGCGATCCAGACATCCTTGCTGCGCTTACCGATGACAACAGCGCCCAGGTATTCCTGAATAACGGCAACAACGGCCTGCTCGTCTGGCAGGGATTGACCGCACAATCGCCTGTCATTGTCGGTCCGCAGCCCGTCGCGTTGGCGCTGGGACTCATCGATGAGGATACAAGTCTCGATGCGGTGATCGTCAACGCCGGTGACAACACGCTCGTCCTGCTCTTCAATGATGGCACTGGCGCTGGCTCGTTTGTCGACCCACCGACGATCGTGTCGCTTCCTGCCGGAGTCATCGATGATCCACGCGACGTCGCAATTGCAGACTTTGACGGTGACGGCGATCGGGACATCGCGGTCGCCAATGGCATCGGGACGATTTCGATTCTCGCCAATACAGGCGGCGGTGATTTTTCACTCCTCGAAACGCGCATCGTCGCCGGCGAACCTGGCGACATCGAGCCATCCGACCTGGACGAAGACAAGGATATTGATCTGATCGTCGCGCTGACATCGACGGACGAAGTCGTCTTCCTCGAGAACATCGGCGGCGCATCGGCGTTCAATGGGCCAACGAATCTGTTCATGACAGGATCGAGCTTCGCGGTAGGCGATGCACCGGTTGATCTTGGACTGGGCGACCTCAATAGCGACTCCATGACCGACATCGTGACCGCCAATGAAAGCGATGGCACGTTATCGATCCTCTTCAATGAGGGCGCGGGAACCTACGATGTCGGTTTGAATCTCCCCATCGGCGAGACCGCCGTTTCCGTTGTCAGTGCTGATTTCGATCAAAACGGTGGCGACGATCTGGCAGCCATCGCTACAGCGCCAGGCATCGGCACCGCGATTCGGATTCGCCTCAAATCGAACACCGTGCCGGGCAACACAAGCTTCGAACCGCCGCTTTCGTTCACCGTCAATGCGACACCGACGTTTCTCGCGACGGATGACTTCAACCTTGATGACGACGTCGACATCGTGACCGCGAACACCATCACGTTGAGTGAATCGCCTGGCGGCGGCGGCACGTCGGAAGGCTCTGTGACCGTGCTGATCAACAACACACCGACTGTGTCCGCAGTCAACGCGGCTTGCCCCGGTGACTGCGCACCGTTCGGCGGAAATGGCGTCGTCAACGTGGACGACCTGATCGCCGTCATCAACGACTTTGGCCGATCCGATGTCCCTTGCGATATCGCACCCGCGAACCCTGATGGCACGTTCGGCAACGGCATCGTGAATGTGGATGATCTGATCGCGGTCATCAACGCTTTCGGAAATTGTCCGTGAACCGACGAGCCGTCCCCGATGACACCGCCCGCGCGAGCACGCGCTGGGCACTTTCACGCCGCCAACTTCGCAACGGCCGGTATACTGTCGATCACCGGATAACGACGTCCCGACAGGAGTTTCCGATGTCTCAACGACTTGCCGCCGTTCGTAAACACCGACTGGCTTTTCTTCTCTTCGCCGCGCTGATCTGCCTCTCCACCGGCTGCTCAACCGTGCCGAAGGGAGAAGACCGCGTCGCGTTCGCGAACGATGCACGAACCGCGACGAGTTGGTTCGAGAACAACGTCTATGGACTTGAGCAGCAGATCGACCAATCCGCCGCCTACATCATTTATCCCAACGTCGGCCAATGGGGCATTCTCATCGGTGGAGGGAAGTTCGGGCGCGGCATGTTGAACCGACCGGACGACCGCCAGATCGGTTGGGCCGCCATCAACACTGGTTCGGTCGGACTGCAGGCTGGCGTGCAGGGCTTCAAAATGCTCGTCGTCTTTGAAGATGAAGCGACCCTCAATGAGTTCATGCAGAATCGACTCACGGGGTCGGTGTCCGGCGTCGCCACAGTCGGCGAAGCAAGTGCCGCAAGTAAAGCGCCCTTCGAGAATGGCGTCGCCGTCTACCAGGGTGCACAGACCGGCTTGATGGCTGGCATCAATATCGGCCTCGACTACATGCGCTACGAACCCATGGTCGCGGAGTAGTGACGAATGATCACCATGGTGCCATGAATACCACCTCCACTGATCCAAACCAATCGAGCGCCTCAGAAGCGTTCTATCGTGAGTACCTTGCCGTCGCACAAGCGCTCCGCCATGCGCTGATTAATGCATTCGATGCTGTTGGTGTGAATCCATCCACGCCACGCGAAGCGTCGCGCCGACTTGGACTCGACAAGAACCTGACGTGGAAGCTGTCGCGGATCGTGAATGCGGAAGCGATGAGTCGCGTCGCGGAAAGCGTGCCCGGAACATCCGGCATTCAACTCGTCTGCCGGGCGTTTCGAAAGCTGCAGCCATCAGATGCCTGCATTGACGTCCTCGAGTCGGCGTTTCAGCGCTTCGAAAATCTTGTGACCCAACACTCCAGCAGCCGCGAAACACTGCAGTTCATGCTGGACGGCCTCGATACCCCGCAGCCGGAACGCCTTGAACAGGTTCGGCGCCTTGCGTACCGCGGGAACTGCGGCATCTGGGGCGTCCAGGCTCGGGTTCGCTTGAGCGCTCACGTGATGGCGCTGGACGAAGATGCGACGCAGATTCGGTACGCCCAGTTTGGCGGCCTGATCGGTTTCCAACGCTTGCGCCCCGGGCCGCGGTGGCCGTTATTCAGCTTTCATACGTACAACGACGACGGGACGCCGGTGCATCCGCACATGGTGCCGATCGAAGCATCATCGCGACCGGATTTTCCTCTGCTGATCACGAGCTTGTGTACCGGCACCTTGCCGGACATGTTCATGTCTGTTGAAGAACGAACAACGTCGTATGAGTACGGCGATGGTCCGGTCGGGACGAGCGGCGAGTGCGACGCGTATTTCGGCTATCTCGATACGACGACACGTACAAGGTACCGCGACGAACACAATCAACTCGGCGAATTGCTGTGTGTCATCAACACGCCCATCGAAACCCTCGTGTTCGATCTGATCGTGCAACGTGAACTTGCCGAACAGATCTCGCCCGAGGCACTCATGTACGGTCGCGCCACCGGCATGCCGTACGGTCACGAACGCCGGGACGATCGCACCCTGATCCCGATCGGGGATTCGCTTCGAGAACTCGAACCGGGACCACATCTCCTGACGTCTCCACTCGTGCGCGGTTCGAACACGCTCGGCACGCGCGTGCTCGACATGATGGATCGATCGATCGATGATTTCATCGGCTGGCGACTCGTCATGCCGTATCCGGTCATGCCGTCAACGGTATCGGTCCGATTTGAACTGCCGGACCGCTGAACCGGTCGTGAAGCGCATGCGACCATGCGGGGATGAGGAAGTCAACGGTGGCGACGCCCGCAACGACTGAAGTCATGACTGGCGCATCGAACACTCGATTGAAACGTTACCGCGCTGCATTGACCCAACGGCTGTTTGAGCCCGTCGATGCGGCATCGCTCGTCGCGTATCGAATCGCGTTCGGCCTCATCCTGATGTGGGAAGTGTCACGATACTTCAATCGTGGCTGGATTCGTTCGTACTACATCGACCCTGAACTCAACTTTTCGTACTTCGGCTTCTCGTGGATCAAACCCTGGCCGGGCAACTGGATGTACGTGCACTTCGTGGTCGTCGCAGTCGCTGCATTCGGCGTCACGATCGGATGCCTGTATCGAATCAGCGCAGTCGTGCTGTTCCTGACGTTCTCCTACTGGTTTCTGCTTGACGAAGCGATTTATCTCAACCACCTGTACCTCGTCGTGTTGTTGTGCTTCCTCGCGATCGTCCTGCCGGTCAATCGGACGATGTCGGTGGATGCGCGACTTCGCCCGTCGCGTCGAAGTGATGTCGCACCGACGTGGGCGCTGTGGCTCGTGCGCGGACAGATTGGACTCGTGTACTTTTATGGCGGCATCGCCAAACTGAATCATGACTGGCTTCACACACAGCCCATGCGGATGTGGCTGGAATCGCGAGCCAGCCGAACGCTGTTCGACGGACTCATTCCCATCGGTGCATTTCTGAACTGGGAACCGACGGTGCTCGTCTTCGTGTACGGCGGCCTCTTATTCGATCTGACGATTCCGTTCCTGCTGCTCTGGAAGCGGACTCGACTGCTCGCCATCTGCGCGGCGGTTGCATTCCACCTCACGAACGCGTGGATGTTCACGATCGGCATTTTTCCCTGGTTCATGATCCTCGCAACCCTGATCTTCTTCGCACCGAATTGGCCGCGGCGAGTCTTCAACTGGCCACGTCGTGAAGACGTCCAAAGTTCGGCCACACGCCGCGAGTCTCGTCGGCATCGCCACCTGGTGTTGTCTGGGCTTGGACTTTGGTTTGCCGTCCAATGTCTGATGCCGTTCCGGCACGTGCTCTATTCAAGCAATGTGCATTGGACGGAAGAAGGACATCGGTTCAGCTGGCACATGAAGTTGCGTAGCAAGACCGGCCGCGCGGTGTTTCTGGTCGAAGATGAAGCGACCGGCTTCCGGCGCACGGTTCCACTCAACGAGCATCTGACGCCACGCCAACGACGCAAGATGGCGACGCACCCGGACATGATTCTCCAGTTCGCGCACTACATCGAGGACGTCTATCGCGAACAGTACGGCTTGACGGATCCTGTAGTACGCGCCAACGTGAAAGCGGCACTGAACGGACGCGAGTTTCAGGATCTGATCGATTCATCGGTCGATCTGACGCAGCAGCGCCGAACGTTATGGAAGGCAGACTGGATCGTGCCGTTCGAGGAATCACCGCTGCCTGAGCCTGGCAAACGACGCCCCGACGACCAATCGGACTGACGTGTAGACCTCAGTGGTGAGCGGTATGCAAACGAGTCATCGCTGACGCCAGCCTCATTGCTCATGGTGACGACGCACCGCCGTTGAAGGCGTGTGCGCAGCGTTTTTGCGCATTACACGACCGCAAGGCGGCGTCTTTGCCACCTGTGGATGAGTCAAGACACGAGCGTTCAACGCATGGTCAGATGTACTGATCCACGGAGAACGGCCGCAACTCAATTCCGGAGGTGTGCCATGTGCAACCATTCAAACAAACTGATCATGAGCCTGATTCTCGTCACCATTCGCGCCGCGAACGCAGGCGACATCGTGCCCACGTCGGTCATGACGTACGAATCCGAGCCGGCGGTCAAATCCCTCGGCAAAGCAGCGATGTGCCCCATCAGCGGGCGGTATGCAGTCATCATCAATCAGGACATTGGTGCTGGCCAGACGCAACCCGCAATCGACATCTATGACGGCAACACCGATGAACGATTCAACCGATTGTGGCCTGACATCGCCTATGTGCAGGGCGACTTTGGCACAGACATCGCAATACAAGGCATCTGGGTTGCGGTGTCGGGACGTCGCGCTGACGCCGATGCACCGCAGGTCGACCTCTACAACATCTTGACGGGGTTTGAGACGTCAATCACGATGCTCGATGATGATCACTTCGGTGTCACGCTGGCGATGAATAACAACTTCCTGTTCGTGGCTTCGGACAATGTGTATCCGAAACCTGACCGCGTCCATCAGTATCGCCTCAGTGACCTTTCACACGTGCGCACGTTGACCGGCGAATCACCTGATCTCGATGATGAATTCGGGCGAGCGCTGGACGTCAATGATGATCGCCTTGTCATTGGCGCGGCGACGAACGCGCCCGCAGCTGATGGGAAGTGGCGTGCATCCATCTCGATGTTCAAGACGGAGTCTGGCAACAGACTGTGGAGCGTCGGTACATTTGGAACTGGAAACTCCGGGTTCGGCCAGGCAGTCGTCATGGGTTCCGGATTCCCGGAAACGGCGACATTCGGGCGCGTCTGGACGTTCCGAATCTCAGATGGGTTCATCTTCATGCACATCCCGTATTGGCATCCAGGCCAACTCGCCTCACAGGACTACATGCTCGCCAGATGGTCGGTCCATACCGTGATGCGTGCGCACGTCCTTCGCTCGGATGGGACGAGTGGCTACGAACTCAAGCGACGAGATTTCAATGGCTTCGATCGGTTGACCACATGCGCCGGCATCGAAGGTGACGGCTACGCAGACTCGATGATGAACCACCCTGACGGCTCGTTCTATGTTGTGCATACGAACACGACGTATGGCGACGGTCAGCGCGGCAGCATTCTGAAGTTCACATCATCGCGCTGCCGTGCCGATGTCTATCCGACGGACGAAAACGGTCTCGTCGGCAACGGTCAAGTCAACGTCGACGACGTGATCGCCACGGTGCTTCAGATTGGCCAGGTCGCAGACCAATTCGACGTTGCGCCGTGCAACAGCGATGGATCGATCGGCAACGGCGAGGTGAACATTGATGACTTGATCTGGGTCATCAATTCGATGGGAACGTGCAACTAGGCAACGCCGACCAACCCGACCTTCATCACATGACCTCAATTGACTAGGTCATCGCAATGCTCAGCCGCGGCGCCACATCGGCGTCGCGGCGGTTTGTGTCATTCGGCTCTCGGGTTCGCCCTGAACCACATGAAGCCGCCACAAGTGACGGCTTCAGAAGGGTTTCGGAACGCGGGTGGCAGGGCTCGAACCTGCAACCTTCGGTTTCGTAGACCGATGCTCTATCCAATTGAGCTACACCCGCAGGGTGCTGCCCGCCAGAGCGGACAGCCACGCAGCGTACCCCGTGCACAGGTGGTGTCAACCGGGCTCGGAAAGCAGGAGGCAGAGGGCACGAGGCAGGTGTTGGCGTTGGGCTGTGAGCTATAGGCGATGGGCTATGGGCGAAGGGCTCTGGGCTCTGGGCTCTTGGCTCTTGGCTTTTGGCTTTTGGCTTTTGGCTTGTGACCAGACACCGAATCGCTCATGGGTTGTGGGGACGTGGCGATGGGCGATGGGCTATGGGCTATGGGCTGTGGGCTGTGGGTTGTGGGTTGTGGGTTGTGGGTTGCGGGTTGCGGGTTGCGCGCACCACTCCCTCATCCCTTATCCCTTATGGCTCATCCCTCATCCCTTCCACCCGCTACACCGCAGCAGGGAGACGCCCGGAGACATCTCCCTGCCGAGGCGCATGCACGCTGCGGTGCAGCAGTCAGGGAAGCCATGATTGAGCACGAGGGTTGGGTGCGTACGGAAGGGACACGGAACAGACGCCCGCCCTCAATCATGGGAAGTACTCCGGCGTGACGAACGTCTGGGCTGTCGTCGTTCATCACGCGCAATCGGCTCGGCTGGCCGCGCCAGCGCCGCACATCCTTCGATATGCCAACGCGAAGCCGCCTGTGGGCTGGCTTGCAACGCATCAATCGCGCTACCGCGTCAGACCCGAAACTGAAGCCATCGGAACACCACCCCCACCGACATGGATCGACGTCCCCCCGGATCGCATCGAGCCATGTCTGTCGTGCGCTGCGTTCACGTCCGATCGACTCGTGCCATGTCAGTCGATCAGGCCGGCGCGCAGGCCACACGGGTTCGGAAAGTCGCCGACAACCGTCGTGAGCTGTCGGCGACGTGTGGGGTTGCAGGAACCCCCGGTCGTTCGGCAGGGTGAGCATGTCCCCGTCAGGGCCTGGGCCACGCATCAACCAAAACACATTGAAAGAAAGAACCACAAACAAAGGTACTCATCCTCACACTGCCTCGCCGTCGATCCGATCGACGACGCACGAAAGCATACAAATAGCACATTGCTAGTCAAGTGCATGTGGATGAAATAGGGAAGAAATTCCAAAAACTGATCGCGCGCGCACACCACGATCGAGGACACTGACCGTGCCTTCCGGTACGGTGCAGACGATGAGCCGCGCACACTCACATTCCGCACGCAACGCCGGCGGCCCGGGGTACCGTGAGAAGAAGCTGTTCGTGTCAGGCTTCCACGCTGACATCGACGACGCTGCCCAGCAGCACTTCTCACTCTCGTCGGACCGCCGACGGATCATCGCTGCGCTCCTTGCGGTGGCGCTTGATGCCGGGCCGGATGTGGAGGATTGGCTCATCAAGGAAGCACGACGCATGGAACGCGAGGGAGATGCACCGGTGTTCGACGGCATTGCGGCCCGCTTTGAGGCCCATCTGCGCGACACACTGGAACGGAACAAGGACGCCTGACGTCCGGATGTCGGAACGAGGGGGCAGAATGCCAAACGATTCCCCACGACGCTTTACGACCGATCACCTCGTCACCCTGCTGACGCCGCGCGATGATGATGTCATTGTCTGGTCCGAGACGCGTGCGGCATCCACCGGCCGCCGCGTGACCTGGTCACGACTCGGTCTCGTCGCACTTCTCACGTTGACCATCGGCGCCGCCGGCACGTGGGTCAGCTTGCAGGCGACCGGCCGACTCATCGCGCCAGGCACGCTCGCGCAGAAGGACTCGCAACTCTCCAGGCAGGAAGAACAGATCCAAACGATCTCTGCGCGGAACACCGAGCTGGAGAAAGAACTGCGCATCGCTGCGGAAGCGCACGCGGAAGAGATGGGTGAGGTGCTCGCATCTATCACCGAGACTGGTGAAATCGCATTGCAAGCTGCGATGGAATGGACTGAGGAAGGACGCTATTCCGAAGCAATTGCAAGCCTCAGAGCATTTGATTCATACATCGAAGAGAAAGAACTCTCTCGTTCGCTGGCCGATGTATTTGTTGAGGCAATCCGCGCCGCAATTCCAGAACTTCAAGACAATGATGATCCAGCGCTGGATGAGCTGCGTAGATTGTTAGAGGAAATGGTTTCGAAGTACGCCGAATAGGACTACTCGTTCGAGGACACGAGCGTGCCAAAGACCGTCAAACAACAGATTGAAGAGCTACGCGAGAAGCTTCGCCGAGCGCGCAAGCTCATCGGACCCAAGCAGGGACCGCTCAACTTTCCTGATCCACAGGAAGAAGCGGTCATGCTCGTCGAAGAAGCACGCGAAGGTGTGCTCGCCACCCTCCGCGCACCCGAGTTCACCGGCGTGCTCGGCGTGAGTGGTCTCTACAGCGTCCCATTCGGCCTGCCGTCGCTCGCCGCACAAGCCTGCGTGATTGCCGACAACGCGCTCTACCACTACACCGCAACGAAGCCGCCACAGATCGAGCAGGTCGCCAACGATCTTGTCACACTCAAGGATCTCATTGACATGCAGCCCGGCGGACTCCTGCACGTCATCTGCCACGGGCAGACTGGCCCGGGCGGCTGACTCGCACACGCTGATTCGCGGATACGTCATGCATGGTCGCCGTCTCACCGTCCGGCCACGTGACGTCGATGCGCACCTGATCTTCACCCGTGCGCCACGCGACATGCGCGGCCTGCTCCGATGACGACAGAAAACTCGTCCCGCTCACGATCCACCGGCGAAGCATTGTCTCCCCCACCGTGACCGTGATCTCACATCCGAGCGGCTGCTCGGGCTCGATCATCAGCCACGCGCCGCTCGCACCATCGTTACGCAAGACGCGAATCGGTCCGTTCAATTCCGTGACGACCACATCGATATCACCATCACCGTCAAGGTCGCCAAACGCCGCACCGCGATCGCAATGTCGCGCATCCAGCCAAGGACGCGCATCATCCGGCAACACGCGCACGAACCGATTCGATTCACGCTCAAACAACAACGGCGGCTGGAGGTAATCGGAATTCATCAGCGACATCGATGCATGCGGATACACATGACCATTCAAGATCAACACATCCTCATCGCCATCGTGATCGAAGTCGTACAGTCCGCACGCCCAGCCAAGATACGGACGAGAAATCATGCCGAGACCGTACCGCTTCGTGCCGTCGTCAAAGAACCGACCATCCGCGTTGAGATGCAACGTGTTCGTGTCGCTGGCGAAGTTCGTCGTCAGGACATCCGGCAGACCGTTGCCGTCGACATCGGCAATCGCGATGCCCATCGTGGCCTGATTCGCCCCGCCACCATCGCTGCCGATTCCCGAGATCCCACCAACGTCGCGAAACGTGCCATCATCCTGAGCGGTGAACAGGAAATTGCGCATCGAGTCATTCCCGACATAGATATCGGTGCGACCATCGCGATCAAAATCCAGCATGATGGCGCCGAGTCCATACGACGGCGGTACATCGGCCACGCCGGATGGCGCGGTGATGTCTTCAAACGTCCCATCGCCCCGATTCCGGTAGAGCGCATCGGAAGCACCCGGCAATCCGCGCGGACCAGCAAAGACTTCCGTCCCGAGAAACGTCGTCTTCGGTGGCGGTGCGTTCACATCGAACTCGAGATAGTTGACGACGTACAGATCGAGATCGCCGTCGGCATCGATATCGCCAAACGAACTCGCGGTACTCCAGCCGGGATGACCGACGCCGGCGCTGTCCGTCACATCTTCAAAGCGCCCATCGCCAGTGTTGCGCAGCAGCGCGTTCGGTCCGTAGCACGTGACGTAGAGATCATCGAAGCCATCGTTGTCCACATCGGCAACAGTGACGCCGATCGCCCAGCGGCGAAGTGTGATGCCCGCATCAACCGATGCATCGCGAAACGTGAGATCACCCTCGTTCTCGAACAGCCGGCATCCCGGGCCATTCGTTGGATCGTCCAGCGTTGCACCGTTTGGCACGAACACATCGAGATCGCCGTCGTTGTCGTAGTCGATCAGGCCGATGCCACCGCCTTTGACCTCGAGAATCTGTGTTGACGGCATTCGACCAGACGTCATCGTGAACTGCAGTCCTGAGGCTTCGGTGACATCGGTCAGGACGAACGGTGTCACATCGTTGTCATCCACAGCTGCGACTGGCGACGCGTTCGTTGTCGGCTGATTGCCCGGCTCGACATCTGCGTCCCGCTGATCTGAGCACGCGATCAACGTGAAACACATGATGAGCATGATCCCACGTGACTTCATGGTTGAATCCCGCCGGTGGATTCTCGCTGCGCCTGCATCGCTTCGTACTGCGCGCGATAGTGTTCCGCCTGATCTTCATCGCCGGTGCGGGCATAGACCTGACTCAGCGCGAAGTATGCCGGCACAAGACGTTCATCGAGCAACAGACACTGCGTCAGGTTGTCGATGGCCTGGTCATACTGTCCATCCGCAAGGTCCATTTCACCGAGTCGAAGGTAGGCCTTGGCGACCGCAGGCGATGACTCACCCCCGTGCTTTCGTTTGTCGCGATTGATCGCATCCTGAAAGCGAAGTCGAGCGACGAGCGGCTCGCCTTTCTCGAGGATTGCGATGCCGGAACCGTACAACGAGTCGACCGCGAACTGATCGACGTCCAGATGCGCATCAAAGGCTTCGATCGCACCGTTGAGGTCGCCGAGGTAGTAGCGACACCAGCCGATGAAATGCAGTGCGCCGTCATTGCGACCTGGCATCCAGCCATCTTCGAGCAATGGCAATGCGTCCGCGTATTGCTTCTGCTTATGAAGGATGAGCCCGGCACAGAATGTCCCTGCGGGATCATCAGGATGTGCTGCGCGGTAGGCATCCACGATGGACTGCGCCGGCTCAAATTCCTGTTGCCCGATGTGCGCCATCGCGATCACGATGTCGTCCGGCCATGACCATGCGGACGCAGCATCCGCCGGCGTGCTCGAATCGACGGCGACGGGCGTTTCGACGCTATCTCCCCCGGTGGTGAGTGGCGCAGCCGCGGTGTCATCGTCATCGCCGCCGCAGCCCGTCGTCGCGACGATCAGGCACAGCACCAGGATTGTGGCAGGGATGCGCATACCAGCATGGTAGCCACTGCATGCGCACGAACGCGGGCCGCCCCGAAGGACGGCCCGCGCGTTGAGATTCTGATGTGGTCAATCGACGATCAGGGGCAGTCGCCAAACGCGTTGATGACCGTCAACACATCGTCGATGTTGATCGTGCCGTTGCCATACGTGCCATCGCCATTGTCAGGCGCGATATCGCAGGGGCCGCTGGTGCCACCGAAGGCATTGATGACCTCAAGCAGGTCATCGATGTTGATGACGCCATTTCCGAAGGTGCCATCACCGTTATCCGGCGCGCAATCTGCGACGCACGGCGCGGCTTCACAGTCATCGATGAGCCCGTTGGCATTGGCATCGATGGATGTACCACTGAGGATCTCCTCGAAGTCGATCCGGCCGTTGAGATTGCAGTCTTCAGCAACCTCATCGAGGTTGAGCAGGAACGCATCGTAATCCGCGTCATCGACGACCGCATCGCCGTTGAAATCCATGATCTCACAGCCCGGCAGGAAAGGCGCGTTGTAGCAGCCCACGAAGGTCGGAAAATCAACTGCGTTCACGCGACCATCGCCATCCGAGTCGCCAAGTTCCTCGGGCGCGTACAGCGTCCAGGTGTGATTGGCGGGATAGTTGTGGAGGTTCCGCGTGACGGCGCCGCCCGGCCATTGCGCAGCAACACCTTCGGCGGCGGTCGCATCATCAAGGCCGAAGTGCAGCGTCAGTTCGTTCTGACCAAGAAACCCATTGCCGCCGGCGTAGACTTCGCGGAACTGCGAGATGCCGTTGGCGATCACGGTTGCGTTGCCACCAATCGCGTACCGATTCGGATACGGACCGAGCATGCGGAAACGAATCCAGTTGCGATCCTGACCCTCGTTATTCATGAACAGCTGGACGGGAATATCCATGTCGTTCAGCAGCAGGTCGATTGCACCATCGCCATTGACATCAGCGACGGATGAACAGAAGGACACGTTGCTGGTCGATTGCACGCCCAGGAAGAAGCCGAGTTCCAGACACGGAAACGCATCATCCCCGATGAAGAACGTATTGAGTTCCCACATGTTGTTGACGTACAGATCCATGCGAGCGTCGTTGTTGTAATCAAAGAAGATCGAGCCCCACGACGTCTTATGGTTATGCACGCCGGCCTGCACGCCGAACTCGATGAACGTGCCATCACCCTGGTTCAGCAGTAAGGGGTTATCAATGCCCCAACCGCCAGGCGTGTTGGTCGTGTAATAGTCAGGCCAGCCATTGCGATCGAAATCTCCAGCGGCGAGACCCATGGAGAACAACTGCACATCGGCGCCAGACTCAACCGAGACGTTGGTGAACGTGCCGCCATCGTTGCGATACAACTGGTTCGGTTCGAACGGGCCGGGCGGACGGTTGTCGTTGGACAGATACAAGTCGACATCGCCGTCCTTGTCATAGTCCGTGAAGACCGCTTCAAATCCCTGACCGCCGCTGTCCATGCCGTTCTCGACGGCAATGTTCACGAAGGTGCCATCGCCCTGGTTGAGGTACAGCTTGTTGAATTCGTTGTCGCCCGGAATCGGGACGACTGTGCTGTAGTTGCACAGATAAAGGTCGAGGTAGCCATCGTTGTTGATATCACCCCAGACAGCGCCTTTGCCCGCACCGGTGTCTGCCGTGCCGGATGCGACCGAGACATCGTTGAAGAGGAAGTTCCCCAGGTTCTCAACCAGCACGTTCGGCCGACCAACCTGCGTGAAGTAGAGGTCGATCAGGCCATCGCCGTTGTAATCACCGGCGGCGAACGCGGAGCCTTCCGTCAGCACGGATATGCCCGAGCCGAATGACCGATCCGTAAAGTTGCCGGCGCCATCGTTCTCGAACAGACCGACGCGGCCGTTGGCAGCGCCGACCACAATGACATCGTCATCGCCATCGGCATCAAGATCGGCGAATCCGGCACCGAAGCCGAACCAACCGTACGACCCGAAGTGGGACTGCATCGTGTAGTCGAGGCCACGGCTGATGGCCTCTTCGGTGAACGGCGTGGGTAAACCGCCAGCGTGCGCAGACGCCATCACACCCAGGCACGCCATGGTGCCGGCCAATCCAACAGAACGATCGAAACGGTTCGCCTTCTTCATGAACTCATCCTCCCGAAGGCCGCGTCATGACGGCCTTGTCTGACGACCGATCGTGCCCGACGAGTGCGAGCCGATTTCACCGGATCGCAACCCACTGATGACGCCCATCCATCAGGATGGTTCGTCACCATGCCGGGCTTCGAGCTCACGCGGTGGGGGTGGAGGTCGGTCGCGGTGCGACCAGCCTCCCGAGTGAGTTGGGCAGCCCATCTGCTCCGAATGCCTTTGTACCACCAATTCAGGGCCGTTGAAAAGGGTGAAAACGCAGCGAAAACCGGCGATCCGGGAAGCCTATGTCGGAGCACCGGTTACGAGCGGCGTTTCCGGCTCGAATTCCTGTAGTCTGCGGGGCGTGAACGGCCAATTCGACCGGACGTTCCGAATCGACCGGCGGGTGGTTGCACGGTCGTCGGATTCGAGCATAATACGGGGCTCGACCAAGGTCTCCCGATCGGGGACCGCCGGCTCAACGTGATGCCGGTCCTATGTGAGGAATGTCTCGTGCCGAATACCAAGTCTGCTCAGAAGCGCGTCCGTCAGAGTGCCAAGCGCAATTCGCTCAACCTGTGGCGAAAGCGTCGCATCAAGGACCAGACCAAGGCATTCCTTCGCGCCGTGCAGGAGCAGGACGTGAAGACCGCCGAGACGGAGTACCGCAAGACGGTCAGCCTGCTCGACAAGGTCAGCTCGACCAGCACGATGCACAAGAACACGGCATCACGCCGCAAGAGTCGACTGAACAAGCGTCTCAAGGACCTGAAGCTCAAGTCCGCCTGATTCAGTTCTCGTTCGCCGTCGATGGTGCGACCTCGTCGTCGCACAGCATCGGGAGTGTTAGATGAGCGCACGGCCGCGGCGCGCGTCGCATGAGCACGGCGAGTCGTACTGGATCGAGTCCCGACGACCGCTGCCGATCCTGCTCTTCCTTCTACCCCTTATTTTCGCGTACGAATGCGGGATGGCCTTCATCCTTCGTTCCGACGATCACCTCGTCACCAATCGCGCCCACAAGTCACTGCTCGAGTTCTTCGAGGTGGTTGGCATCGCGCCGACAGGCGGGCTGTTCCTCGGTGGCCTCGCCATCATCGCCGTCCTGTTCATCTGGCACCTGCTGAACCGTGATCCGTGGCGTGTTCGCTTCGGCAACGTCGGCCTGATGTACATCGAGGCGATGGTGCTCACCCTCCCACTGCTCATCCTCAGCCGACTGATCAGTCAGGAACTCGCTGCCGTACCATCGACCGGTCCGCCGTCGCTGGAAGGCCTCGGCATGTGGTCGCAGATGACCATCAGCGTCGGCGCAGGACTGTACGAGGAACTCCTGTTTCGCATGCTCGCGATCGCGGTGCTCCATACGCTACTTGTGGATATCGCGGGGTTGAGCACGGTATACGGCGCACTCATCGCGATCCTGCTCTCCGCCGCCCTCTTCACCTGGTATCACCCCCTCGACGGTGATGATGGATCACTGTCAGCACGCCGATTGGTCTTTTTCTTCGTCGCCGGCGTGTATTTCGGGGTGGTCTTCGTTGCGCGAGGCTTCGGTATCGTGGTCGCGGTCCACGCCCTGTACGACGTGGTGACCGTGATCATGCTGTCATCGCGGGCTGAGGGGTGATTCGCGACATCTGACCCGATGAATTTTCGGAACACCCGGCACATTCCGGGCGTTCAACGGTACAAGGAAGACAGTGAGGTCCGTGGTCGGACCTCCGCCGTGCGGCACGCCCCGGGCACCCAACGTGAGGCCCGTGGAGGAAACGCCCGAAACCGCACCGCAGACATCGGACAATGTTGGTCCGAATGAGATTCGGAAGGAGTGCACTTATGCGTCGAATGAATGCTGCCTGGATTGTTCCCGCCCTCGCTGTGGGCCTCGGCTCGACGGCCATGGCCGACGACTCACTGACCGTTGGCGACGAAGCGCCCGCGATCGAGATTTCACACTGGCTCAAGGGCGAGCCCGTCGAGAAGTTCGAAGAAGGCCAGGTGTATGTCGTTGAGTTCTGGGCAACGTGGTGTGGCCCGTGC
>JBCCFX010000033.1:0-25011 GCA_039029515.1 Planctomycetota bacterium
CGCAGAACCCGATCGAGCAGGAAGGCACGTATCCGTTGCCGGAAGCACAGTTGGACCGCTTCTTCTTCAAGCTGGAGGTCGGGTACTCATCGCGTGAGGATCTGTCGGAAATTCTGAACCGGACAACCGCCGGCGTAAATCCTGATTTGAACGCGGTGCTCGATGGTCCGACGATCCGCGAGTATCAGCAGTTGGTTCGTCGTGTGGTGGTTGCGCAGCACATTCAGGACTACGCGGTTCGTGCCGTGCTCGCGACGCATCCCGACGGTGATCTGGCGACGCCGATGGTGAACCAGTTCCTCCGATTCGGTGCCTCGCCGCGTGGTGCGCAGACGTTGATTCTCGGGGCGAAGGTGCAGGCGCTGCTGGCGGGTCGTGCGAACGTATCGATTGAGGACATTCGTCGGGTCATGCTGCCGGCGTTGCGGCATCGTTGTCTGCTCAACTTCGAAGGTGAGGCGGAAGGAAAATCAACGGACGAGATCATTACGAACATCGCGCAGACGCTGCCGACCGAAGCCGCCATGGCGAACGCCTGATGCGCAGGGTCGTTGGCGCTCTGTGTCGCCTTGATCGCGAGTTCTTCATCCTTCCCACTGGCCTGATATGACGCTTGCTGAACCATGGACCGCATTGACCGCCGCGTGCATCGGGGTGCCGCTGCTGTTTGTGCTGTACTTCCTGAAGCTTCGTCGTCAGCGGCAGATGTCCTCATCGACGCTGCTGTGGAAGCGTGCGTTTGAGGATCTTCAGGTCAACGCACCGTTTCAGCGGCTGCGCTGGTCGCTGTTGTTATTTGTTCAGCTGATGATACTCGCGGCGATTGTCCTGGCACTCGGCCAGCCGACCTTGACGTCAGGTGCGCAGCCGTCAACACGGATGATCCTGTTGATCGATCGCAGCGCTTCGATGAATGTCCGAACCGGCGACGGCGAGACCACGCGTCTTGATGACGCAAAGGAACAGGCGCGCCGACTCATCGAACAGCTTGGTCGCGACAGCGATGCCCGGCAGATGATGGTGATGACATTCGCCTCGTCGCCGACTGTTCTGTGTGGCTACGAGTCGAATCGCGGCGCGTTGCGCAGTGTGATTGATGGCATTGAACCCAGTGACGAGACCGCGAACCTGACGGATGCGTTGCGTGCGGTGTCCGCGTTTGCGCAGCGCGCTGAAGGCGCAGCGAATGAACCGCCGGATGTTGTGCTGATCTCCGATGGTGGCGTGGGTGATCCGCGCGATGGTGCGACATATTCACTTGCGGCGGGCGAGTTTCGTTTCGTGTCCGTCGGTGGCCGGGAGAACGTCGTCGACAACGTCGGTATCACCGCATGCAGTGTTCGGCGTGACTACGACGATCCTGCCTTGCTGATTGTGTTTGCACGGCTCGTCCAGACTGGCGCGGCGGAGCGTGAAGTCTCGGTGCGCATCAGCATCAATGGCGAAACGTCGGCGTTGCGACGCGTGACGCTTGCGCCGGCGACGGATGAAGGGCCGGGCGAGGGGACGATGTCGGTGCCGGTGGAATGGCCTGATGGCGGCGTCGTGTCTGTGCGTGCATCGGTCGATGATGCCTTGCCCGTCGACGATACAGCATGGGTCGTCGTGCCGGAACCGGCGGGCATTCGCCTCGCGCTGGTGCACCCGCAAGGTGAATCGCCCGATGCATTTCTTGAGAAACTTCTGACGGATCTCGAACCGGCGACGCTCCGTCGTATGGCGGCACCGCCTGACATGACGAGCGTGGCGGATGCCGGCCTCGCGCTCGATGACATCGATCTCGTCATCTTTGATCGTGTCTCAACTGCGTTGCCCGATCAGCCGTCGGTGATGTTTGGTGCCATGCCGATCGGCGTGGAGCGCGGCTCTGTTGATGCGGCACAGGGTCAACCTGTGTTGAGTTGGGAACGGCAGCATCCACTGATGCGCTACGTGGAATTGGATTCGCTGCTGTTTCTCGGGTTTGGCGGCATGCAGTTGCCGGCGACCGGTGTTGCGTTGGCGCAGAGTGTCGATGGTCCGGTGATCGCGGAACTGCGGACGCGCGGCGCACGTCATGTCGTTGTCGGATTTGCGTTGAGCCAGAGCAACTGGCCGGCTGACGTCAGCCTCGCCGTTTTCCTGCAGAATGCGATCGAGTATCTGACGCTGACCGATGAACTGGCGCGCGGTCTCGTCATCACGCCCGGCGAGTCGATCGCCGTTCGAATTGACCGCGATGCGGATGAAGTTCGTATTGCCTCACGCGCGGATGACACGATCCCGGCATCTGCCGAAGAGATTGGAATCGATGTGACCGTGCCCGTGTCGACGGACGGTGGTGGGAGCATGGTCCTGCCGGCGTTGCCGCGCGCGGGGCTGTATGACCTCACGGGATCGGTGCCGCCGTACGAACAGGTGGCGGTGAGTGTGTTAAGCGAACAGGAGTCTGATGCTCGGGTCCGGATGACGCTGCCGATCAACGCATCGGCTCAGACGGCGTTGTCTGCGGTGGATGCGGGCCCGCGACCACTGTGGCCATGGGCTGTCGGGATTGCCGCCGTGCTTGCGGTTCTGGAGTGGTTGCTGTATTGCTGGCGTCTGCGGGGACCGTCCCGCCGAGCGACGAGCTGAATTCGAATACGAGGAGTTGATCGTGAAGTCGATGCATGCACTTGGAATGTTGACGCTGGTGACCTTCAGCCTGACGGCGACGCCGTCGGCCATGGGTCAGGAAGCCGAACGCATCGGCGACGCAGACGGCCGTGCGTTTGCTCCGATCGTTCCTGAGGACTTTGAACGCGAACGTCCACGCATCGCGTGGTCATTCTCTGGCGGCGGTGAATACTTCGACGAAGTCGCGCTCGATCGCGGCGACGGCGAGATCGAAAGCGTCGCGCTCGGGTTCTCCCTCAGCACGCGGATTCAACTCGACCCTGACACATCACTGTCGTTTGGCGGTTCCTATGTCTGGGAGCAGTTCGACTTCCAGGGCACGACCGGCCTCGGCGGGTTCAACCCGTGGGAAAGCATCAACACCGTTGAACTCAGCGCTCGCCTTGCCTGGGACATGGATAACAACCTGACCATCTTTGGTGGTCCGGTCGTGTCGTACTCCGGTGAAGACGGCGCTGATTTCGGTGACTCCATCTACGCCGGTGGCTTCGGTGGTCTGACGTACGAAGTCAACGACGACCTCGTCCTCGGTGGTGGTGTCGGCGTGACGAGCTGGCTCGAAGAAGATGCACGGTTCTTTCCGGTCATTATCGTCGAGTGGCGCATTGATGATCGCAGCCGGATTACAAGCTCGAACTACGCGATCCGTCGCGGTCTTGAGTACCAGTACGACCTGTTTGACGACCTGACAATCGGCGGCGGATTCTCATACAGCGAAAAGCGATTCCGACTCGATGACAGCGGTGTCGCCCCGGGTGGTGTCGGCGAAGTGCAGCGCGCCATGCTGTACGGCAAGGCGACGCTTCGCGCGACGGATGACATCACGCTTGATGCGATCGCGGGCGTGGCACTTGATGGTGACGTTGATCTTGAAACCAGCACCGGTGCGGGCATCGTGTCCACGGGCGTGGATGATCAGTTCTTCGTTGGTGTCAACGGTTCGATTCGCTGGTAAGCGAACAACGCTTCACGCGGTCTGCGACAGTCGGGCTTCGATTGCATCGCCGGTGGCGGCGATGGCGCGATGAAGGTCATCGTTCACGATGAAGGCGTCGTAGCCTTCGCTTGATCGCGCGGTGGCGATTTCGCGTTTGGCTTCGTCGAAGCGGCGCAGGATCGCGTCCTCATCATCGCGTCCGCGTGCTCGGAGTCGACGCAGGAGTTCCTCTTCGCTTGGCGGCAGGATGAACATCATGAACGCATCAGCGCGTTTGTTTCGCACCTGCAACGCGCCTTGCACGTCGATGTCCAGGATGACCATGGTGCCCGACGCGAGTGCGCGCTCGATCGGTGCCAGCGGTGTGCCGTACCAGTCTTTGCCGAACACCTGGGCGAATTCAAGAAACGCATCGTCATCGACCATCTGTTGGAAGTCGTCCTGGGCGAGGAACATGTAATCCACGCCGTCCACTTCGTTTGCGGTGGCCGCCCGTGTGGTGGCGGAGACGCTGAAGACGGCGTCAAAGCGATCACGGATGGCTTTCATAATGGTGGTCTTGCCCACGCCGGAAGGTCCGGAAAGAACCACCAGCAGGCCCGGATGTTCGCTCGAAGACGGCATGGCGGCATGGTAACGGGGCCGCAGGATCTCGACAGCTTTCCTGAGCCAACCTGGGAGCTGGAATTGATATGGAATCTGGCCGATGGAATTCGTATCCTACATGGCTCCGCGGTACGCTGCGGAGCCTGGAGACATCGATCGGATGACCCCGTCCTCAACGACCTCACCCGCGACCCACGCGTCCACGGATTCCATGGCGGCTGATCGCGACGAGCCTGGCTCGTCGTCGACATCTGACAGTCACCCAGACGCGCCGGAACCTCCGGAACCTCCGCCTGCTGATGACCGATCGTCGACCCCGACGATCGAATTGTCCAGTGCGCTCCCCGAGCTCGCCCCGGTGCCGGACATCGATTGGCTCCGCGATCAGGTCGTGCGCATTTGCGACGCGATTCACGCGCCTGTGCATGCCATTGGTGTGCAACTTGTGGATGACGGGGCGATGACCGAGCTTCATCGCGAGCATTGCGACCTCGACTCCACCACCGATGTGCTGACGTTCCCCATGTCGGGACCGGATGAGCCCATAGATGTGGAGATCGCAATCTGCGTCGACGAAGCACACCGTCAGGCCGCCGACCGCGGCCACACCGTCGAGCAGGAGCTCCTCCTGTACGTGCTGCACGGCTTGCTCCATGTCGCTGGTCATGATGACCATGACGAGGCGGCGTATCAGCGGATGCACGCCGAAGAAGATCGCATTCTCAATGCACTTGGCATTGGCGCGACGTTCGATCGCCCGCCCACTGGAACCGCGCGCGGTGGGGAGGCGACATCGTGATGGCTCTGTTCTGGTTCGCGATTCTGGCCCTCGTGCTGGCGGCGTATTTCTCCGCGTTGGCACTTGCGCTCATGAGCTTCTCGCGGTCTGTGCTCGAGGAACGACTCGAAGCACGCGGCAAGACCGTGCGCGGTGAATGGCTGTTTACGCATCTCAACGAAACCATCATGGCGGTGTCGTTCGTGCGGACCGTCGTGCGATTGTCGTTCTTCGCGCTCGTCTTCATGCAGTGCGCGCCAATGGACGATGAGGTCGCGGCGACGCTTGGTGAGCTCCTGACGGCGCTCGGTATTTCCATCGCCTGCCTCTGGGGTGCCAGCACGGTGTTGCCACTTGCGATCTCGCGATACGCAAGCGAAGGCCTGATCGTGTCGAGCATTCCGCTGCTGCGTGGCTTGAACCTGCTCTTCCTGCCGATTACCAGAAGCCTTGCGTTCGTCGATGAAATGGTGAAGCGGTTGACTGGTGCAAATCTCACCGAAGCGCAGGAAGCCGAACACGAACTGCTGCGCAGCATTGAGGATTCCCGGCGCGAAGGCGGCCTCGATCAGGATTCCGCTGAACTGCTGGAGAACGTCGTTGAATTCCGCAGCACCGATGTCGGCGAAGTCATGACACCGCGCACCGACATCGACGGCATCGAGGTCACCGACGATCTCGCCGAGATTCGTTCGTTTATCAGCGAAGTGCGTCACTCGCGCATCCCGGTATACCGCGAGAACCTCGACAACATCGTTGGCATTCTCTACGTCAAAGATCTCATCGAGTACCTCGGCGAGGATGGTTCGGATTTCGAACTCGAACCGATTCTCCGCACGCCGATTGTCGTCCCGGAAAGTAAGCCAGTGCCCGCATTGCTCGCTGACTTCCAGCGCAGTGAAGTTCATATGGCCATCGTCATCGATGAGTACGGCGGCACTGCGGGTCTCGTCACAATTGAGGATGTCCTCGAAGAACTCGTGGGCGAGATCAAGGATGAGCACGATCCCGAGCAGGACGAGATACCAACCCTCGAACGCGTCGCCGACGACCGCGCAGACGTCGATGGTCGATATCACATCGATGATCTCAACGAGGACATGGCGCTCGAACTCCCTGAGGATGATGACTACGACACCGTCGGCGGCTTCCTGCTCGCACAGTTCGGCCGTGTCCCGCAGGAAGGCGAGTCGATCGTTGCGTACGGCGCTCGGTTCACGACCCTCGCCGCCACGCCGACGCATATCGAACGCATCACGGTGGAATTGCTCGCCGACGTCACGGTCGAAGGCGAGCCGATCGTGACCACACAGGACACCGAAGACGCGGCGTAATGCCCGCGTTGACCCGTGTAAACCACTGCACAATCGATCAGGAACGGGCTACGATGCTCCGCACGAAACGGAGTGTTCAACCATGTCGACGACTGCAATGCCGGTGACCGATTTTGTTCCCGCCGATCTCGATGGATCCCGATGGGACAACCTCAAGCCGTATTACGACAAACTGCTTGCGCGTGAGCTGAAGTGTGAGAACTGTCTCGAACAGCTCATTCTCGATCGCAGTGAGCTTGACGCCACCGCAAGCGAAGCGTCGGCGAACCTCTACATCAGCATGACGTGTCACACCGACGAAGATGCGCACAAGTCGGCGTATCTCGAATTCGTGGAAAACGTGCAGCCGCAACTCAAGGAAGTCGGTTTCGCGCTCGATCGGAAGATCGTCGAGTCCGAGCATGTGTCGAAGCTCGATCAGGCTCGGTACGGCGTCATGCTCCGCGACATCCGCGCGGATGTTGAACTGTTCCGTGATGAGAACATTCCGCTGCAGACGCAGGACACGAAGCTCGGCCAGCAGTTCAGCGAAGTCAGTGGTGCGATGACCGTGCAGTTCCGCGGCGAAGAAAAGACCATGCCGCAGATGGCCACGTACATTCAGGAGAACGATCGAGCGACGCGCGAGGAAGCGTGGCGCGGCATGGCCGAACGGCGCATACAGGATCGCGATCGGCTCGATGACATCTTTGACGAGATGATCCGCGTCCGGCATCAGATCGCTCGCAACGCCGGCTTCGACAACTACCGTGACTACATGTTCAAGGCGAAGCATCGCTTTGATTACACGCCCGCCGATTGTGAGGCGTACCACGCGGCTGCGGCATCGATCTGCGTCCCCGTAATGCGCGCTTCGAATGCCACGAGGAAGCAAGAACTCGGTGCCGACGCGTTGCGGCCGTGGGATCTCGGTGTGGATGTGAAGGGCCGTGATCCGCTTCGACCGTTCAGCGGTTCCGATGAATTGATCGAAGGCACCAGCAAGCTGTTTCACGACATGAGCCGCGATCTCGGCGACCTGTTCGATCGTCTTCGCGATGGCACCTCACTCGATCTCGAAACGCGCAAAGGTAAGTCGCCCGGCGGCTACCAGTACCACCGCGACCGTTCGCGTCAGCCGTTCATCTTCATGAATGCTGCCGGTCTACAGCGTGATTTGCAGACGATGATTCACGAAGCCGGCCACGCGTTCCATGCGATGTTGTCGGAGAACGATCCGCTGTTGCATTACCGTCACTCGCCGATCGAGTTTGCCGAGGTTGCTTCAATGGGCATGGAACTGCTCGCGCAGCCGTACCTCGACCAGTTTTACGATGCGCCTGCGGATGCTGATCGCGCACGTCGCGAGCATCTCGAAGGGCTCGCCACGATGATCCCGTGGACCGCGACGATCGATGCGTTCCAGCACTGGATCTACACGCATCCGGATCACACACGCGAAGAGCGCACGGCGCATTGGCTTGAACTCGAATCCACATTCGGTCCCGCTGTCGACTGGACGGGCCTGGAAGACTTCCGTGCCTCGATGTGGCAGAAGCAATTGCACCTGTTCGAAGTGCCGTTCTATTACATCGAGTACGGCATCGCACAACTCGGCGCGCTGCAACTCTGGCAGATCGGTCGTCGTGATGAATCGCAGGCGATCGGCAAGTACCGCGAAGCGCTGACGCTCGGTGGTTCGCAACCGTTGCCGGACCTGTTCAATGCGTGCGGCATCAAGCTTGCGTTCGATTCCGACACGATGGGATCGTTGATGGACGATGTCGCGTCGGAGTTGGAACGATTGCCGGTGTGAGTAAACGCCGGGTCTGAGCGCAGCGAAGGCCCGGGTTTTTTGATCGCAACCCGAGCTTGTAGGCCGGGTTCTGTTGAACCCGGCATTGCCTCTCGGGGTGACCACGTCACTGGACGATGGACGCTTGATGAAGATCATTGCCGGCGTCGGCGATGCCGGCCGACAAGACAGCCCACAGCCCTAAGCCCAAAGCCAACCGCTACTTCCGCCGTGCCATCCAGATCCCGCGATGCGTGTTCAACGCGATGGTGTACGCAGGTGAGAACTCCAGCCGCCAACCGCGTCCGGTCGCAAACGCCTCGTTGACTTCGATCTCGTGCGCATCGAGGCGGATTGCCGGTGCCGCCCGTTCGCGCCGCACCAGCAGGACGCCGTCATTCACCGCGAGTGTTCCCCATGGTCCGGTGATCTCCGCGCGTTCGTACACGGTCCCGAGATCATCCATGATCGTGATCTCGCCCGGCGAGAACGACATCCGCATGTCGCCCGTGATCGGCAGTTCCACGTATGGCGGCTCATCGAATCGAGCGCGATATGTGGCGATGCGCTGCGTGCGAATCGCATGCCGTGCTTCCTCTTCGGCCGCGATGGCAGCATGGTCGTACATTGATCGGCGTCGAGCTGTTTCCGCGCACGGGACGTCCGGCAACGTGATGCCGTACACGGTTCGTGTCATCCTGCCGAGATCGCTGCGATTTGTGATCGCGCTGCGCCACTCGGAATCGCGTCGATCAAGTAGTACGCCGTACGCGGCCGCGCTGGCGTATGCGAAGACGCCGTCCATACTCGGTTCGGCATCGACTTCATCCAGCATCACGCACACGTGCTTGATCTGATCTTCGGTCGTCATACCACTCAGTCGAATGCCGGTGTACATCGCCAGCCCCACTGAACGCTCACGATCGGTTTCGAAGTCGCGTATCGAACGTTGATCAGCATGCCGGCAGGTGCGAAACAGCAATGCATCGCGAACGGCCTGCGCCAGCGTTGCATCGTCGGCCGCCTGCAATGCTCGATGCAAGGCGCGCCACTCGAGCCGAATCAGAATCCGATCCTCGATGCGCGTGAGATGATCACTCGCAGGATTGCGCGATCGAATGCCCAGTTTGTGTTGCGACGCCAGCATGCTGTGCTGCATCATCCGTACGCCGCGAATGTCCTTGTCCTCGGGTAGTGGCCATGTGAGCATCACCCACAGCGCGCCGTTGACTGACACCGCGCCATCCGTAGGAAGCTCCGCGGGTCCGAGACGGCCAACGAAGACGTCATTCATCTCCGTCAGCGTCTTCCGGCGATCCTGCGCGTTCGTCACATAGATTCCATTGTCAGGGTCGACGAACATCATCCGGCTGTGCAGCCGAATGCCCCATAAATCACGCATGTCTGCGCGACGGAGCGTTTGTGCTTCGTCGAAGTACTGTCGGGCCTGGTCCAGGTCGATCGGCAGCGCGGTCAGATCCTGCCCGTGACCTTGGGCCATTATGAGCAGCATCAGGAGTAGCACGAATCGATGTCGCATACCGCGTCCTCGTTGGGCCTCGATCTCTGATGCGAACGCATGCCGGCGATCGTCAGGAATCTCGGGCCATCAAGCCTATCATGACCGACTATGACCGAGCCGCACGAACTGCACATGTCGTCCGATTCATTCCGCGAACACGCTCACGCCGTCGTCGACTGGATCGCCGACTACCTTGACACCGTCGAGTCTCGTCCCGTGTTGTCGCAGGTCGAACCCGGCGACATCTATGCGTCGCTCCCGGACGCGGCGCCGATCAGCGGCGAGTCCATGCAGGACATTCTCGGCGACGTCGATCGACTCGTCATGCCCGGCATCACCCACTGGCAATCACCGAACTTCTTCGGGTTCTTCCCTGCAAACATCTCCGGGCCGTCGCTACTTGGTGAGTTCCTCGCGGCGGGGCTCGGCGTGCAAGGCATGATCTGGGCGACAAGTCCCGCGTGCACCGAAGTGGAAACGCGCATCCTCGACTGGCTCGTTGACATGCTCGACTTGCCCGCGTTCTTCCGTTCAACCACCGATGGCGGCGGCGTGTTGCAGGACACCGCATCCAGCGCATCGCTGTGCGCCCTTCTCGCCGGTCGTGAACGCGCGACATCCTTCGCGACGAATCGCACGGGCGTGGATCGACCACTCGTTGCGTACACATCGAATCAGGCGCATTCATCCATAGAGAAGGCGATGATGATCGCGGGACTCGGGCGTGAGAACCTGCGGCTGGTTGATGTCGACGATGACTTCGCGATGCGCAGCGACACATTGCAGGCGTTGATCAACGCGGATCGCGCTGCGGGTAAGACGCCGTTCTTCATCTGCGCGACCGTCGGTACGACATCGTCGAATGCGATGGATCCTGTTCGCGCCATCGGCGAGATCGCGCAACGCGAATCCATGTGGTATCACGTCGACGCCGCGATGTCCGGCACTGCGGCGTTATGCCAAGAATTCCGCTGGATTCAGGATGGTCTGGAATACGCTGACAGTTACTGCTTCAATCCGCATAAGTGGATGTTCACGAACTTCGACTGCGATTGCTTCTGGGTGCGTGATCGAACTGCGTTGATTCGCACCATGTCCATCCTGCCGGAGTACCTGAAGAACGCGGCGACGATGTCCGGCGAGGTCTTTGACTATCGGGACTGGCACGTGCCGCTCGGTCGACGCTTTCGCGCGCTCAAGTTGTGGTTCGTCATTCGGCATTACGGCGTCGAAGGCCTTCAGGCACTCGTCCGCGAGCATGTTGAGATGGGCCAGCGATTCGCACAATGGGTTGATGACGATCCGAACTTCGAGCGCATGGCGCCGGCGCCGCTCAATCTCGTGTGCTTTCGCCATGTCGATGGCGATACGGCGACGCAGCACATTCTCGAAACCGTCAATGCGTCCGGTGCGATGTACGTCACGCACACCAAGCTGAACGATCACTACGTCATCCGCATGTCGATCGGCCAGACGCGCACGCGATGGTCGCACGTCGAGAAGGCATGGCAGGCATTCCAACGTGCGGCACAGGACCTGCCAGCATCGGTATCTGGTCGGGCCTGATTCGCGATCGAGGGGCGATTCCCGCCGGCTCCGGGTACGATGCCGGGATGAAACAGGTCACGCACGGTGGCGGCTGGCCCGCAGTGTTCTATACGTTTCGCAAGGCGCGGGAAGCCGGCGGCCTGTGGCGCATGTGGCGCGCCCTGCGATCGAAGAACGCCTGTAAGACGTGTGCGCTCGGCATGGGTGGACAGCGTGGCGGCATGGTCAATGAGCGTGGCCACGGTTTCGAGGTCTGCAAGAAATCCATCCAGGCAATGGCCGCCGACATGCAAGGCCGGCTCAAGGACGACTTTTTCGAGACGTTCGATTTCGAATCGCTCGAGAAGATGACGCCGCGCGAACTCGAAGCGTCGGGCCGCATCACGCAGCCGCTGTACGCCGGTCCGCTCGACCTGACGTACAAGACGATCTCGTGGGATGACGCGATGGGACGCATCGCCACGAAGTTGAAGGCAACGCAGCCTGACGATTCGTTCTTCTACTTCAGCGGTCGGTCTTCGAACGAGGCTGCGTTTCTGCTGCAGGTTCTCGCGCGACTCTTCGGCACCAACAACGTCAACAACTGCTCGTACTACTGTCATCAGGCATCTGGTGTTGGGCTCAACAGTGTGACCGGTTCAGGCACGGCGACCGTCGTGCTAGACGATGTCTCGGCGTGCGATCTCGTATTTCTGATCGGCGCGAACCCCGCATCGAATCATCCGCGCCTGATGAAGAGCCTCGTCGAAGTTCGGCGGCGTGGCGGCACGATTATCGTCATCAACCCATTGCGCGAAGTTGGCCTCGAACGATTCAAAGTGCCGAGCGATTTCCGCAGCATGCTGAAGGCGAATGAAATTGCCAACCTGTACGTGCAGCCGCACATCGGCGGCGACATCGCGCTGCTGACCGGCATCCTCAAGACGTTACTCGAACGCGAAGCGATTGATCGGACGTTTGTGAATCAGTCCACCGAAGGGTGGGACGCGGTCGAAGCGCATGTGCGCGGCTTGCGCTGGGATGACATCACCGCACAGTGCGGCGTGTCACGTTCGGTCATGACCGACATCACCGATCGCTATCAGAAGTCGAAGAAGACCATCTTCTGCTGGGCGATGGGCATTACCCATCACACGCACGGCGTCGAGAACGTGCAGATGATCGCGAACCTTGCGATCGCGCGCGGCATGCTCGGCAAGACCGGCTGCGGGTTGCTGCCGTTGCGCGGTCACTCCAACGTGCAAGGCGTGGGCTCGATGGGTGTGACGCCGAAACTGAAAGATGCGATCTTCAACGCGCTGCAAGACACGTACAACATGGACCTGCCGACAAGCGAAGGTCTCGACACACTCGGCTGCATGGAGCGCGCGGATGCCGGAAACGTTCGGTCCGCGATTTGTCTCGGCGGCAATCTGTACGGATCAAATCCGGATTCTGCGTTCGCCGGCAAGGCGTTGCGCGCGATCGATCAGGTCGTGTATCTCAGCACGACCCTGAATACTGGCCACGTCGCGGGGCGCGGGAAGGAGACGATCATCCTGCCGGTGCTCGCGCGCGATGAGGAATCACAGACAACGACGCAGGAGTCGATGTTCAACTTCGTCCGGCTCAGCAACGGTGGCAAGCAACGGTTCGAAGGTCCGCGCAGTGAGGTTGAGGTCATCGCGGATCTCGGTCATCGAATCTTCGGCGAAGCGGGCTCGCCGCTCGACTGGGAACGCATGCGCGATCACCGCACGATTCGGCACATGATCGCCGCCGTCGTGCCTGGGTATGAAGCGATCGGGAAGATCGATGATGCGAAGCAGGAGTTTCACATCGATGGCCGGACGTTTCATACGCCGACATTCGCGACGCCGAGCGGTCGGGCGCAATGTCATGCGGTGGATCTGCCCGACCTGCCGGAACTTGGCGATCACGAACTGCGTCTGATGACCGTGCGCTCGGAAGGTCAGTTCAATACGGTCGTGTACGAGGAAGAGGATCTGTATCGCGGACAGGAACGCCGCGATGTCATCCTCATGAACAAACGCGATCTGCTGCGCTTCGGTCTGATGGAGAACGACAAGGTCACCGTGCGCAACGAAACGGGCGAGATGCACGATGTGCTTGCGCGACCGTTCGATGTGCCGGCGGGCAATGCGATGATGTACTACCCGGAGTCCAACGTGTTGATTCCGTGTGCTGCGGATTCGCGATCCAAGACGCCGGCGTTCAAGAGCGTGATCGTGGAGATCGTGAATCCGAATCCTGTGCGTGGCAATTCGTACGCGAGGGATTAGCACAGGCATAAGGCGAGGCTCAAGCGCAAGCGCGGGCAATGTGCGTGCGAGGCAGAAGGCAGGTGGAAGTAGGCAGATGATGATGCCTTGGCTCCGCACCGTCTGTCTTATGCCATTTGCCTCCTGCCTTCCTCATGCCGCGGCACCCAGAACTCGACGAGGTTGCCATCCGGATCGTAGAAGTACCACGAGTCTGCGTTCATCCAGTCGAAACTCGTCGGCCCGAAGATCTCAATGTCGTTCGCGCGCACGGTGGCAAGCCGAGCATCGATGTCTTCGCGTGCCACGTTGAAGGCGAAGTGAGCGCAGCCGAACCGAGCGCCGGCGGGATGCGGCGAGTGTTCTTCGAACAGCAATGGGCCGCGCGACAATGCGAGACGCGCTGAGGCGCCAGGTTCACCCGACCAGAACCATGCCCATTCATCGTCGGCAGGGCGTTCGAGGGTCAGGCCAACGATGTGTTCGTAGAAGTGTGTCGCAGCTCGGACATCGCGAACGACAAGGACAAGTTCAGTGAGGCCGGAGATGGGCATGAAAAAGGCCTTTCGACGCTACCAGCCGTACATGGCGTAGCGAAACTCATAGGTAAATTCGTCGCCCGCAACGTCAACCTGAAGGACGAGAAACGATTCCAGGTCTTCAAGCTCCGCCGACGGGACATCGTCCGGCAACTCCGCGTTGAATTCCTTCGTCTGTTTGCCGCGCGATGCCCGTGAATCCTCCACAAGTTCCAACTGCCAGATCTTCTCATCGAAGGTGGCATACAAATACACATCGACAAACTCGAAGTCATCGATCAGGCGTGGAAGGAGCAGATAGACGTTGAGTACCTGTGTGACTTCTTCGCGCCGAATGAACTCCGTGTCTGACCAGTAGTGAATATGGCGATCGATGTACGCGAGACGAACGTCACGCGAGATGCTTGACGAACGAATGAGCGACTTGAAGAACTTCATTCGCGCCGGCATGACCGGTAGAGGTGGCCTTGTTCGAATCGGCTTTGCTGAAATAAGGGTGGAGTCGTCGAGTGAATGGAGCAGTCGCGTGCATGCATCCTGACCAAGGCGCGAATCATCCAGTCGATGTTGAAGCTCATCGATGACCAACTCATTCATGGGTTGCGCGATTAGCATGTCAACCAGCGTGCCGTTCGGGAGAAACATGTACCACGACCGGCCGATGGCATGCACATATTGATCCATGACGACGATGGACAGCGCGGCAACGAAGATCGCGCCGGCACACGCCATGATGCGTGGACGTCGAACGCGATGACCGTGGCGAATTCGTTTGGCGCTGGTTGTACAGCCGCACTCCGGGCAACGCACATCAGCGTCGTCTGCATGGATGCCGGTCAGATCATGCGTGCATGACCGGCAGCGCGGTTCGTTCCCAACGCGACGACCGATGAGCCCGATGAGCAGACCGAGGACGCTGATACCAAACAGGATGAACGCAAGGTTGAGCACGGTCGATCTTGGACTCCAGATGTCCTAGTAGATTCCGCGAGCGTCATGCATATCTGGAAGTCCGCACGGATCGAAATCCGGAAACCATGCGTCGCAATTCAATCGTTGCGCAATGGGGACCGCGTGCGTCACATCACCGATCGACGCGAATATGGTGAACCGAATTTCGAGTGTCGCTTCGTCGGGTCGAAGGCATCCGATCGGATAGCGTCCGCGATAAACGATATGCGGTAACAGCAAAGGTGCGGGATCATGTTCAACGGCAATCGGCCATGACTGGCCGGAAGTGATGTCAACAAGGCGAACCTCCAGTAGTTCGGGTGGATCGACTTGTCCGATGCCAAGCCAGATTGCGACGCCGTCATCGAACGTCAGTGCGGCAAGACTCGTCGCGTGTTTCAGATACCACCGGCGATGCGCTGGCAATGAATGCTCAGTGAGAATCAACTGTTCGCAGAACCTGTGCCACGGTGAAGTTTGCCAGTACCCATCCTGACGCCGGTATCCCACCGTTGATTGTTCCTCGGCGACGGTCACCGCCAGTGCCTTGTCGAGCAGCGTGCGAATCTGACGTGGTTGAATTTCATCGGCGTCGAAACGGTGTTGGAGTTCGATTTGCAGGTCAGCGTCGTCCTCGTCGGTATCAAACTGACTGACCAGCACCCAGGTCGGCAGAACGGCGTACCACGATCGGCCGTGCTTCTTGAGCTGGTCATCAACACCGTAGATCGTGGCCCCAACCACCAGCAGGAGAGCCGCGACAAGAATCGGCCGTGGTTTCATCGCCCAGTGGCTGCCGACAAAACAACGAGTGGACGTGTGGGTGCCGCACCCGGGGCATCGCACGCCGTCATCAGCGACGGGGAGACCATCAAGTTGATGCTTGCATGACCGGCATCGCGGTTCGTTCCCAACGCGACGACCAATGACCCCGATGAACAGGATTAGGACACTCAGCACACCAAGAACGATCGCAACGTTCAGCACGGTCGAACCCCGCAGTTCTACCGTGATGGTAGTGCGCGGGTGTCAGGAATTCGAGAGATACGCGGCGAACAATCCCGGACCCTGACCCGACGTGTCGGGTCGGAGTCGACGGTAGTCCACGCGTTTGAGGCTCGCCGCATCGCCCCAGGACTGCACCGTTTCTTCATCGAACCCGAGATGCACATGACCCATGCCGCTCCGGTACGCTTCGCGATCGTGCGCAACCATGTCGACGATCATCAGCACGCCGGCGGGCGCAAGGCATCGCGCGATTGCCTGCACGGCGACCATCGGATCCTGCACGTGATGCATGACGAGGAACACCATCGCGACATCGACCTCGCCCGGCTCCAACGGCGGCATGGTGAGATCGCCCGCGCGGAATTCCACGTTGTCGACATCGGTCAGCCGGCGTGATGCCGCTTCGAGCATTGCGGGCTCACGGTCGATCGCGATGAGCTTCTTCACGTACGGCGCGAGGAGCGCGGCGGCGTTGCCGGTGCCGCAACCGAGGTCGGCAATGGTCCAATTGCGATTCAGCAGGCCGAGCAGGGCTTCGTGGGTGAACTCATGACCGAAGAGCGCGGTGCGCACATCATTCCACTCGCCACCAAGGCGGCCGAAGTACGTCTTGCTATCGACAGATCGTTCGGCGAGCACTTCGACGAGGCGAGCATCATCGCTTTCGAACGATGAGGAATCGCCGATCTGTGATTCGGTCACCTGCCAGAGTTCGCGTGCGCCGTCTGGCAGCGTGTCGGGCAGCAATTTGTAGAGGCTTGCGGTCCCTGCGGTGCGCTTCGACAGCCAGCTGCGTTCATGCAGCAATTTGAGATGTCGGCTGACGGTGGATTGCGGCAGTTGAAGGGCGCGAGAGAGTTCGCCGACGCTGAGTTCTTCGAGGACGAGCAGACGCATCATGCGCAAGCGCGCGAGATCACCCAGCGCGTTGATCCACGCGAGATACTGCGCGCCATCGATGTCGGCATTCGTCACGGGAGCGCTCACCGGCCGGGCGGAAGGGCGATGGTCGGACCGGGCACTTCGTTGAGTGCGATGAGGCGATCGGTCACGCGTTCATCACGCGGATCGATGCCGTACGCCTGACGCAGCCGGCGAACTGCAAGATCGAAATCCCCGATGCCTTCCGCGAAGGTGGCGAACTGAAGATACGGTTCGACCGTGCGACCCTGATCGATCTCGACTGCGGTTTCGAGTGCGACTTTGGCGTTGTCGGGGTCACCGACGTCCGAGGCGTAGCGAGCAAGACGCAGATACGAGTACACGGTCTGCTGTTCGTTGGTTCGGCCACGAAGGAACGCGAAGAGGTCGCTCTGATTGTCGGTGCGATAGATCGCTTCGGCGAGTGCATCGGCGACGTCGGCGTTATTGGGCCGACGCGTCATCGCGATTTCAAGGGCACGACGTGCTTCCTCGGGTCGATCGAGTTCGAGCAGCGATTGGCCGAGTCGATACTGCGCTTCCCAGTCGCCGGGGTATCGGTCGGCGATCTGCCCGTAGTTCGTGGCGGCGTCACCGTATTCCGCGCGGCTGAACGCGTGTTCACCGCGTTCACGCAGCACAGGTGTCGACGGTCCGTTCGAGCAACCGGCCAGCGTTGTCAGGACAACGGTGGCGGCGAGGACGGGTCCGACACAGGTTCGACCCAATGAAAGAGCATGACGTCGTGTGCGGCAATTCATGTGAGCATCATACGATGCGCTCCGAGTCGCGGCCAAGGTGTGAAACGCGGTAGGATGTGTGCACGTCGAATGTGTACAACCGTCCACATCCTGCCCACCGTTCAGCTCCGGCACACGTTGCCGGACGGCACGTGGCATATCGACTGGATGTTGGCGATGGACATGAATGATTCGCCGCTGCGCACGTTTCGCCTGCCGGCTCCATTGCATGTCATGCCGGCGGACACGTCGATGGCATTGGAATCGCTGCCGGACCATCGGCGAGCGTACCTCGAATACGAAGGGCCGATTTCGGGTGATCGCGGCGAGGTGAAGCGCATCGCCACGGGCGTGTGGGCGGTCTCGCAGGAGGCTCCGGATGCGTGGGACGTGATCTGGGCCGAGCTTGAAGGGCGTGAGAAGAGTGCGATTCAGCGGATCACCTTCATTACCGGACGCGATGGCGTGCCGGAGCGGGTGAAGTGTGAAGGTTTCCATTCGTTCCGACCCGAGGATGTGGCAGAATAGGTGAGACGCGGCGATCGCCGCGCGATCGATGATTCATCTCGTCACGAGGAGGCGACGCGATGCACGACCCGAAGCAACCGGGCCAGCCAAGCAAGATTCAGCACCAGCAGACATCGTTGGGCGCGAAGGATCCGATTCCAGTGCCGGCCGAAGGTCCGGTGCCGATCGTCGAGTCGACGAACCCGCTGATGGGTGGCAAGAAGATGATTCGTTCGATCGGCGAGAAACAGAATCGTCACGAAGATGAATGGGCGCGCACGCCAAACACGACGGGTGCTGGCGCGATTCACGTGAAGACGTTCCATTCGAAGCTGACCGACGATGCGCTGCGCTACATGGATCAGTGCATCAACGAATGGCTCGATGCGCATCCGCAGTACGAGGTGAAGTTTGTGAACAGCTCGGTGGGCATTCTCACCGGCAAGCTCAAGGAACCGCACCTCATCTGCCAGGTCTGGGTGTAAAACAGCTGTTGGCTCTTGGCTTTTGGCTATTAGCTGTTGGCAAGAAGAGCTTAGTCGTCAGTGTCACGCTCGCCGGTCGCGCGGTAGCGCTTCCGACGCTGTGCATATTCCACCGGCGAAACCGGCAGATCCGGCTCCTCGCCTGCTTCCCATTGCGCGTGGAGTTTCCTGAGGAACGGCACACACCACTGGCAACCGGTTCCCGCGCCGAGGCAATCGCTCAGCTGCGAAGCCACCGTCGGCTTCTCGCGCTTGAGATAGTTCACGAGCTTGCGTTGTGACACGCGAAAGCACAGGCAGACATGATCATCAGGTTCCATGCACCGTCATCATACAACCGGTGAAGTTGATTCAGCTTCCTGCCAACAGCCAAAAGCCATCACTCGCCCTGACGTTTGATACGTGCGGTTCGTCGGAGGTCGACCTGGCGGATGAAATCGCTGAGTTCGGCGATCGGCCGGTCGAATGCAAGGTGAACGCTTGTCGCGTATTCATCCGAAGATGGTTTGACCGCGCAGATGCGCACGAGCGTGCTCACCGTGCCGATCGGTTCGGGCAATTCAAGGTGCAGATACCCGAACTGACCCATCTGAAGATGGTCTGCGCCGTTGCGGCATCGAAGGCGCGCGCCGCCGGCACTGATGTCTTCAACGACCGCGTGGATTGGCATTTTGCAATCCGGCGTGCGCAACGTGGCTTCCGGCGCAACGTCATAGCCGACGAGGACACGGTGATACTGTCGTCGCTCATCGACGTTGAGTTCCTCGGGCATATCAAGGCGATATCCGAAGAATGGCTTGCCGGTGCCGGACGTTGTCTTGAATCGGCCTTGCGCGCGCGTTTCGAACGTGACGCAGCCGTCCGGGCCGGTGACGGTGACTTCGATCAGCTCATGCGATGCCAGCGGCAACACATGACCATTCAGAATGGGCTGACTGATGATGAAGTCATCCTTGCGCACCATCTCGATCGTGCTGGTGGCGTTCTCGTCGGGATGTGCGGTGCGTCGGCGGGCGGCGGGCACGACCTTCAGCCGCGCACCCTGGCGCTGCAGGCGCTCAAGCATGTCGCGGACGCCATCGTGTCGCCCTGACGTTGCACGTTGATGAAGAAGTTGAATCCATCCGGCCATGTTGAAAGATGTCGGCTGATTCAGTGAGGCAAATCACCTCTACGTCCGATTACCACATGTGATCGTTCACGACCTTCATGATCAGGACAACCCGTTCGGCAAACAGTCCCCAGATCACCCCGATCCACACCAGCCAGACGAGTAATGGGACGAGTGGTCGACGTGTCCAGAGGGCGTCCAGAGCGGTCAGCAGCAGCGCAACGGCGGTCAGCTGCATGGCGAGGCGGACCTCAGCTTCGTGGCCTTTGACCCAGAGCGGCGTGATTCGGAACCGCGGTGGGTCGCCAATCATGTCAATGATGACCAGCGTCGTGAACAGCAGCGTGGCGATAACCGTCCGCGTGGCAAAAACGCTGCGTCGATACCACCGTTCGCGCCAGGTCTCGCGTCGCGGTCGTCGGCGTTGTGCCATCATGAGGCGGCGTCGAGTTCCAGTGTGGTGACGTTGGTGTTGGTGTACACGCAGATCTCGCCGGCGATCGTCAGTGCCTTCTCGCAGATATCGCGTGGTGACATGTCGGTTTCTCGGATGAGTGCGCGGCCGGCAGCAAGCGCGAACGAGCCGCCGGAGCCGATGGCGCAGATGCCGTCTGTCGGTTCGATGACATCACCCTGGCCGGACACCATCAGCGTGGTTGCGCGGTCGGCGACGATGAGCAGCGATTCGAGTCGGCGCAGCATGCGATCGGTGCGCCACAGCTTGGCGAGTTCCACCGCAGCGCGCATGAGGTTTGTCGGCGAGTCTTTCAGTTTCGCCTCGAATCGTTCGAGCAATGCAAACGCGTCGGCGGCGGAACCGGCAAAGCCGACGAGGACGCCCGCGTGATCGGTGCCGACACCCTTCAGCGTGCGCACCTTGACTGCGTCGCCTTTAGCGATGGTGTTGCCGAGACTGACCTGACCATCGCCGGCCATGGCGACATCGTGATCACGTCGAACGCTGATAATGGTGGTGGCGTGGAACATGGAGGAGAGAGGAGAGAGGAGAGAGGAGAGAGTAGAGCGTAGAAAGCAGAGTCTGGATTCGAATCAGGCGTTGGTGTAGACCACGTCCTTGAATTGTTCGAGCCAGCCATAGAGTTTGTCTTCGAGCGATTCGACGCGTGCGGAATCGAGTTCGCGTGCAACGACGATCAGCATCTCGATGAGTCCATGGTAGTCATCGACGCTGATGACTTCGGGCTTCACGCGTGCGGGTCGTTTGCCTTTTGCCACGGCGTCGATGTCCGACATGTTGTGATAGTTGCCGAGTGGCAGGCAGAGGCACGTGGATTCGTAGCCGAACGTGCTGAACGCGGTCGCTTCGCACGCGCCGCCGGGCATGAGTTTGCGTTGCCAGACGTAGTCGGGATTCTTCTTCGCGTGTTCGGTCATGATGAGACCGATACGATTCGTGAGCTTCGGATCGAACACGCTGATCTTGTCGCCGACACGCAGAATCGGTCCGCCACCGATGGGCGATTCGGGATAACTGCGTGAGTTTTCCAGACAAATCAGTCGGGCCGACTTCGGTACCGACTTGTCCTTACAGACGGCGAGCGTGCCGATGAAACCGATTTCCTCGGCGCGGGTGAGCAGCACGCCGACGTTGTTCATCCCGCGTTTGCCGCGGATGACATCCAGTGCGCTGAGCGCGGCGGCGACGGCGGCAAGGTCATCGCATGCAGGCGTATGAAGAAGACCGTTGACGATCTCCGGTTCAGCGCCGCGACCACGAAACGCCCAGCGACCAACATCGCCGGGCTGAACGATGTCGGTCTTCCGTGACAAGGCGACGATGACGCGCTTGAACGGCTTCGCTTTGGGATCAAGTTTGGTGATCTTGCCTGTGACCACAGTGTCGTCGTCGGCGTAAATGTCGACGCGAGCGTTCTCGAAGTACGGATTGTTAACGCCGCCGCGAAACTCGAGTTCGACGGTGCGATCATCGATCATGCGCCGCACGACGAATGCGGGGTGATCCAGATGTGCGGTGATAAAGATCGGGCGATCGGACGACTTCGCGGTCTGCGTGAGGATCAGGTTGCCCGCACGATCGGCCTTGATCCGAATGTTCTTCCGTTTCTTCACCCAGTCTCGAACCCAGGCAATGACGCGATCTTCGCGTCCGGCGGCGGTGGGCAGGCCGGTGATGGCCAGAAGGTTGCGCTCGTGGGTCTTGCGTTGGGCCGCGGTGGTCATGCGGGGATTCTACCCATCTGCCATCCGCGTGCGGTGGGATGCTCAACACGGCTCCACCGCCTACACTGCATCCATGCCGCTGAGTCCCATTCCCGACATTCTGCAGGACCTGCGCGACGGCAAGATCGTCGTGCTGGTTGACGATGAAAACCGCGAGAACGAAGGCGACTTCATCTGCGCGGCGGAGTTCATCTCCGTGGACATCATCAACTTCATGACGCGCATCGGCGGCGGCTACCTGTGCGTGCCGATGACCAGCGCCGATTGTGATCGACTGGAACTTGGTCCGCAGGCCAACGTCAATACGTCGTGGCTTGGTACGCCATTGACCGTGAGCGTGGACGGCCATCGAAAGCACGGCGTGAGCACCGGCATTTCGGCAACGGATCGCGTGAAGACCATCCAGATGCTGATGGATCCCGATTCTGAGCCAGGCGATTTCGTCCGACCAGGACATATCAACCCGCTGCGGGCGCGCGATGGCGGCGTGCTGGTGCGTACGGGGCAGACTGAAGGCACGGTCGACCTGTGCAAGCTCGCGGGACTGAACCCGACCGGCGTGCTGATTGAAGTCGTGAAGCCTGATGGCGAGATGGCGCGCATGCCGGACCTCGAGGTGATCTGCGCTGAGCATGATCTCAAGATCTGCAGCGTCGAACAGATCATTCAGTATCGGCTGGAACGCGAAAGCCTCGTGCAACGCGAAGAGTCGATCGATGGCACGGTGATTCACACGCCGTACGGCGACTTCAACCTATATATGTACCGCACCGCGATCGATCCGCTCCCGCACGTCGCATTGACCTGCGGTGATGTCGGACAGCGCGATGCCAACGGCCATCCGATTCAGCGCACCGCACCGACGCTGGTACGCATGCATCGTCGGAATCTGCTCGGCGATGTGTTTGACGAAGCGAGTCGACCGACCGGGGCGCAGCTTCGCGCATCCATGCGCATGATTCAGGAAGAAGGCGCAGGTGCGATCGTGTACCTGCGGCCGGAATCGACGGGGGATGAGTTGGCGGATCAGTTGTTGCGGATCAACCGGCCTGAGATTGATGATGTGAATGCGCCGGACCTGACGCGGCCGGATGGACTGGCGGATACGCCAAACATTCGCGTCCAGCGTGACATCGGTACCGGCGGGCAGATTCTCCGGGATCTCGGTCTGACGAAGCTGCGCATTCTCACGAACCATCCGAAAGCGTTGCTCGGCCTCGCGGGCTTTGAGCTTGAAGTGGTGGAACAGGTCGCGATCGCGACCGAGTTCGCGGGTCGGCCGGACTGACGATTGAATTATCGAGGACCGACGATGAACGCGCCGCGGCGCGTGGCGTTCGCATGTGATGTGTGCGCACGCGAAAACACCGTCGCCCGTGACCACGCGGTGTGGTCATTGTGCGGGCGTCGGTGTTCTCACTGGAGGGAAGCGTTTCGTCGAATCGGAGGAGGAGGAGGGGTCAGTTGTCACGCCGGTCTTCCCGGTCTTTCCCCGGCGGCGCTGCGGGTCGTGCAGGGGACACGACCCGCAACGCACCAGTGGGGGGGAAGAGGAGGCATGTGTGTGTCAGTCAGTTGACCGAAGGGACGAAGCCACCGTCCACTCGAATGTTGGCACCGTTGATGTAGTCAGCGCGAGGGCTGGAAAGAAACGCGACGGTGTCCGCGATTTCTTCCGGGCGGCCGACGCGACCGGTGGGATTCGGCACGAACTGTTCGACCGCCTTGGCCTCGATCGTGTCCCAGTCATCGCCCCAACCCATCTGGTCAGCGAAGCCGCGGAAGAACTTCTCGAGTGCCGGCGTCTTGATCGGCCCGGGGCTCACCGCGTTGGCGGTGACGTTCGTGCCCGCGAGCGTTTTAGCGAGGCTGACGGTCATGTTGATGTTCGCGGCCTTGGTGGCGTTGTAGTCCGGTGCGGATGGGAACGGTGCGCTGCCGACGCCGGAGGCGATCTGGACGAAGCGTCCCCAGCCGTTCTTCTTGAGTTCGGGCAGCGTGCCCTGAATCACGCGCACCATGGAGGTGACGTTGGTGTTGTAGATGTCGTTCCAGGTGTCGGGTGAGGTATCCCAATCGGTTTCGTTGAACACGCCGGCGTTGTTGACGACGATGTCGAGACCGCCGAAGGCGTTGACCGCCTGGTCGATGACGGCGGAGGCGTCAGCATCGGTGGCAAGGTCGCCGATTGCGACAGCAGCGGAGCCACCGGCGTCGGTAATCCGAGCGGCGACGGCTTCGGCACGTTCGCGGTTGCGACCATGGACGATGACGGAAGCGCCTTCTTCGGCGAGTCGCTGGGCGACCTGTTCGCCGATGCCTGAGCTGCTGCCGGTGACGAGTGCTCGTTTGCCTTTGAGTTCGAGGTCCATGATGCTTCTCCGTGTCATCTGGTCGGTCGTGGGCGTGAAGCGTTGTGGCTTCGCATGAATAAACGGCGGTCGCCGGTTCAATATTGCAAGAGTTCAAAACATTTTGAACCATTGCAACAAGAATGGTGATATTCTTGATTCCCGGGCATGCCACGGGCGTTTCCGCGGTTGAATCCACGGATGCGGCCGGACGCCGCGAATGCCGTCAAGCTATTGATTGAAAGTGATTTACAGCTCTTATGCCGACGATTTTCCACCCCGACATTGCCAACGTACCGCTCTCCACGATTCTTCAGGCGCTGGGCGATCCCACCCGGCTGGAGATTGTTCGGAAGGCCGCGGACGGGGCGTGCTCGTGTGGCGACTTCTGCCCGGAGGCGTCGAAATCGCGGTTGTCCCACCACTTTCGCGTGCTGCGTGAGGCGGGCATCATCCGCGTGGAATGCGCGGGTACGCATCGCATGACGTCATTGCGTCGCGAAGAGCTGGATCAGCGCTATCCCGGCCTGCTCGATTCGATCCTCGCCGGCGATCGCGGCGGACTTGGAGGATTCTGGCTTGCATGGATGCCAAATTTTGGTTGGTCTAGTATCGCCTGGTACCCTAGCCATATGTCTTCGGCAATCCAGTTCACTAACACGAACTGCTCGGATTACGAGTCCAGGAAGACTGATTCATCTCCTGAGCCGCTCTAACACGTTGAGATTTGTAGCCGGTAGAGTAGGACAAGACGTAGCGCGAATGACGACCTTCAAGGGGC
>JBCCFX010000034.1:0-24862 GCA_039029515.1 Planctomycetota bacterium
CTTGGCCCGAATGCGCTTGGGCAGGTATCGCAGGAGCAGGTGGAGCCGCTCGCAGAATTGGGCGTGGCGCTCCTGCTGTTCAGCATCGGCCTCGAATTCTCCTTCGGACGCCTCCGAAAACTCGGCGCGGTGGCCCTGCTGGGTGGCACGGCTCAGGTTGTCTTCACCCTGCTCCTGGGGGCCGGCGTGGCACTCCTCTTCCGGCAGAGCTTCTCCGTCGCGCTTGCGATCGGTGCAATCGTTGCGCTTTCCAGCACCGCGTGTGTTCTGCGCCTCCTGATGGATCGATCGGAGATGGACAGCGTGCATGGGCGCAACGCATTGGGCATCCTGCTGTTGCAGGATCTTGCTGTCGTGCCGCTCGTCCTGCTGGTGACCATCCTGGGCGAAGAATCTGCCGGACCACTCGATGTTATGTTCCGCCTGCTGACCGCCGCAGGTCTCGCTGCAGTACTCTTCGGCGTCCTGTTCGTGCTGTTCAAGTTCGTCGTGCCGGCGTTGCTCGGTAATCAGGTCATGCAGCGCAATCGCGAACTCCCAATCCTCTTGGCGATTGTCAGTGGCCTCGGTGCGGCCTGGGCGGCGCACCAATTCAAGTTATCTCCAGCCCTGGGCGCGTTCATTGCCGGCATGATTCTCGCCGAATCACCCTTCGCGACCCAGATCCGCGCCGATGTCACTTCGCTTCGCACCCTGCTGATGACGCTGTTCTTCAGCGCAGTTGGCATGCTGGCGGACCCGACCTGGATGATTCAACACCTGCATTGGGTGATTCCAGTCGTACTGGCGATGGTGGTTGGCAAAGCTGCGGTCATTCTTGTGATCCTCCGCTGTTTCAAGCAGTCGACGCCGGTGGCACTCGCAACTGGCATCACACTGGCGCAAGTGGGCGAATTCTCGTTTGTCCTCGCGCAAGGCGCGCGCGGCACACTGATCAACGACACCACGTTCCTGTTGATGATTTCGGCCACGATTATCACGCTCTTTCTGACGCCATACCTGATCGCCATCGGGCCAGCTCTCGCGCGGCGCATGGCAAAATCGAGTGTCTCGGAGGATGAGCAGTTCGAAGGCCTGAACGAACACATTCTTCTGGTCGGTTATGGCCCAGCGGGGCAGGCGGTCGCCCAGTCGCTGCGTGAAGATGATTACGACGTCGTGGTCGTTGACCTCGGTACACGCAGCATCAAGCGCGCCCAGGAACACGGATACGCCGCATACGTTGGAGATGCATCGAACCCGAATGTGCTCGAACACCTGCACGTTGATCGTGCGTACGCGATCATCATCACGATTCCGGATCCGAAGGCGGCACGCTCGATCATTCTCGAAGCTCGTGCCCAATCGCCTCGCGTATACATCATGGTTCGCGCACGGTATCACGTGCACCGGCTCGAACTGGTCGCCTCCGGCGCACACGTTGTCCTCGATGAAGAACAGTGCATCGGTGAACGCCTTGGTGTGGAATTAACGCGCCACATCCTGTCGCTCGACTGACGCTCAGACGTTGAAATACTTCGCTTCAGGATGATGCACGACAATCGCGCTCGTCGACTGTTCGGGGTCGATCTGCCAGTTATCCGTCAGCTCGCAACCGATTCGTTCCGGCTTCAGGAGACGGAACAACTTTTCCTGATCCTGCATGTCCGGACACGCGGGATAGCCGAAGCTGTACCGACTTCCGCGATACGTCTGCCGGAACAGATCCGCAATGCGCGGCGAGTCCTGATGGCCGAGGCCAAGTTCTGCACGGATGCGCTTGTGCCAGAGTTCAGCGAGTGCTTCCGCGGTTTCCACGCCGATCCCATGCATGTAGAGGTATTCGGAATACTCGTTCTTCTCAAAGAGGATTCGCGCGCGTTCGCTGACCTCACGCCCCATCGTGACGCAATGAAATGCCACGACATCCTTCTCGCCCGTCTCCGCGCCGCGGAAGAAATCACTGATGCAGAGGTGGCGACCCTTTCGCTGTCGCGGGAATGAGAACCGCTCGATCTCGCGGTCGTGATCGTCCGGATCGAAGATCACCAGGTCATCCTGTTCTCGGTGACACGGATAGAACCCGTAGACCACGCGCGGCTGGAGAATGTTCTCATCACGGCATTGCGCCTTGAGCCGTTCAAAGATCGGATGAACGACATCCTCGAGCGTGTGCTGATACTGGTCCGTGGTCATCGAACCCTTCTTGAATCCCCACTGACCGCGGAACAATGCGATGGGATTGATGTACGGATAGATCTCATCAAGGCTGATCGAATCGATGACTCGATCGCCCCAGAACGGTGCCGCGGGAATGTCGACATCAGTCGCGACTTCAGAGCGCTCGACGACCACGGTGTCGACCGTTGATTCGACGGCGGTGGCCGATCCGCCCGCAGCAACACGCGCCTCGACATCCGCACGCTTCGTCAGGCGAGCATTGATCTCGTCATCAATGGTCTGCAGTTGGCTACTGACCAGGGCATCGCAGATGCGGAGTCCTTCAAAGGCATCGCGACCGTAGTACAGCGAACCGTTATAGATCGACCGCAGATGCGATTCAGCGTAATGCCGGCTCAGCGCAGCGCCGCCGAGCATGATTGGAACATCGATTCCCTGCTCGTTCAGCTCGCGCAGGTTCTCTTCCATGACGACCACGGACTTCACAAGCAACCCTGACATACCAACGGCATTGGCACCGGTCTCACGCCAGGCATCGATGATGTTGCTGATCGGCTGCTTGATGCCGATGTTGTGCACTGTGTATCCGTTGTTTGTCAGGATGATGTCAACGAGGTTCTTGCCGATGTCGTGTACATCGCCCTTCACCGTCGCGAGCACGATTCGCCCCTTCGTGACGCCTTCAACCCGCTCCATGTGCGGCTCGAGGTGCGCCACGGCCATCTTCATGACTTCCGCGGATTGAAGCACGAACGGCAATTGCATGTCACCTGACGCGAACAACTCCCCGACCACCTTCATGCCCTCGAGCAGGTGATCGTTGATGATGTCCAATGGTGCATAGCGTTGCATGGCCTCATCGAGTCGATCGGTCAGTTCCTGCTTCTCGCCGTCGATGATGTGGTACTGCAGCCATTCCTCGAGCGTGCGGGACTTCGTCGACTGGCCAAGATCCTGGCCCGAAGCCACATCCTTGAAGAGCTCAATGAAGTGCGCCAGTGGATCATGGTCTGCGGCATCGATGCGCTCAGGCAATCCGGTACCGCCAGCGTCGATGGCGCGGCGGTCGTAGATCAGGTCGAGCGCGGCTTCATGCTGTTCTTCGGTCAGCTTGTTGAGCGGGAGAATCTTGGATGCGTGCACGATCGCGCTCGTGAGCCCGGCTTCGACAAGCTCATGCAGCAATACGGAATTCAGGACGAGGCGCGCCGCCGGCTTCAGGCCGAAGCTGACGTTGGATAACCCGCAGGTGATCTGACACTCAGGAAACGCCTCGGCGATTCGCTTCGTGCCATGGATTAACTCCAGCGCACTGCGCCGATCGTCTGCCATGCCAGTGGAAATCGGCAGCACCAGCGGATCGAAGAAAATGTCAGCCGGCGCGAGACCATGTTCGCGCGTCGCACGTTCGAACCCGCGCGTCGCGATCTCGAACTTCCGATCGGCCGTCCGCGCCATCGCGGCCTGTTCATCTTCATCGATCGTTCCGATCACGACGCCGGCGTTGTATGTCCGCGCGAGCCGACAGACCTCATCGAATCGCTCATCGCCATCCTCGAAGTTCGTCGAGTTGATGATGCACTTGCCCGGAGCTGATCGAAGTCCGGCTTCGAGCGTGGCGATCTGCGTGGAGTCGATCATCAGCGGCACATCAACCTGCCGTGCGACTTCGTGGACGATCTTCTCCATGTCCGCCGCGTTGTCACGACCTGCGTAGTCAACGTTGACGTCAAGCACGTGCGCGCCGTGACGGGATTGCGTCTTCGCCAACGACACCATTTCGTCCCAGGATTCTTCTTCCAGCAGCCGCTTGAACAGCCGGCTACCAGATGCGTTCATGCGCTCACCGACGATCAGAAACGAATTGTCCTGACGGTATTCGGTCGGCGTGTACAGCGATGTACAGGACATCGGCATCGGTCGCACATCGCGGTCAAGTGGCGTGCAGGATTCGAGGCGTTGCGCGAGGCGTGCGATATGGTCCGGCGTCGTGCCGCAACAACCACCCACAGCGCGCACGCCAAATCGTTCCACGAATTCCGCAAGCGCATCCGCGAACGGTTCAGGCTGCAGCGGAAAGGACGACTTGCCTTCGTGCAACACGGGAAGGCCGGCATTCGGCATCACCGAAATCGGCCCCGACCAATGACGCGACAAATAGGTGAGATGCTCCGCCATCTCTGTCGGTCCCGTCGCGCAATTGAGACCGAGTGACGCGATCGGATAGCCACGTAGTGCATGCGCCGCCGCCGCGATCTCCGAACCGACAAGCATCGTACCCGTGGTTTCGATGGTGACGCTGACCATGATCGGACGATCGTCCGGCGTCAGATCACGTTCGCGCAATGCGTGCAGGCATGCGTTGATAGCGCACTTGACCTGTAACAAATCCTGACACGTTTCGATGAGCAGCGCATCGGCGCCGCCATCGAGAAGTCCACACACCTGCGTGTGGTAGCTATCGAGCATCGCGCCCCACGTCGTCTGCCCGAGCGTGAGCAACTTGGTGCCCGGCCCAAGTGAACCAACCACGAATCGCGGGCGATCTGCGGTCGAATGCGCATCGCATGCCGCCCGTGCGATCCCGGCAGCTTCGCGGTTGATCTCATAGGTCTGCGCGACGAGTTCATCGTCGAACTCGGCGAAGACGAGCTTGTTCGCGCCGAACGTGTTCGTTTCAACGGCATCACTGCCTGCGGCGAGAAACGAATCGTGAATCGTGTGCACGAGGTCGGGCCGGCTTCGGACGAGGATGTCCGTACAGTTCTCGTGTCCGCAATAGTCGCGGCTTTCGTCCAGATCCAGGTTCTGGACGGTGGCGCCCATACCCCCATCGAAGAGCACCACACGTTGGTCGAACAAATCCCGAAGATGTGCCGTCATAGGGGCATCGTAGCCGCTTTGCCCAATTCGTTCAACCGTTCATCCGGATGAACGGATGGAAAGACGGTTCGCAATTGAGTGGCCAATGTCGCGAGAGTTTGTGGACGAGACACGTCGGACACTGGGTCTGCTCGACGAGAGCGGTATCATCCCGCCGGAGGATCGAACGAGTGCGACCAAATGCGTCGGCTCTCCTATAACCATAGCCGGCGCGTCTGATGGCAGACCTGCCGGATTCGGACGGCACACCATCGCAGCCTCGGCGGATGAGGATTTGCGGGGTCGCCGACGAATGCACCTTCTACAAGGAATCAATCATGCCCTCACGTCACCGTCCTGCCACGCTGAACCTTCTCGCCATGGGTGCCGTCGTCACGACCGCGCTCGGAGTCGCGAGCACGCCGGTGATGGCACAGTCCTCGCAACCCGCCGGCACCACCACGCAGGCCGCCGGTGATCTGCCGAGTGCCGAATCGCTGATCGAAAACGCCATCAAGGCGATGGGCGGCGAAAAGGCGTTCAAGCAGGTGAAGTCCTCGCATTCCAAGATGTCCATGGCCTCACCGATGGGTGCGGCTGAGATCGAAGCCTGGATCGCCGAAGACGATTTCAAAGTCGTCATCAACCAGATGGGCATGCAGATTGAAGCCGGCGGCGACGGCGAGAATGCATGGATGAAGAACCCGATGACCCAGGCCTGGGAAATGGTCGAAGAGGGTCAGGCCAAGGAAATGAAGCAGATGGCGGCCATGTACAACATGGTGCCGGATATGGAATCGCGGTACGACAAGATGACCACGGTTGGCGAGGAGTCATTCAATGACCTCAGCTGCTACGTCGTGGAGTGCATCGCCGATGACAGCACCGACACGTTCTACTTTGACAAGAAGAGTGGTCACGTCGAAGGCGTCAAGTCGGTGGCTCAGGGTCCGATGGGTCCGATCGAGACGGTCATCACCATGAAGGAACGCAAGAAGTTCGGCGATCTCGAAGTCGTCACGCTCATGGAAATGGCTCAGATGGACATGAACATGACGATGACGATCGAAGAACTTGAATTCAACAAGGTCAGCGCCGAGATGGTCGCTGCTCCGGCCGAAGTGAAGGAAATGCTCGAAGAGAAGGCGACATCGCAGCCGACATCGCAGCCCGGCGGCTGATTCGCAACCTTCCTTCCAAGTCGACTTCACAACTGTGAGTTCGTAATCAATACTGATCCCCGTGCCGGCGGCCAAAGTCGGCACGGGGTTTTTCAACCATGACCAACGCCGCAATTCAGATCAGTTCCGTCAACAAGCGATTCGGCCGCACGCATGCCGTTCGTGATCTTGACCTTGTCGTCCCGACCGGCAGCGTGTGCGGCTTTCTCGGGCCAAATGGCGCCGGAAAGAGCACGACGATCCGGATGATCATGTCGATCATCTATCCCGATGATGGGCAGATCGAGGTGCTGGGCTCGAGCGCCCTCGCCAACAAGGACAAGATCGGATACCTCCCGGAAGAACGTGGCGTCTACCGCAAGATGAAGGTCGGCTCGTTCCTCGAGTACATCGGCACACTCAAAGGTGTCGAGAAATCGACCCTTCGAACGCGCATCGCTGACTGGCTGGAACGAATCGAATTGCCACATGTCGCGAAACAGAGGTGCGAAGAACTCTCCAAAGGCATGCAACAGAAGGTGCAGTTTCTTGCGGCGATCATTCATGATCCTGATCTGGTGATTCTCGATGAGCCGTTTTCGGGGCTGGATCCGGTCAACGCCCAGTTGCTGAACACGTTGATCCGCGAAATGCACGAGTCCGGCAAGACGATCATCTTCTCCACGCACGTGCTGCATCAGGCAGAGCAGATCTGTGATCGGTTCTTCCTGATCAACCATGGTGTCAAACTCCTTGACGCGACGCTGGACGAGATCCACACGACGTTTGATCCGCGGACCATCGTGGTTGAACCGGTCAACGGCGCCGCGCACTTTGATCAGATTCCTGGGGTGCGTTCGGTGCGATCATCCGAATCGGACCCGAGACTTGAACTCGAGATCGCAGACGATGCGGATCCGCACGCCATCATGCGCAGCGTGATGGATGGCGGGCCGGTGAAGTCGATCGCGCGACGACAGCTCAGCATGGATGAAGTCTTCATTCGACTGGTTCGAGAAGGCGGTGGCGAAGAAGCCGCCGACCAGGCACGGGAGGACCTGAGCCATGTCTAAGATCCTGTCCGTCGCGTGGCGGGACTTCACGCACACGGTTCTGACCAAAGCGTTTCTCTTTGCTGTTGTCGGCGTGCCACTGATGATCGTCATCGCCGGCGGCGCAACCGTGCTCATCATGATGCAGCATGAGGAACCGCCGATCGAAGGGACGATCGCGGTCGTCGACTCGGTCGGCGACCTCGCCGATGCGGTGGCGCTGGAGTTCAATGAAGAACAGATGCGCGAAGATCAGCAGGAGCAGATCGACGCGATGACCAGCAGCGCGATGGAAAACGCCGCCAATCCGCTCGGCGGCGCTGACATGATGAATTCCAGCGCTGCGCTCCAGCGCGGCGAAGTCCGTATTGATGTGGAACGCATCGACGGTGAAGCCGGGATGATCACCGATGATCTCAAAGAACGCGTCGCCGAAGGTGATTACCTCGCAGTCATTGCGGCAGGCGATGAACTGCTGGAGATTCCCGAGGATCGACAATCGGCCGATGCGCTGACATTCCAGGTCGTCGCTGCCGAAGATATGGACGTCGATCACGTCACGCTGATTCAACGGCGCGTCAGCCAGGCCATTGTCCGGGCGCGCGTCGATCGCGCTGGCGGCGACATTGAACATGCTCGTGCCCTCGTGACGCGACCCAGCGCCGAAACAGTTCGACTCGGTGAAGCCGGCGAAGAAACCAGCGAAGGCGAACTGCAGCGTGAGCTTCGGCGCATCATTCCGATCTTCTTCATGATGCTGCTTTGGATTGCGTCGTTCACCGGTGGTCAGCATCTGCTCATGTCCACGATCGAGGAGAAATCCAACAAGGTCATGGAAGTCCTGCTGAGTGCGGTCAGCCCGATGCAGTTGATGGTCGGCAAGATCATCGGCCAGGGCATGGTCGGACTTCTGCTTGTCACCGTGTACTCATCGCTGAGCATCCTCGGTGTGATCGCGGCAAGTCAGGCCGGACTCATCGAACCGATGCAGCTCGTGTATCTGTTCGTGTACTTCCTCATGGCGTACTTCATGGTCGCCACGATGATGGCCGCGGTTGGCAGTGCGGTGAGTGACATTCGCGAGGCGAACAACCTCGTGACGCCGGTGATGCTCATCGTCATGGTGCCGCTGTTCCTGTGGATGCCGATCAGCCAGGCGCCGAACGGGACGATCGCGCAGGTCTTCAGCTACATCCCGCCGGCGATCCCGTTCGTGATGATCCTTCGCGTCACCGCCGATGAGCCGGTCGCAGCGTGGCAGATCATCGCGACGATCCTCTGGGGTGGCGTCTGCGTGGTCGGCATGATGTGGATGGCCGCGAAGATCTTCCGCATCGGCGTGCTGATGCAGGGCAAGCCGCCATCGTTGGTTCAGCTTGTGAAGTGGCTTCGATACGACCACTGACGCCCGTGGCGTCGGCTGCGTCGTCCAAGGCTGGTTGCGGTCCGTGCCGAAATCCCGCATAGTGAAGATTCTTCACCGGATGTGGGACAAGGCGGAACAGAAGAATGCCTCAGAGCAGTGGCCGCAGTCGTCCATTCAAGCTGGACGAAATTGATCTGAAGATTCTTGCTCAACTTCAAACGTCGAGCAAGATCACCAATGCCATGCTCGCGGAGAAGGTGGGCATCAGCCCGCCGAGCACGCTGGAACGTGTGCGCAAGCTCGAAAACAACGGCATCATCAACGGCTATGTCGCGCTGCTGAATCCCAAGCGCCTGAACAAGTCGATCACGGCGATCGTGCAGGTCAGCCTCGGCGAGCATTCGTACGACAACCTCACGCAGGCCAAGCAATCGATCGGCGAGTTTGATGAAGTCTTGTCGTGCTGGCATACCGCCGGCGATCAGGACTTTGTCCTTCAGGTCATCGTGTCCGACATGCAGGCGTACGAGACTTTCGTGACGGAGAAGCTGTCGACCGTGGCCAAGATCGCGAACATCAAGACAGCGATGGTGCTGCGCACGGTGAAGGACACCACGACGATTCCGCTCGACGAAGTCGAGTTCAATGGTTCACGCTCGGCCGACTCGTAAGCGGCTGACGTCTGGAGAGACTTGCCATGGCGAACAAGGTGTTCAACACGCCCGCCGATGCACTGGACGGCATCCTTCGCAATGACATGACCGTCGCCGTCGGCGGCTTCGGCCTGTGCGGCATTCCCGAGCAGCTGATCATCGCGCTACGCGATTCCGGCGTGACCGGCATCACCGCCGTGTCCAACAACGCCGGCGTCGATGACTGGGGACTTGGGCTGCTGCTTCAGACGCGACAGATCAAGAAGATGCTCAGTTCATACGTCGGCGAGAACGCGGAATTTGAACGACAGTACATGTCCGGTGAGCTCGAACTCGAATTCGTACCGCAGGGCACGCTTGCCGAACGCATGCGCGCGGGCGGCGCGGGCATCCCGGGATTCTTCACCCCCACCGGCGTCGGCACGCTGGTCGCGGACAACAAGGAACACCGCGAATTCGATGGCGAGACCTACGTGCTCGAACGCGGCATCGTGGCGGACCTCGCGCTGGTCAAGGCCTGGAAGGCTGACCGATCCGGAAACCTCGTGTTCCGCAAGACCGCCCGAAACTTCAACCCCCTTGTGGCCACCTGCGGCACGGTGACGGTGGCTGAAGTCGAGGAAATCGTCGAAATCGGGGCACTGGACGCGGACGCGATTCACACCCCGGGGATCTTCGTCCAGCGGATCGTCCAGACGACCTCGGAGAAGCGGATCGAACAGCGAACCGTGACCGAACGCTCATAAGTGCGGTCCTATAGTTGGGCGGGTCCGAGGCGACGCATGAGCCCTCTGACCGCGTTCGTGCGGAATCGCAGAGAATCGGCAATTGGCCGCGATATCCGACCGAGGTCATCGTTGGTACAGCGAGGATGGGCCGACGTACGCGTGGCCCGGAATGCAAACAGGAGTAGCGACATGGGATACCGAAGGTCACTGTGGCAGCGAGCCACCCGAGGAATCGCCCTGGCGGGCATTGGTCTGGCCATGATGATCACCGGCACGGCCTCCGCCCAGTTCGGGGAAGCCGCGGGCATCGCCGAAGCCATGCAGCCGGAGTATTACCGACGAGACGTCCAGCTCTTCGCGGACGGTCTGGATATGGACGAAACCCAGCAGCTCATTCTTGAGTCGCTGTATGACGACTATCAGCAGGAATTCGATCGCGGCGTCGAGATGATGCACGAGCGATTCGAAGGCATGAAGGATGAGCTTCAGAGCACCAGCAAGGATGAAGTTCTCAGCAAGGTGTTCAAGCCGATCCGCGAGTGGGCCGGCGATCGCCGAATTCTCGGCGAGCGTTTTCTTGAGAACGTCCGACTCATTCTGACGGAAGACCAGCTTGAACGCTGGCCGCAATTCGAACATCGCCTTTACCGTGAGAAACACCTGTTCAAGGGTCAGTTCTCCGGCGAGAAAGCCAATCTCTTCTACGTCATTCGCGACATGCGTCTCGATGAGCGTTATCTGAAGGAAATCGAACCGACCCTGCGTGAGTACAGCCTGGCGCTGCACACCGTGCTCAAGCAGCGCGAAGTCGAGATGACATCGACGCGGAACGACATGCTTGATTCGCTGCAGACGCAGGACACCGACAAGAGCATGGATGCAATCCGCACGCAGGTGCAGGCGCGCCTCGCAGTTCGTAAGGTGAACGACGATTACATCACGATCATCACGGAGAAACTGCCGTCGCCGTACGACGCGATCTTCAATGCTCGTGCCATGGAACGTGCGTATCCGCGAATCTATCGCCCCACACCGTTCCAGCGCATCTTTGACGAGACGCTCGCGATGCCGACGCTCGTCGACGAAGCCCGCCCGGGCGTCGAGCAGATGCAGGCGCAGTATCTCGCGGAGCTTGCGGTCGCGAACGCCGAGATGCTCGGGACGCTGCAGCAGTTCGAGCCGGATGAGTATCTCGATCGCGCCCAGGCGTTCTCAGCGCGGCTTGAAGAGCGTGCCCATCGGCATCTCCCGGATCCGATTCGCCCGCTGCTCCAGCGACGCAAGGAAATCGGCCGCGGATATCTGGAGCAGCTCAAGGCACTGGTCGGTGATGAGTTCTTTGCCGCAATCCCTGGTGCGGAACGCTGGCTCCGTGCACCGCGAGCAATCACCAACTTCGGTCCCGGTCCGCAGTCCCCCAAGCAGATCAATCGCCCCCAGTCTGAGCAGAACAGCGGACGCAAAGCTGACGGCACCGGCGTGACCATCCGCGATGGCGGAAAAGGCGGCGGCGATTCGTGATTTGACCAGTTCCGATAGTAGAATGAACAACGACCCGGACGGCTGCCGTTCGGGTCGTTTCGTTCAGGGGCAGATGCAATGAAGCGGCCCGACGATTCGTTCCAATGGCGAAGGATGACGATGCTCGTCGAGCCGCCGTCCGCACAGTCTGGAAGCGCACGATGAGCACGATGTCTGACATGTCCGGCCTCCCCACCAATCCCGGCACGCCCGCCAACGGCCAGCCGGCCGAAACCACCCTCACCGCCGCAAGCGAGGAGTCATCGGCCCGCGATCGCTGCCGACTCCTGGGCATCCCGTGGCTCGAAGATCCGCCGACTGCCGAAGAGAATGCGGTCGCACTCGTTGACGCCGACGTTGCGGTCCGGCTCCGAATCGTGCCTCTCCGCATCGACCAGAACCGCCTGGTCATCGCGATGATCGATCCCCTCGACAGCGATGCCGCCGACGAAGTTTCCACCCTCACCAACCATCCCGTTCGTCGCGTCGGCCTGGAGCCCGCACACTTCGCGGAGCTCATGCGCGACAACTACGGGACGACCGCCCATCGGATGGCCGAGAGTCTCGCCGGCGAAACCGCGGAGGCATCGGAAGTCGACCACAACCTCGAGCACATCGAGGCCGACGACATCCACCGCATGGCTGAGCAGCCGACGCTCATCAACCTGGTGAACCTCATTCTGCTCGAAGCGATTCAGTCGCGGACGTCGGACGTTCACATTGAGCCGTTCGAGAACGAACTCAAGGTGAAGTACCGCATTGATGGCGAGCTCGTGGAACAGCCGCCGCCACCGAAGCACCTTCAGCCAGCGCTCATCGGTCGTATCAAGATTATGTCGAGCATGAACATCGCGGAGCGCTACGTTCCGCAGGATGGTCATATCACGTTGCGCTTCGAAGGCCGCAAAGTCGACATTCGTGTATCTACCGTTCCGACGCTGTACGGCGAATCCGTCGTCATGCGTATTCTCGACAAGAGTACGCTGCCGCTCGACCTCGTCTCGCTTGGCATGAACGAAGAGATGCGCGCGAAGATGGACCGGTTGATTCTCAAGCCGCACGGCATGGTGCTGGTCACCGGTCCGACCGGCTCAGGTAAGACGACAACGCTGAACGCGGCGATTCGCAAGATCTACGATCCGCGCAAGAAGATCATCACCATTGAAGATCCGGTCGAATACGAGATCAACGGTGTGAACCAGATTCCGGTGAATGCCAAGCGCGGCCTGACGTTCGCCACCGGCCTGCGTTCGATTCTGCGACAGGACCCGGACATCGTATTCGTCGGTGAGATCCGTGATACGGAGACTGCGGACATCTCGGTTCGTGCCGCACTCACGGGCCACTTGATCTTCTCCACGCTGCATACGAACGATTCCGTCAGTTCGATTCAGCGTCTCGTTGACATGGGCATCGAAGCCTACCTTGCTGCTTCGGTACTTGAAGGCATTCTTGCCCAGCGACTCGGCCGCCGAATCTGCAGCGATTGTCGCGAACCGATTCCGATGCCGGAAGACATCTCGCACCGTCTGAGCGACAGCGAACTCGCGATGTTCAACAACACGGTGTATCGCGGGGCCGGCTGCAACAAATGCAACAACACCGGCCAGCGCGGACGTATGGGTTTCTTCGAATTGCTGACGATCAACCCGACGATGCGGAAAGCCATCGCGGAGAACAAATCCACCGCAGAGCTCGCCAACCTCGTCGGCGATGACTTCGTGACGATGCGCGATGACGGGATCGCCAAAGCCCAGCGCGGCGAAACGACGATTGAAGAAGTGTTGCGTGCCACGCAAGATTCCGACGAGTAGTTCATCTCACCGAGTAGCCCCGATCTCTTCCCATGCCTGATTTCGTCTACGAAAGCCTGACCGCCAACGGACAGCAACGCTCCGGCATGCTGAGCGCAACCAATCGCGCTGACGCCGTTCGCCAGCTGACAGACCGCGGCGAAACTGCGACCAATGTGCTTGAAGCTGATGCCAAAGGCCGCGTGAAGAAATCGGAGCGTCGAACCCGACCCGCCAAGCCCGCACGGGCACGAACGGCTCCGGAAGGCATCGCGGTCGCGACGCCCGCCGGCGGCGGTCGACGTGGTATGTCGAAGACCGAACTCGCAAACCTGATTCGCGAGCTTGCCACAGCGCTGGAAGCTGGCCTTCCGCTGATGCAGTCACTCCGTACGGTGCGCCGACAAGTCCCACGGAAATCCATGGCGAACATGCTGGATCATCTGATCGAGCGCGTTGAAGCAGGTGATCCGCTCTACGCCGCGGCCCGCGACTACGGTGCACCGTTCGATGACATGATTCTCGGCATGCTTCGCGCCGCCGATGCGTCAGGCGAGATGAGCGTGATCATGCACCAGCTCGCCGATCTCCTCGAGCGATCCGTCGAACTGCGCCGCGATGTGCTTGGCGCGCTGATGTACCCGCTCATCGTGTCCGGCTTGATCGCGTTCAGTATCGTGATCCTCGTCGCAGTCCTTGTCCCGAAGCTCATTGATCCGATCACGCAATCAGCGCAAGGTGATTTCGTTCTGCCATTCCCGACGCGCGTCGTCCTCGGCTTTGCCGATTTCATCAACGGCTTCTGGTGGGCGATACTCCTGCTTGGCGGTGCGGCGTGGTTCGGCTGGCGAGCGTGGAAGAATGTTCCTGCGAATCGGCTCTGGCTCGATCGCACACTGCTTGGCATCCCGGTGCTTGGTCGCCTGCTTCGCGACATTGCCGTTGCACGCTTCACGCGCACGCTCGGCACGCTCTCGACATCCGGCCTGCCGATCCTCGAATCGCTGCGCATCACGAGAAACACACTCGCGAATCACGCGATGATGGCCGCCATCGATGAAGTCAGCGAACAGGTCACAAGCGGTAAAGCGCTTGCAGACCCGCTCGAACGCAGCGGACTGTTCCCGCCGCTTCTCATCCAGGTCGTCAACCTCGGTGAACGATCAGGACGTCTCGAAACGATGCTGCTGCATGCGGCGAATTCGTTTGATCGCCAGGTCAATGCATCACTCAAACTGTTTACCAAGGCGCTGCCGCCGGTGCTGCTGATCGTCATGGCGTCGATCGGCGGCTTTGTGCTGGCCGCCATTCTGCTCCCATTGCTGGAGCTTCAGAACCTTGTGGGTTGAACACGAACACACGCGGCGACGCGCCGCGATGCCAACAGGAGTCAGGATCATGCGTACCTCTTCACGACACAACACACGACGCGTTCGACGCGCTGTCCGACGCGGTTTCACGCTGCTCGAGATCATGGTGGTCGTCACGATCATCGCGCTCCTCGCCACGCTCGTGGCACCGCGTGTCTGGAAGCAGCTCGCGGGCTCAAAGACCAAAGCCGCACAGACCGAAGTCAAAGCGCTCGCCAACATCATCGGGCTGTACATGCTCGATAACGGTGGCAGCATTGATGACGACTTCGAACTCGATGCCCTGATCGAAGGCGATGATCCGTACCTCAACGGCGAAGACGACATCGTCGATCCGTGGAATCGCCGGTACGTCGTCATCATCCCCGGCGACAAGAACCCTGACTTCGACGTCGTGTCCTACGGCAAGGATGGCGAACCGGGCGGCGAAGGTGAAAACGAGGACGTGTTCAACTGAATGACGCGCCCCACCGTTCCAACTCGGGCTCGTGGCTTCACGACCTTCCAAATGGTTGGCGCGGGCGTTGCCACCATCGTGTGTGCCGCGTGGGTGATGCCATCGCATACCTGCCATAGCAGCCGAAGTAAGACGCACGCCGCGCACATGGAGGCGAACGCGCTTACGCACGCTATTCGCCTGTATCTGTACGACCACGATGACGTCATCGACAGCGCGTTCTCGCTTGACCGTCTTGTCGGCGATGACGAGTTGTTTGAACTCTATCGACTGCGCGAAGATCACATTATCGATCCGTGGAATCGGCAGTACCTCGTCTTCGTACCCGGCGTTGGCGATGCACCATTCAATGTGGTCTCGCTCGGCAAAGACGGAAAACCAGGCGGCACCGGCCAGAACGCGGACATCATCAGCGAATCATGATGCATGAGCACCTCACATCCCGACGACGACGCGGTTTCACGCTGATTGAGATCTCGGTGGTGGTGATCATCCTGGCGCTGCTGATGGGTCTCGCCATCCCTCGTCTTGTCGGGAACGAACGACGCGAATTCGATGTCTACGTCGAATACGTCGTCGACCTGCTGGTGATGTTTGCACAGCGCGATATGACCTCTTCAAATTCGGTCGGTATCGCGATGGATGCCGACACCGGCGCGCTGTACCTCCAGGTGCAGGTGCCGAATCCTGAAGAAGAAACGCTGCCGCCGATCTGGGAAGTCGATCGATACGTCAAGCCGATCCGACTGCCCAACTTCATTGAGATGGATGACATTCGCGTCTATCAGGATGGTCGTGAGATCGACATCACCGAATGGCCGCTGACGAGTCCACCGAACGGCCAGCGACCTGAAGTGCAGATCGAAATTGAAACCAATGACTACAACGCATCGCTGGTCCTTCGCCCGCACGATGTTGTCCCTCGATTAATGGGGCAGCGACCCGAAACCAGTGATCTTCGCGAACCGATCGACCTCGATGCGGAAGGCCGCGACCAGGAGGAATGGTGATGACGCGTAGACAACACCAACGCCGCGGTATGGCGCTGATTGACGCGGTCGTCGGCGGCTTGATTCTCGCGGTCGGACTGGGCGTGATCATCTCTATGGTTGCGCGTTCAATCGCCGCGCACCGCAAAGGCGAACGCATGATCGTCGCCTCGTGGCTTGCCGATGAGAAGCTCAACATGGTGCTGCTCGAAGGCCCGGAAGTTTTTCCCAAGCTCCATGACACCACCGGACGCTTCGATGCGCCATTCGAGGAATTCGCCTACGAAGTCTGGTTCGACAATCCGACCGATTACGCCCCGTTTGAAGTCACCGTGACCATTGACTGGGGCGATGGCGACATTCGAGATGGTAAGGATCAGATTACCGTCGACACGATCATTGCCCGTCGACAAGGTGATCCGCTGCAGCTTCGTGAGCCGGCCGAACCGATCGACCGCGAAGCGCGATACTTCCCGGAAGATGATTTTGGAGGACGTGCCGATGCGCCCGCAACGCCAACGCCGTAACCTCCGTTCGTTCACGCTTGTTGAGGTCGTGATTGCCGCCGTCATCGCGGCGTTCCTGATGGGAACGATCACGCTGAGCATGTCAAACCTGGGTCGCGTGAAGAATTCCAGCAAGCACCGTTTTGCGGCGCTCATGCGTGCGGATACCGCACTGAACGCGTTGCGCCGTGACGCGGCAACCGCGACGCGCGCCAACGATCTCTTCTATTCACGCGTCCTGATCACAAGCAATGTTTATCGCGCCCAGAGCGGCGAAGAATATCGCCGCGATGAACTGCTCATTTTCAACACCAGCTTGATGAATATCCGGGCGATCGACTACTCAGGCGAAGGCCTGGAATACGAAACACAGTTCCGGATCGAAGAAGATGATCTTGGCCCGGTGCTCTGGCAGCGTCGCGATGCATTGCCGGATACGTATCCCGATGGCGGCGGCATGGTGACGCCCATCGTCGATGGCATCGTCGGACTCCAGATCGAAGCGTTCGATGGCTTCGAGTGGACAGATGAATGGGACTCAGACTACGACGGCATTCCGATGGCGCTGCGATTCACCATCTGGGCGAGCGGCGCCCGCGACGGTGAGTCGGCCTACGAACGTGAGCCGGCCGTGCTTCGCACCATCGCGTCGATTGATCGCGTTGAACCACCGTTCGATCACACGCGACTCGCACTCGAACAGATGTTCGAAGACCTTGCGGCAGCCGAAGCAGAAGCCGCCGCTCAGGGTGGCGGCGATGAAGGCGGCAATGGCACGACGGGCGATGCGTCCGGCGATGGTACAGCTGACGGCCGAACCGGCGGCGGACGTGGACGCGGCCGCGGCAACACCGGACCGCCGACGACAGGCGGTCTCGAAGGTGGACGTCAACCGTTGCCCGGCTCGCCGAGGAACAACCTTCGTGGTGGCGGAGGATCGCCGCGATGATGCGCCAACTTCGAACAACACGTCGTGGTACGGTCATGGTCATCGCCCTGTGGGCGACTGCGATCAGCGCGATCGTTGCCAGCGCCATCATGTTGTACGCGTTCCGCACCGCGAGCTACGGCCGAGAAGCACTCGGTCGCGTGCAGGCCCGATGGGCTGCGCGGGCTGGCGTGGAGAACATGATCTCCGTCATGGCGGAGCACAATCTGCAACCGATCCCCGAAGATGCCTTCGCCATGATTCGCGACATGGATTACTACTCCACCGGCGAACTGCTCAACGCGACGTATGACATTCGGCATCATCGCGATGGCGTCAACTGGTCCGGTCCGCTGGATGAACACAGCAAACTGCACGTCAACGATCAGTCCAATCTCGGCTACATCTATCTCCTCAACGACATGACGCCGGACGTTGCCGACGCCATCACGGACTGGATGGATGAAGATGATGAGATCAGCACGTTCGGCGTGGAACGCGACTACTACCTCGGCTTGCCGACGCCGTACGAACCGCGCAATGGTCTGATGCGCAGCACCGCGGAAATGGAGTTGATCGCCGGCATCTGGCCGGAGTACCTGCGCGGCGAAGACTGGAACATGAACGGTCGTCTCGATCCGAACGAGAACGATGGCGATATCTCGCCGCCAGAAGATGAACCCGATGGCATTCTCAACCCGACATGGGGCATGCTGCTGACGACGTACTCGCGCAAGGGCGGATACGGCATGGTCACGGGACTCGAAGCGATGAATCTTCGCTTTGCCGATGCCGAAGAACTCCAGGAACGTCTCCAGATCGATGAGCGTCAGGCAGAAGCATTGCGCGTCTTCGCATCAAATGACCAGAACTCAATCGAGATGCTGCTGACCTCGTCGCTGGCGGATTTGTCCGGCATCCCGACGATCGAAGATGATCCGGAGAACGGCATGAGGTCGCTCAACGAAGAGCAACTTCGCATGGTGTTCGCCGAATGCACGATGGATGATCCACTTGAGGGCCCGATGCCGGGCAAGCTCAATATCAACACGGTGTCCGCTGACCTGCTTCGTCAGATGTTCTCGGACGAAAGCACCGAGCGTTTGGTCGACGAGGTGCTGTATCTGCGAAATAACCGCGCTGAAGGCGTCGTGAGTCCGGTCGACCTGAGAGACATCCCAAACCTCGATTCCGGGAGTCTGGAGCGGCTTGCGAGCCTCTTCGACGTCCGCAGTAACGTGTTTCTGGTCAGTTCCAAGGGCCGATGTTCGAGTTCCGGGCTGGAAGTTGAAATCGTGGCCATCGTCGATCGTTCTACTCTGCCGGTGAGAATCCTTGAGTACCGCGAACAATGAAAACCACCACGCCCACGATCACAACTGATACGAACATGATGGCCATCACCCATTACGCGGGTGAGATGTGGCGTGCTCTTCTCGTCAATACCAAAGGCGGGATGACGCAGATCATCGATTCGGCCACGTTCCGCGAAGACGCAGCGCTTGAGAACTGGCTGCGTCGCCACGCTGTCAGTCGAGTGACCAACGTCCTGCCCGGTGCGAGCGTCATCTGCCGCACATGCATGCTGCCTGACCTGCCCGCCGATCAACTGGATCAGGCGCTGCATCTGCAGGCAGAAGCGCATCTGCTCGGCCTCGCACCGCCCCACCGCCAAGGCATGGCCGTGCTCGATTCCGCGGCGGATGAGACGAATCGAATCGGCCTCATCGCCGCTTGGCCGGAATCCGTCCGGGCGCGCACGCCTGACATCGACGTTCCGATTACGCACGCGCCGGATGTCGCCGCAATCGCATCGATCATCGATGGCAATCGACCGCCCAATCCGATCCTGTGGGTTGATCGAACGAATCACTCGTTGACACTCGCGCTCTCACACGCAAACGGCGTGTCGTTCCGTGCGGTCAACGAGGACATCGAGAATCGTGAGGATGCGCAGCAGATCATCGGGCAGACGCTCGCCGAAACAGCGCTCAATGCACAGCACACGCCTGAGTTCGTCGAGTCCATCGTCAATGAGGCGCAACAGCGCCTGGCAACGCTGACCGATGACACGCTTCTGCATGTTCCAGCCGAACTGCTGGAGATGGCGACGAACAAACTCGACGGCGCGCACAGCGATCCGAAATGGTGGTCAACGTACGGTATTGCCGCCGGCATCCTGCTCGCCCAACGCACGCAACTTGCGCCGCTGGCTGAGATGATCGATGAGATGCCGGAAGAACATCCATCCGTCATCGATCGTTTCGTCCATCGATTTTCCAATCCACGCGTTGCGACGCTAACCGTGCTCGCAGCCCTGATTGTGCTCATGTTCGGACCGGTGGTCACGCACGGCCTGCGGTTGTTCATTCTCGACAAACGACACGATCAGCTCGATGTGCAGATGGCATCGCTCGAGCATCTCGAAGATCAGCGCGATATGTACGAGGAGTTGGAAGAGAGCGGCTGGTCAACGACCAAAGTGCTTGCCGACCTCGCGAACTGTACGCCGACCCAGATCAAGATCGAGTCGATTCGCCTCAGCGGTGCGGATCGCACGATCACGATCCTCGGCCGGGCGCTCCCGGAAGGCAACACGACCGGCCCGCAATTCCTCGACCAGATGGTGGAGTGGATGGAAGCGAGCCGCGTCTTCCGTGTGACAAACCACAGCTTTGACAATCCGAACTACGCCGGCATTTACGAAGTCACGATCGACGCCGAAGTGCGCCGCGCGTACAAGGTCACACCGTACGAATCCGAACGCGACTTCGCGAAGTGGACGTACCAACAGCGGAAGTACGGCGTCACGTTCGAAGAAGCGATGGCGGACGATGCGCCTGGCAGCGCTGGCTCGACCGCGAGTGGCCCGACGGACCTGACATCCGCCCAGGTCGGCGAAGGCCTCGATGAAATGCTCGGGAGCGATCGTCCGTCAGGTCGCGATCCTTCACCGCCACGAAACACAAACCGGAGTCGTCCGCGCGGCGGTTCATCTGGTGGCTCAGGCGGTGATGTCGTCGGGTCAGGAGATCCGGACAAGCGGGACACCGAAGGTGTGGGTGTGATTGAAATCCCGCCGCCGATCACCGAAGCACAAGTCGAAGCCATGAGCGTCACCGAAGTGCGCGAAGCGCTCGCAAAGATCGCCAAGGCAAAGCAGAGCCTGAACATCGATGATGAAACTCGTGAACGCGTGAACGGCGAGTTCCGGATGCTCATGAAGGGCCTGCGTGAGAAGACGCAGCCCAACCGCGGAGGTGAAGCATGATCCGTCAGATCAATACACTCTGGGATCGGCTGGATGAACAACCGCGCGTGATGCAGTGGGCATTCTGGGCACTGGTTGGCATGGTTCTCTTCGTCATCTGGTCGTACTTCCTCAGCCCGATCGCAACCGACTGGGCCGCATCGGCCGACCGCATCACCGCCGACGTCGAGAAGATCAAGAACGCCGACGACCCGACGCTCGAACAGTTTGAGATTCGTCAGGTCGCGACCGCGATCGGACCCGTCGCGGTTCCCGGGCCGGAGGAACAAGGCAAGAGTGACCTCAACGATGAGATCATTCGCATTCTTCAGGACAACAACGCGTCCAATCAGAGCGTGGTGGTTCGCGATGGCCAGCGGATGCGGCGCGGCACGCTGCAAGGCGTCGTCCAGAGCAAACGCATCATGCGTATCGACGCCGATGTTCGGTTTGAAGCCAGCGACGCTGACCTCACGACCATCCTCACGCAGCTTGAATCGAGCCCAGCCGTCGAAACGATCAGCCTCGTGCGGATCGTCAAAGCCGGCGGACCCTATATGCTGGACGTCTCGATGAAGCTCGAAGCTTGGGTAATCGAGCCAAGGAAGTCTTCATGACCTCACGTCGTTTCGTCACCATGATGCCCATCGGTTGCTCGCTGGCAGCGCTCGCGCTGACGGTCGGTGCGACGATGTGGCACACCGCGCACATCGGCGACACGATGCTGTCGTCGACGGCGGCGCTGCCCAGTGCGGATGATGTGACATCATCCGTGCAGCATGCGCATGAACGCATGATGACGACGTATCAGCAGCGAATCGACGGCCGGTCGTTGTTCTTCGATCCGCATCCACTTGAACGCGTTGATGATGTTGCCAGCTCGACTGACGAGCGGGATGATCAGCAGGAGCTGGAGATCATCGTCGAAGAACCGGTGGACACACCGCTCCCGCTGCCGGGACCGCCCGCGACATATCAGGGACCAACACCACAGGCGATCGTGGCTGATGCGGTCTGGTTTCCGGAAACTCGGGCCGAGATTGAGGGATATGTGAACGATCCGCTTCGTATACGAGTGGGCGAATCTCATGATGGACTTGAAGTGGTGAAGATTATCGATGGACAGACTGTGCGTCTTCGGCATCGTGGCGGCGAATACGACGTCCCGATCTTCGGCCGCGGCCATGACGTGTTTGGGCACGCCATGACACACGATTCGCCGTCGTGGCGTCTCCAGACTGGAGAGTCTTCATGAAGCCGTCTCGTTTCGATTTCAGCGCGCCGCTCGGCATCAGCCTCGCTGGCCTGGCCCTGGTGATCGCCTTTCTGGTCACCACCATGCCTGGCGTGCTTGGGGCCTTGTTCGCGCGTTCCACCGAACCGCTCGAACCTCAGGCCGTCCAGAAGCGTCTGCTCGCAGCACATGACAACGTCATGGAGACGTATCAGAAACGAATCGATGGTCGCTCACTGTTCTTCGATCCCAAGCCACTGCCGCGACCGGCACCGCCGAAACCCGCGGTTGTGCGTCAGCCTGATCCTGATCCGGAACCCGAGATCGAAACCACGCCGCCTCCGCTCGTGGACACGACGCCCAAGGCCCCGCCGAGTTACACCGGCCCATCACCGCGTGCGATCACCCTCGACACCGTGTGGTTCCCTGATGAACGCGAGACGGTGGTTGGCGATCTTCAGGAGCCGCTGCGCATCCGCGTCGGGCAGGAGAAGAACGGCATCGGCGTGCTCGAGATCCTCGGACCGAATATGGTGCGACTTGCGCATCGAGGTGGTGAGTACGACGTGACGATTTTCGATGGGAATGCGAGCAAGATTCTTGAACAGTCTGTTGACAACTCAACGATCCCCGAAGGTCTTGTTGTGGTAAATGCAGTTCGCACAGATGAAGAGAGTGATCAAGAATCGACACTCGAGGGAATAGAGTCGGAGTCACTCAACCCAACATCAGAACCGAAACGTGCAACACCACGTGACAATAGTCGATCGACGGACCAGTCTTCAAGTGACGATTCCAGCCCGGCGCGCAGCAACACGATCAGCCGAATCGACGGTCCGGCGACGGATGATGCCGGCCGCGTGATCAATGATGCGACGGAGATTCCCGCAGACGTCAATGAGATCGTGACGGCTGACGGTCGACGCATTCGCGTGGCCCGTCGAAGCGTGGAAGATCCGCGTGCGGCACTGGAAAAAGACCGGCTTCTCGAGAAGGAAGCACAGGACGAGATGGAAACCCAGGCAGACGATGACGACCCTGACGGCGACGAGGGTCCGAGAAGTGACGAAGACACGGAGTCATGATCACTGATCGCAAGATTCCGGTGGCGTAGGCGTTGCATCCGTGGCAACATTCGGAGACCCGAGGAGGTCTCCCCAGACCCTCTCGTGGTTCCGCAGGACACGAGAAGACGAAGAGTTCAGGTGAATAACGATGCGTGTGTACCCAACGAGTGTGTTCATCCTTTCGGTGGCCGCGACAGCGACCTTGACATTCGGTCAGGGCCGACCGCAGCCGCAGGCGCCGCCGACACCGCAGGCCATACAGGAGATGTTTCCGGATGGCCTGACGAATGATGACGAGGGCAATGTCATTGAAGGCGCGCGTCGACCGGGTGATACGAATCCGAATCGATTGCAGACAATTGACGAGAATGAGCTTGTGCCATTGAGCATGAGCGACGTCGACGTGAAGGACTTGTTCGGATGGCTCGCTGAGAACACCGGCAAGGTCGTGATTCCCATCGACCTTCCCGCGCTCAACATCAAGAAGATTCAGATTCGAAGTGCGCAGCCGGTCCCGCGATGGAAGGCGCTCGACCTCGTCATCGAAGCCATGCGACTGAACAAGATCGGCATCATCGAGAAGGAAGACATCCTGATCATCGGTGACGCGACGCAGATTCAGGGACAGGCACGCACCCCGCTGCTCGGACCGGATGTCGACATCTCCACACGAATTGATACCGGCACGGTCGTCATCAAGGTCTTTCAGGTCGAACAGGTTGACGTGGAAGCGCTGAACGAGAGCCTTCAGGATTTCGTCCCGGATACCGCGACGCTGACCGTCGATCCGAACTCCAACAAGATTCTGGTGCACGGCGACCTTGGTCTCTGCCAGCAGATCGATCGCATGATCACCCAACTTGACGTGAACTACGTCAAGGAAGTGACGCGCACATTCCGGCTCAAATACGCTGATGCCTCAGAGATCGCGGACAACATCTCGGAACTGTTCCAGGAAGATGGCGCAAGCGCCAACCGGAATACCGGTGTCCGCCGGACGAATACGAACAACCAGCGTGGTCGACAGACAGCGAACGCGGCAACCGCAGGTCCGCCCGGACCACAGGTTGAACTCGTGCAGACTGTCAACATCAACACGAACAGCGTGACGGTGAAAGCCGACAAGTCACGCATTCAGAAGATCGAAGAACTGATCACGTATCAGTGGGATCTCCCGCGCCCTGCAGGCACATCGCGCGTCTATGTGCTCGAGCACACGGATCCGGTGGTCATGCGTGACACGCTGCAGACCGTGCTCGGTCAGGGTGGAACGTCCCGTCCGGGTGCCACGCGCACCGCAACCGGTGGCGGTGGCGGCCAGCGCGCAGATGTCAGCCAGATCGTCAGTGGCATCTATCGCATCGAAGCCTATCCCGACAAGAACGCTCTCGTCGTGCTGTGCAAGACGGAAGAGTCGTTTGACTTCCTCGATGGCCTGATCAGTGAACTCGATCAGCCGTCCACCGTCGGCCTCCCGGTCGTGGTGCCGCTGAAGCATGCCAATGCGATTGAACTGACGGAAGAACTCAACGTGCTGCTCGCCGATGCAGGCGGCGGAAGCCTCGCACTCGAACGACCGGAAACCGGTCTCTCGATGGAAAACGTGAGTTCGCTCTCGGAAGGCTCCGGCGACTCCGGTTCAACGACCGAGTCCGGTCAGATCAACTTCCCGTGGGCATCAAACCGTGGCCAGAACGCAGCGGACGCGACTGCCAACAGTCCGTCATCGCTCATCGGTAAGGTTCGTATCGTCCCGATCGTGCGTC
>JBCCFX010000035.1:0-24651 GCA_039029515.1 Planctomycetota bacterium
GCTGGCGTGTTCGGTAAACCTGGTCGACAGGACGAATAACCTCGGAGGCGCCATGGTAGCGTGTATCGGTTTAGTCGCTAACCGAAAATGGGATGAGCTTCTTGCGGTCAAGATTGTCGTTTGGACTAATATGCAGTTGGGGGTATTGAAGTCTGAGACTCCATCGGAGTCGGCATTTGCCGAACTTGCGACGGCTTCAGATTCGCGCATCGACCTATACGTTGAGTTCAGAGACTCAATCGCTAACTCCGATTCAATTTTGAGTCGACTGGAGTCGAGAGTTGATGCGGACGGGCGCATCTTTGTGATTGCGAGCATTGACGTCCATGCATCGGCCGAGAGAGTCGTTGAGGCAATCGGTCTTATGATTGACGAAGGTATGCAGGAGGGCCGCAGTTGCATGGAGAGCGGCCGCCTTGATTCATTTGACCAGAGGAACGAAGAGTGCCGACGCGATGTGATCCTCCAAGTCCTAAACAGGATCGAATGGGCCAATGTTCAAATTCCCGAAACGGGACCACTTCCCGACTGGCTTCTAGAGGAGATCGATAATGACCCTGAAATTGAACTTCTCTGAACCGATACCTCAATGAATGGCCTTGCACTCGAATTTGTGCCCCCGCTTGAAGAATTGCTCGTCGACCAGCAACGAGCTCGTGTCTTTGCAAAGCTTGCTGAGACTGTGCCAACACCGGGCAACAACTCATTCAAGGACTCAATTGCCCGTTTGACAATTGAGATTGTGCGTTTGAGGGATTGCCCCGAGTATGTCCCGGGTGAGGTGGAACTCGTATCAGAGCCTCGCGAGCGACCTCTCAAGTTCGAGAGCCAGATCGCGAAAGAGCACAAGCCGCAGTTCCTGGCAGAGCACCTGGCTGAAATTGTGACTCACGCACTGTTCCTGGCGGAGGCGAATCTGCAATCCTGGCATGAAGACTGGGTGACGGGCCAATTCAGCGAGCTATTAGACAGAGTGCTGGACGCGCTTGAGCAACCAAGGCTGTAGGGCAACGTCACTAAAGCCGCCGGCTGGTTGCGAGACTTGTCGCTCGGCGGGTGCAGAGAACCCGCCTTACACTTCTTGGCGTTCCTTCTCTCCCTGTTCCTCGCTTTGCCGTTGTGTATCGCCTCCACATCCCGTACGTTCGATCCATTGAAGATCGTCAACGCGGGGTGTGAGGAGGCGGATCGTGAACGGGACGTGGAAGAAGTCGATCACAACGTGCGGCATCATCGTGAGCGTGGCTATCGGTGCCATGGCGTTCGCAGGTGCGCCGCCGGAATACACCATCGTCGACCTCGGGATCATTGATCCCGGTGATGTAGGTGTGCAAGGACTTCGTGTCTCCGAAGGTGGCGTTGCCGTCGGACGAACGTTTGGCTTTTCGAATCAGGCATTCTCGTGGACGCAAGGTGGCGGTCTGCTGCCGCTTCCGAATCTCGCACCGCGCCCATTCGCTGCCGCGAATGGCGCGAACGATAACAACATCGTCGTCGGGACCGCGGCGGCAACGTTCTTCGGTACAAATCCGTTGCCGGTCATCTGGACGAACGGTGTCGTTGCGCCGCTTCCCTTGCCGGTCGGCGAGACGATCGGTCGTGCAAACGACGTCAACGCGTCAGTCACGGCCGTCGGCTCAGTTGATGGCGGGATCGCGGAGCAGGCCGTGATGTACACAGGCAACGCCGGCGGAAGCGCAGCCGTCATTGATGCTGTCGCGATTGATGGCAGCACGATGAAGACCGCATTCTCGATCAACGATGATGGCATTGTCGTCGGGATCGGAACGGACCCCAACAACGCAGCCCGCAACGTCGGCTGCGTATACAACAGCAATACCGATCGGCTGACTGAAGTTGGTGCGCTCCCCGGTGCAAACGGCGCGCTGTGCTTCCATATCAGCAACGCCGGCCATGTGGTCGGCGGGAGCATGCAGAATCAGGGTGCGTCCCAACCGTTCATCTGGACAGAGACCGATGGCATGACGCAGATTCCGCTGCCGCCCGCGACCTCACAGGGCTCCGCGCGCGGTGTGAACAGTGATGGTTGGGCGGTCGGGACCGCCGGCGGCGCGTTTGCCGTCCCGTTCCTCTATGACGGCACCACAACCTACGCCGTGCAGGCGCTGATTCCCGTCGGCTCCGGGTGGGACCTCTCGATGAACACATCGTCATCCGCGCTCGGGATCAGCGAAGATGGCATCATCGTGGGCACCGGGATCTTCAACGGCGAAACGCGTGCCTACGCCGCGATTCCCGTTGACACCGCACCGCCGTGCCCGACCGACTGTGCCCCGGACAACGGTGATGGCACGTTCGGCAACGGCGAGACGAACATCGATGATCTTCTCGCGGTCATCAACAGCTTTGGTGATCCCGGTGGTCCGTGCGACAGCGCCCCGGACAACGGCGATGGCACGTTCGGCAACAACACCGTCAACATCGACGACCTGTTGAACGTCATCAACAACTTCGGCCAGTGTCCCGCCTGATGTGATTCGCTCCAAACCGGGCCGGAATCGATCGTTAGAGAGATCGATCGGCACCTTGATCAATCGCCTCTGGCCTCCTGGTCGCGGTGCAAGCGGTCTCATGGCGCCGGAGAGCGCGAAAACCACGCAAATTCTCATCAATCAGTCATGGCGAGCTGTCGATACGATGTTAGTATTCAATAACTGTAGTGGCAGCGTGGGTTGCCCGCAGGCAGACACGATTCGCCATACAGTGCGGCGAACGCAGCATGGTGAAGGAGCTGGGGTCATGAGGCATTCAATCAGTCGAAACGGGCACGCGTGGATCATCGCTTTGGTCGCCTTCGCGACGGTTGCGATAGGGCAGCAAGCCCGGGCACAGGATGCGTACTACGTCGTCGAGGTCGGCGATCTCGTGGATGTGGCCGAGGTGATGCGTCTTCGCGATGCGCACTCGAGACATGGCGTGGGGTGGCGCGACCGAGAATGGATGTACCCGTATGCGACGCTTGATGGACAGGGCGAGATCTACCTCGTCGGCGCCGATGCCGCGACCAACGGTGGGCGCGGAGGCCTGGAGAGCTTCCGTGTGGCTATGCGTGTTCCCGTCGACACCGATGTGGCCGGCCAGGTGTTCATCTGGCGGCAGGATGAACGGTCAATGGGCTCTGCACCATTCATCGTGAAATCTTCTGATGCAGACGTGGCGACGCAGGATGCATTCCTCGACATCAAAGCTGTCCACTACGAACGATTGCTTGGTCGCGATACACCAGGCGCGGCGTGGTTCCGGTTTCAGGCCGAACAGGCCCGCTCCGCGCGCGGCGAAGTCGTGGAAGATACGCAGCCGCCCGCGCCACGTCGCTGGGGTGCACCCACAGAAATGGAACGTACTTTTGCGCTCATGAGCGGTGGCCGAGCATTGAGCGAGAATCTTCAGCTTGATCGACTGCTGCCGGTCGCGACGCCGGACCTCAAGACAGTTGACGTCGACTCGATTGACGGAATCACCGTGCGCGAGTTTGACTGGACATCGTTGGTCAACGGTTTGTCACCAGAGACTGATGCGCTCGCGGAATCTATTCCCGCCGACCAGCATGCGGTGTTCTTTGATTCCATGGAAGCGTTGATTCGCGTGTTTGATGAAGCTGCCGCGAACGGTGCGCCGGTGCTGCAGGCCATCGAACCTCGCGCGGAGGATGCGCGATCACGGCAGCGGTACGAAGAGCAATTGTGCCTGCCGCTTGATGCGCTGGCCCGGCAACTTGGTCCTCGGTTGGTCGACGCCGTCGCGATGACCGGCTCGGATCCCTATCTGCGAACCGGTACCGATGTTGCCGTCCTATTTGACGCGAAGAACGAGAATGCGTTGATGTCCGCGATTGCGGCATCGATTGAGATGAATCGCGCGCGCGTGGACGACGCTGAGTTTGTCGCAGGTGATGTGCTCGGTGTCGCATACACCGGAGCGAAATCTCCCGACCGACGCATCTGCGCGTATCAGGCTCGAATTGGCGATGCAATCGTCGTGACGAACTCGCTGACGCAGCTCGAGCGTTTGGTCCGTGTGCATGCTGGCGACGACGTCGCCCTCGGATCGCTTGACGAATACATCTACTTCCGCGATCGCTATCCACGCGGGGCTGAAAACGAGACCGCGCTGGTGATCGTCTCCGATGCCACGATTCGTCGATGGTGCGGCCCGCGATGGCGCATCGGCACATCACGCCGCACGCGCGCAGTGGCTGTGATGTCCGACGTTCAGGCTGCGTTCGTCGACCCCATTGCATCCGGGACAGTCACCGCGGGACCGATTCATCAGGAGCGTCCGTTGCCCGATGGTGAATCGCTGTCGCTGACGCCGTCTGGTGTCGTGTCGACCACATACGGTTCGATGCTCTTCCAGACGCCCATCGTTGAGATGGATCTTGACATGGTGACCAAGAAGGAAGCCGACTTGTACGTCGAGTGGCGCGATCGGTATCAGCGGCGCTGGCGCAATGCGTTCGATCCGATCGCCATTCGAATCGATGTGCGTGAAGATGCGCTGGCGATGGACATGACGGTCATGCCACTCATCGATGGCACGTCGTACCGTGAGTTCCGCGAGATCACCGGCGATGCGGCGATTGCACCGGATGCAGGCGACCGGCATGCTGACTCCATTCTGCATGCTGCCATGGCGCTCGACCGAAACTCCGAGATGGTGCGCATGTATTCCGGGCTTGCCGCCGGCATGGCACCGCAGCTCAAGGTTGAACCTTTGAGTTGGCTGGGCGATTCGATCGCGGTCTACGTCGATCAGGATCCGATCTGGGATACGATTGCGAAGGAAGATCGGCCGGAACGATTCATCGAAGAAAACCTGTCATCGCTCCCGCTGGTGATTCATGCGGAAGTCGATAGTGGATTGAAGCTCGCGGCGTTTCTTGCCGGCGTTCGCGCGTTCATCGATCAGACTGCACCGCAGATGACCGTGTGGAAGAACCTGACCTACAACGATGTGCCGTACGTCCGCGTTGCGCCATCCGAGCGCGCGAAGGCTGACGATGATGAACTCGAGAACCTTGCGATCTACTATTCAGCGAGCGGTGATGCCCTGATCGTGACGACCCATGAGGCGGCACTCTTCCGCGCACTTGATCGACAGGCCACGCGCCTCAATACAGTGCCATCCGAGGGTGCAAGCACTGACGTTGTCGCTCCATGGCTGGGCGATTCGGTTGCGCTTCAGGTGAGCGAAGACATCATGCCGGTCCTGCAGGCGCTGTTTGACGAGGAGATTCGACGATCGATGGAATACGCGGCGTGGGGCAACATCGCGATTCTCAACGAGTGGAAGCGCCGATATCCGGATCGTGATCCGGTCGCTGTGCACGAGATGCTCTGGCAGCGTCGCCTGATCTGCCCGGCGGGCGGAACGTATCAATGGAACGATGCCTGGCAGACGATGGAGTCGACGGTACTCGGTCATCCGGGACAACCGCGAGAAGATGTTGGTTTGCCGAACGCGCTTCGTGGCATCAAAGCGCTGAACGCGGGAATCACGTTCGAGGGCGATGACGGACTTCGAGCCCGCGCAGAACTCCTGCGGGCATCGGATCGCTGAAATCAAAGCCGTCTCGATCAATCGGCCAGAATGTAGTAGTAGCGACCGCCGTCGATGCGCTGGAATGCGCCGGCGGCGAGATCGCCATCATCCAGCATCGCGTCAATCGTCGCCATGTACGCATCGTTCTGCGTGTCGCCACTGCCGTCAAAGTGCACGCCGATGGCGGCCGTCACGCCGTACGAACCGAGCTCGGTGTCCCAGACGCCACCGATTGGTGTAACGCTATTGAAGTTGTTCTCGTCGACATAGACATCGAGGCCGGCGGGAATGACGCCGGATGAACCATCGGCGGGATATGCACCGTTATCAATGCGATATCGCTGCACAGCCTTGACGTACGTCTTCAGGCTGGACACGAATGAGGTCTTGCGGGCATCATCGGTCGTACCGCTGATCGCGGGCACGGTGATCGCCGAGAGCACGCCGAGAATGACCACGACGATTAGAATTTCCATCAGCGTGAACGCACGCGAGGATGCAGTGTGATTGACGCGGTTCGTCATGATGTCAGGTTCCTTTCGCAACGCATGTTCATCGTCTGATCGGATCGATCGAGTTCGAAGGCGATATCAGTCAATCGGACCCGTTCCGGACCGCATGGTCGCGTTGTCTTGCCCAGGCCGCACAGATGGGCGGGACTTCGATACGGGGATGGGATTGGGAAACAGGAGATCTGGCGCGTGCGGCAGCGTCAAACGGTCCTCGCCGTACAATCCACACATGCGAATACAGTGCTCCATGCCCGGATTGGTGATGGTCGTGGCCTGCGTCCTTTCGGGCTGTGGGAATGACAACGATGCCGCCACAGCCACGACCGATGCAGATCAATCGGCAGCGATGGTTGCGGAACTCCGGACGATCGCGGATTCCGTGGATCCACAGGTGTACATCTACGCAAATGCCGCGCGAGCCTCGATGCTGCACCAGCAAGCGCGGCAGGCATCGGTGCCAGCGCAGCGCGGGCAGTTGTTGATGATGTCAGCCGGCGAGCTTATTCGTGCCGGCGACACCGAAGCTGCAATTGCCCGACTCGACGATGTCAATGCGCTCCTGCGTTCAGGTCGGTTGGCGGACACTGAACAGACGCGCGGATCGCTCTATCACTTGTATGCGCTCGCCTATCTTCGCCTGGGCGAGCAACAGAACTGTCTTGAGAACCACACGATCGAATCCTGTCTCATGCCGATACCCGAAGGCGGCCGGCATCAACTTGAACAGGGTTCGCGGTCGGCGATTGAGTACTACACCAAACTCCTGCAACTCAATCCGCGCAGTGCCCAGTATGCGTGGCTGCTGAACCTGGCTGCGATGACGGTCGGTGAGTACCCCGCCGGCGTCCCGAGTCAGTATCGATTGCCGGAATCCACCTTCGAATCCGATGATGACATCGGGCGGTTCTTCGATGTCGCCGGTGCAGCCGGCGTCGACACGATGGCATTATCAGGCGGCGCGATCATCGAGGACTTTGATGGTGATGGCCGGCTCGACATCGTGGCATCGTCATGGGGATTGCGCGATCAGATGCGGTTCTACCGGAATCGCGGCGATGGGACGTTTGAGGATCGGACATCATCCGCCGGCCTTGACGGTCAGTGGGGCGGTCTGAACCTGTCTCATGCAGACTATGACAATGATGGCGACGCGGATATCCTCGTGCTGCGCGGCGGCTGGTTGTTCGATGCAGGAGAACATCCCAATTCGCTGCTCCGCAATGACGGCACCGGCGTGTTCACCGATGTGACGCGCGCTGCCGGTATGTATAGCTTGAAACCATCGCAGACCGCAGCGTGGGCCGACTACGACAGCGATGGTGATCTCGATGTCTTCATCGGGTGCGAACCGACCTCGGCCACGCGTCATGCCAGCGAACTGTGGCGCAATAACGGTGATGGCACATTCGATGATGTGGCCGCGGTAGCCGGTCTGGCCGTCGATGGCGTCGTCAAGGCAGTGACGTTTGGCGACTACAACAATGACGGGCGACCAGACTTGTATGTATCGCGCTTCGGCGAGCGGAATCTGTTGTTTCGAAACGCGGGCAAACGCGCTGATGGCACCGTGTGGTTCATCGACAAGACCAGCGAAGCTGGCGTCGCCGAACCGATCAATAGTTTTCCGACGTGGTTCTTCGATTACGACAATGATGGCTGGCAGGACCTGATGGTTGGAAGCTTCGCGGGGTTTGATGGTGATTCACTTGATGACATCGCGCTGGATTACCTTGGGATGACCAGTCCCGGCGAGACCGCGCGGCTCTATCGCAATCGAGGCGATGGCACCTTTGAAGATGTGTCGAGTCGAACGAGTACCAAACGTGTCCTTGTCACGATGGGTGCGAACTTCGGGGATGTCGATAACGATGGCTGGCTCGACTGCTATTTCGGGACCGGGGAGCCGACGATGACCACGCTCGTTCCGAATGTGATGTTGCGCAACGACAACGGCGAGCGGTTTCTCGATATCACCACGTCCGGCGGATTCGGCAACATCCAGAAGGGACACGGTGTTGCATTCGGTGATCTCGATCACGACGGCGATCAGGATATGTACGTCACAATGGGCGGGGCATTCGAAGGCGATTTGTATCCAAACCTGCTATTTCAGAATCCTGGCCACGAGAACAGTTGGGTGACGATTCGATGCATCGGAACGTCATCAAATCGCTTCGCGGTCGGAGCGCGCATTGCCGTTGACGTCACAACACCAGATGGACCGCGCACGATTCATCGTGTTGTCGGCACCGGCGGAAGTTTCGGCAGTTCCTCGCTCCAGACCGAAGTCGGCCTGGGCGATGCGACATCGATTGAAGCAGTGACAGTGCGCTGGCCTGGTGCGAGCGAGACGGTGCGCTATCGCGATGTGGCGATGAATGCGGTCGTGGAATTGCGTCAGGATGCAACGACCGCGACGGTCATCACACCGCCGGCCGCGCCGTTGCCAGCACCTGGATCAGGCGGTGGCCAAAGTCATCATCATGGCCACCACAATGGGCATCACGACGGTTGAGATGATCGTGGATCGATGATGCGCGGCACTGCATCCGATGTGGCTGTCGGGAAGCCATCGTCCTCATTTACGTTCCACAAGGTGTCGAGCACTGAAGGCCAGGACATTGTGGATGCATTCTCGAGTGCTCGTTGGCCGAGTTCGCGCCGTTTCTCCGGATTGTCGCCCAGTTCGATCATGGCGCGAATCAACTCATCGACAGCGCCGTTCGGGTTCGAAACATCACAGACGATGCCTGAGTTGTTCTGCCCAACGATTTCGCATGGGCCGCCACGATCGGTCACGATAGCGGGCACGCCAGATGCCTGCGCTTCAAGCACCACGTTGCCGAACGTATCGGTCGTGGACGGGAAGACGAAGACATCGCTGGATGCGTACGCGGTGGACAAATCTTCACCGTGCAGATTGCCGGTGAAGAGAATCTGCGAACGATGCCGCGTTTGTCGGCGAAGCGATTCCAGAAGCGGACCATCGCCAACGAACGCAAATTGCCAGTCCGGGCGTTGCTCCGCCAGTGTCTCACAAGCGCCGAGTAACAACTCAACGTTCTTCTCGGAAGACATGCGGCCGACGTACGTGAACGTCGTTGTGTCTGCGCGGCCGCCATGGTTGGTCCAGAACGACGGCGTTCGGAATGATGGATTGAACAGGTCGGTTTCGACGCCGCGGCGCAGGATCGAGATCTTGTTCGGATCGAATCCGTGCTCGACCAGATACCGGCGGTAGTACTCGCTCGGGACGAATACCGAATCGCACTGGCTGAAGAACCAGATCATGTACCGCCACGTCATCGCTTCCAGAGCGGCATCGCCGGTGAACTCGCGAATGTAGTTCGGGAAGTCGGTGTGGTAGATGCCGACCGTACGCAAGTGCATCAGCTTGGCCGCGAGCAGGGCGGTCAGGCCCATCGGGCCGGGCGTGGAGATGATCAGCTCCTCGAATTGCTTGCGCTCGACGTACTCGATGATCTCGAGCACCGGCGGGAAGCTGATGCGCTGCATCTCGTATTCGGGCAGCTTGAACTGGCCGACCGGCTCGAAATTCTTCAGGTCATATTCGCCGCGCGTCGGATCATCGACACACGTCATCACGGTCATCGGACGACCATCTTCGGCAGCGACGGATGACAGCTTGCGAATTGTGCGGGCAACACCGTTGACGTCATCGAACGTATCGGTGAACCATCCACGTCGCTGGCTACGGTTCAGATGATCCTGTGTCCACGGGAAGTGGTTCGCAATCTCGCGGACGAATCGCTCATCCTTGTGCTGTGTCGCGAACGCCGCGAGGTACGGCGTGACGGCGGCAGCCACTGGTGCAAGCGCGCCGAGCGCTTCCAGGCTCTTGATGAGATCGCCGCGTGCAGCTTGCTCCGTGAATCGTCGGAAGAATGCCGAGCCGAGACCGTGCACGAGCTTGCATGAGACTTCGAACGCTTCGGTCGCGCTCGTTTCACCCGACGGATTCGAGCCAATCGTGACGGTATCGTTTGCAAGGAGTTGCGTGAACTCATCAACGAGCATGCGCTCGGTATCGCTCATCGCCTTCTTGCGTTGTCGCCAGACGTATTTGCCGACGTATTTGCGAACGGTGTAGCGCGGGCTGAGCCGCTTCGGCGCTGGCTTCGGTTCGAGCATGCGTCGCAGCATGCTGCCGAGCAAACTCTTGCTCGCATCCGCATTGCCAAGAAAACGCTGCTTGTAGTAGCCGTACGCAATCGTGTAGAAGCAGTGCGCGAGGTGCACGCTCGTGCCGGATCGACCGGCGTGTTCGCAGCGCCCATGGCGCAGATGATCGAGATACTGTTCGACCGACGTCGCCGTCGGCGTCACGGTGTGGGCGCTGCCGGTGTACAGACCCGAGTGATCATCGCTGCCGCCGGTATAGGCCTTGCGGTGTGGATTCGGGCCGATCGGATCGATGCCGTGCTTGTCGATCAGGCGTTCCATGTCGCGCGGCGTCAGGCCATCGAGAACGGCTTTGACGAGCTGGCCGGCGCGCGGGTCGCGCGTGCCGTTGATGATCTCAAAGCGGTTGAACATGATCAGCGTCTTCTCGTACTGATCGATGGTCAGGTTGCCGTTGACGAGGAACAGCGGATGGGCGAGGGTCGTGACGATGTCCTGGTCGACGAGATACTCGCGGAGGGCATACACATCCTTGCGAAGCCGGTCGATCATCTCGAACTGCTTCTCGTTGATGCCGGACACGAGGATGTGCAGGCCCGCGCCGTTTTCCGGGAAGTGCGCGGTGACTTCGCAGGAGATGAACGTGTTGGGCAGGTGTGCGATCTCGAGCGCGCCGTCGATGACGTTGTGGTCTGAGATCGTGACGAAGTCCATCCCGTGCGCGATGGCGCGCTCGTAGACGGCGGCTGGCTCGACGAAGCACTCCGGCGCGCCGATGCGGCGGAGGATCCACTCGCTGGGACGATCGCTGTACTTCGAATGAACGTGCAGGTCGCCGCGGGATGTGAATGGTGTCTTGTTGCTGAGGTTCATCGTCGTTCTCGCCTTCCTGGCTTCGCATCAGCGGGGGTGACGGATGCGGCCGGACCGCGGAAAGCATCGTCATGCACCCGGGCCGCCGTTGACTCGATGTCCTGTGGAACCATCGGCGGCCTGCGTCAGGGAAAGGTGAGCCCTAAGTTCAGATTAAGCACAACCTGACCCCGGAGCAACGCTTCCTGCCGATTTGGGCCTTGCAGGACATCTTCACCCCTATTTTGGGATTCAGCGAGCCGGCATTCCAGTGAAATAAGGAAATACTAACCTTGGCGTCGTCGCGGCGGCGGGAAGGTGATTGTGGTCCGCCACTGTGCTCGGTAGGACCTGCAAAGTGCCATGGCGACGATTGCGAACGTGACATGATCTGTCCGTCCGATTCTGCAACTGGATCCTTGTGTCGTTGTTCACATGCTCCTTAGAATCGAGTTGTTCCACGAACCATGACGTTACGGGACAATGAAGGTGCGGGGCGCAACGACAGCGGGGGCAGCACTATGAGGCGCGTGCAATGAGGGGAAGATGGATGTGCGGGGCCGTCTGTGCGACGGTCGCCCTGCTTGACGGGCATTCCGTGCTTGGTTCGACAGAGCTGTCGGCCGACAACGTCATACGTGCGGCCAAAGCTGCTGGATCGCGTGTCATCGCACATTCGTTGTCGTCAGGATCAAAGACGCCCACCGGTTCAGGCCTTGAGACGCTTTGGGCTGAGGCGATTCATGTGCCGGGCTCGGTCTCGCTGCGACTTGTGTTTAGTCAGGTCGTCCTTGCGCCGCACGCGTTCGTGAGGGTGACCAATCTCGTGGATGGCGAGATTCAAGTGTTGGATGCCCGTGGCATGCGCGATTGGAATCACACCAGCGCATATTTCAATGGCGACACACTGCTGGTCGAACTCGTGGGCAATGGTCCGGGCATGAACCACGTTAACATTGCTGGCATCCTGATCCAGGAACCACCCACGGCGAGTTCGTTCAACGGCGCCGATCAACCACCATGTGGACAATGCGGTGAGACAGACGATCGTCTTCCGAGCGAGATCGAAGGCGTCTGCCGATTTCTTCCGACCATCTGTACGGGCATCGTGTACAACGAGCAGAGTTGCGTCCTCGCGGCCGGTGCGTGTTCCATTGTGCCTGAGATCGCCGTGGCGCAATTCCGTGTACCGCCCAGTCAGAATGACTGTTCCGTCGTGCATCCGTCCGTCGACGATCAATTCCCCGTGCTGGCACAGGTTCGGCGCAATGACGGTCCCGGCGCTTCATGGAACGTTGTCACGTTGGGGCGTAACGGAGAGCTCGAATCGCCAGTCGATCGGTATGGCGTTGTACATGTGCCGTCGGACGTGCCGCCCCTTCCAGGCGCTGATGTCCTCGTGGCAGGGTACGGCCTGGATGAAGAGTGCGCGCGATCACAGACGCTTCAAGTCGCAGGCGGGACTATTGGATCGATCGGTGATCAGATGTTTGATGTCACCGCTGATATCGCTGGGGGTAGCGCCGGATCACTGGTCCTTCAGGATGGCGCATTCATCGGGATGGTGACGCATTGTCCGTGCCCGAATACGGCGCAGCGCATCGATGAAGCGGGCATTCAGGCGTCGCTTGAGGGCGATTGCCTCCCAGCCTCGTTGTTCGACGAGTGCGAGGAATTCGTCGATTATGGCATCATCAGCGATGGCAGCGGAATTGCGATGTTGTCGACGGAATTCGCGACGACAGATGAGGTCATCGTGGACTTCCCAAGCTGCGCAGTCGCGAATCCGACACCGGTGTTCAATGATATCTGGGTTGCTGTCCGGGCGCCAATGGATGGAATCATGTCGGTGTCCACATGTCCATCATTGACTGGTCTCGAACCGCCGACCTTTGACGACATCGTCGTGATCTACGGCCCGTACACGAACTCAAGCCTTGTTTCTTGTGATTCGCTGCTGACGCTTTCGTGTGACCTTGACGTGTGCGAGGGAAGGAATGACAGTGATGGCGTGGTCCTGCAATCAACTGTCACAATGGATCGCTACTACCTCCTCCAGATCGGAAGCTTAGTTGACGGTGAGACAGGCACAACCGGACTTCGTGTGCAATTCGACGAGGCACCGATTCTGACCGCGCCATGTTGTCTCCCGTCCGGCGCATGTTCGAACGTATTCGTCCAGAGTTGTATGAACGTCGGCGGTGTGCCCATGGACATTGGGACGCTCTGTGCCGACATTCTGTGTCCGACCCTGTTTGGCGCCTGTTGCCTCCCGGCGGGGTGTCAGTTCCTGGACAATCGTGATTGCCTGGACGCGGGTGGCACATTTGGTGGCGAAGGAACAATCTGCAGTGAGCCGGATATCTGCCGTCCGATACCGGGTGCGTGTTGCTTTGACGATGGTTCGTGTGAGTTCATCCTGCCAGATGATTGCACGTTTGCAGGTGGGATTCCGCAGAGTCGGGGCCAGCCATGCGACCCATGCCTCACGCCGCCTGGCGCTTGTTGTCTCGTAACCGGCGAATGTGGCGTGATTGACGCCGATTCCTGTGAAGCGTTCGGGGGGATACCGCAAGGGGCATTCATACCGTGCGAAGCCGTGTTCTGCCCGGAGTTCGCTGCGTGCTGTTTCGCGGACGGCGCGTGTTCCTTCGTGGATCCAAGGTCATGCCTGTCGAACGGAGGAGTACCACAGGGAGACAACACCAACTGTATGCCGAATCCATGCGTCAACATGCTCGGCGCATGTTGCGTGGGCGATGCATGTGTCGTCGAGATAGAAGCCAACTGCATCCTGATGGGCGGCGAGTTCCAAGGCGTTGGTGCATTGTGTCTCGTTGCGACGTGCAGTACGGAAGAGCCCGGCGCCTGTTGTACTTCGGTAGGTTGCCTGCAGCTTACGCCGACATTCTGTGGATTTGCTGGAGGCACGTTCATTGGCTCCGGCACGGCATGCACAGACGATCCATGTGGTGAGGGAGGTCCATGACGGTGCGACAACCGATCCATCCGCAACGTGCCAGCAGTCGCTTCGTCGGCGTATGGAATCGCAAAGGTCTATCGATTGTGTCTCCGTGTCTGCACATCGCTCTTTTATCAGTGTTGTTCGGCATAGCTGTTGATCAGGCGTGCGGGCAGCAGGCGCACATGGACGACTACGTTGATGCCCGCGATGACACGCTTGCTACGGCGGGCAGAACACCGGAGAACGCACTCTTTGTCGTCGCCAACGGACCTGGCGCGGGAACAGGAACGTCATGGGAATCGCCATACGTCACGTTGCAGCAGGCGATTGACAGGATCAATGCCGATGGCATCGATCAATTCGACCAGATCTGGATGGCGGCGGGAACGTACGTGCCCACGGTCCGGTCGATCCCATCAGAGCCGCAGAGCGTTCGCTTTGAACTCCCAGACGGCGTGTCGATTTATGGCGGATTTGCCGGCAACGAGTTGCGAATCGAAGATCGGACGTTTGAGGCTGGTCCGACGATTCTGTCGGGCGATGTCAACAATGATGATCTGCCCGGGTTCGTGAATCGAACTGACAATGCATCGGCCCTCCTGTGCAGGTTCTTTGCGTCGAAGCCGATGGTCTTTGACGGCCTCACACTCTCGGGTGTTTCGAACGGTGATGGAACGTCATTCCTGGATCAAACGGTGTTGGAGTACGGCGGACCGCAGTGCACGATGCGCCGATGCCGTCTCACCGACAATTCGAATTTTCGCGGCAATCTGGTTCGAATGAGAGCGACCGATATCAACGGGGGAACATTCCTCGTCGAGGACGTGCTAGTCGACGGGAATCAAGTGTCGGAAGAGGGCTTGGTCATTGGGGTGGGCACTGACACCGTGACATGCGTCAACATTACGTTGCGGGACAACTCTCGCGACCTGATGACAAATGATTCCTTCATGCTGCGTGTGGCGGGTGTTCATGTCGAGGTCCTGTCGTGCGAATTTAGCGGGCAGGTTGGTCATGGCCTTCATGGACTGCTTGTTCAGGGCGATGACGTCCTCGTGGACGAGTGTTCATTTACGGATAATGAAGGCAGTGGACTCTTCCTCGCGCCGACGGGAGGTCTGGTTCGCTCGTGCATCTTTGAGCGTAATGGCACTTTGGCGGGAAGTGCGCTGCGCACCAGTGGCGCGCCGAATAGCCCGCCAAGCCTGATCATTGAAGATTGTACTTTTGAGCACAACGGAAATTTCGACGGAACATTCAGCGTCGGGGCCATCGAATTGGAGGCACCAGCGCGCGTTCGTTCGTGTGCATTCAATTCGAACCGTGGCTCAATCGCAGGGGCTGTTTCCGTCGAACGCGGCGAGACCATCATCGAGCTTTCAACGTTTCGAGACAACATTGCGATGGATGGTATGGGCGCAATACTATTCAATGATCCGCAGTCTGGTTTTACGTGTGTCAATATTGACCAATGTGTGTTCGAAGGAAATATCGGGGTCGATGGTGTCGGCGGTGTTGGCGGTAACCTGGATGCGGGGACGATCTCGAACAGTGTGTTCCGGCGCAACTCCGGCGACATTTTCGGCGCGATCAGCGTGCGAAACACCGTCATCACGAACGTCGACTGCATCGACAATACATCGCGATCTGGCTTCGGCGCCGTCAGTATCGGATCATCCTGCGTCATCGACCGGTGCCGTTTAGTCGGAAACGTCAGTGAGAACATTGGTGCGTTGTGGTCATCTGGTACCGGAAACGTTGTGCAGAATTCCATCTTCTCAGGCAATGTGGCGACAAATGGCGCGGGTGCCATCAGAGTGTCGGGCCTTAGTGGCACCACGCTACGAAACTGCACGATCGTTCGAAATCAAATGTCACCGGGACATGCGGCCATTGAGGTGTCGGGATCAAATCCCACGCGGATCGAGAATTGTGTGCTCTGGAAGAATACGGCAGGGCTCTTGGTCACTGAGTGCTCGCAAATCATGATCGAACCCGGAACAGACGAGGTGACGATCACGTCATGCCTGATCGACGGTCTGGACGAATTTCGTGGTGCCGGCAACATTGAAGGCAATCCGGAGTTCGTCGATGAGTTCGGGTTTGATCTGGTCCCGGGATCAATCGACGATCAACTTCAGCCGTCCGTCGTATCCCCGCTGATCAACGCTGGTACGTTCCCCGATGCCTATGACGAATCGGCGCTTGATCTTGATGGCGCAAGCCGTGTCGTCGCGTGCCGAGTTGACATCGGAGCGTATGAGTTTGATGGTCCGGACGTTCCAGTCCAAGACTGTAACGGCAATGGCGTCGGTGACGCCTGTGAAATCCTATTTGGAATTACCGACGATTGCGACAGCAATTCGGTGCCGGATGAATGTGACATTGCCCGCGGCGATGCCGATGACTGCAATGCAAATGGAATTCGCGACGAGTGCGAAGTGGCGGCCGGACTGGCTCTTGACTGCAATGCAAACGGCATCCCTGATGCCTGCGATCTGATCGATCCACAGGACGGCGATTGCAACGCCAACGCTATTCCGGATTCATGTGATCTCGATCCACTGGTGGAGGTGTCAGCGGGGCCGTTCTGCTTTGATGTGATACCGCCACCCTTTGCCTTCGACCTCACGTTTGATTCGATCCCAGTTTCGGATGTGATCTTTGAATTCTCAGCACGGGGTGATTTTGGCAGTAGCGGCGAATTTCTCACGGTATCCCTCAACGATACACAGCTCGGGAATCTTTTTACGATCGGTTTTGATTGTGCAGATCGAAACTCGATCGAGGTTGTCACGCTGACGGCCGAAGAGTTCATCGCGGCTGTGCCATCGGGGCTTGCCCACTTCACGATACAGGCGACGAACGTCAGTACGGTGCAATGCGCGGGATCCAATGTCGACGTGTCGATCAGTTTCATGCGAGAACCTGTTCTCTTCGACGACGACAATGATGGTGAGCCGGACAATTGTGAGCCTGATCCGTGTTTTGCGGACTGTGCGCCGCCCGGCGGGAATGGCGTGGTGAATATCGATGATCTCTTTGTGGTGCTGGGTGATTTCGGTCAGGTTGATTCGCCATGTGACATTGCACCGATTGGCGGCGATGGTGTCGTGAACATCACCGATCTGCTCGCGGTCTTGAATGTCTTCGGACGGTGCGACTGAAGCGCTGAGTACGTCGCAACCAAGAACGATGGCCTGTCAGACCAGATCCCTTCAATGGACCAGGGTGGCCTGCTCACAGTTGGCGGAATCCCGAAACTCGCTTCAAGGATCGCACGCTGATCGGTGCGATTGGTCATAATCGGGCATGGCCTCATATCGAACCGGACCCGAAACTGATCGACTCGTGCACCGCGCGTTTACGCTCGATGACTGCGAGGCGTTCTTTCGCCTGAACAGTCATCCCGAGGTCATGCGCTTCACCGGCGAGCCTCCACTGCGTTCACTGGACGAGGCCCGGCAGGCCGTGGCCGACTATCCGGATTTCGACACGGTCGGGTACGGACGGTGGGCGTGTGTGCTGAAGGAGACCGGCGTGGTGATCGGATTCAGTGGCCTGAAGTTCCTGCCGGAACTGAACGCGGTTGATGTGGGGTTTCGGTTCCTGCCGGAGTACTGGGGGCAGGGGATCGCAACGGAGACGTGCGTCGCGTGCATCGCGTTTGGTTTCGAAATACTCGAACTCGATCGCATCCTGGGGTTAGTGCTGCCGGACAACGCGGCATCGATCCGCGTGCTCGAGAAGTGTGGGATGACGTTACACGGCGAGATCACGTGTGACGGTATGCGTGCGTTGCAATACGAGATCCATCGCGCGAAGAACGACGAGTAGGGCGGGGGCCGTGCCTCCGTCGTTGATCGTTATTCGTAGTCCGTCTGACGAATCTTGCTGACCGGGTCGTCGCGGCGACCGCCCCACAAAGACGTCTCAGTGTTGCGGAAGATGATGGACCTTCCTACGAGGATTTCTTTCGCTCGATTCGTTGATTGATCTTCTTGACCGCCTGCACAATCTTCTTCCGTTCCCACGTCCTGGCCGACGACACTTGAGCTTCCACCGCGTCGATAACTTCCGTGGACGACGCGATCTCGCCCAATGCCACGGCCGAATGACCCGGTAGACGATGCAATTTCGCCATCAGGAGTGGGACGGCGCGATCCTCGGGCAGTGTCCGAGCCGCAGCAAGCACCAGTCTTTCGTCCGCATGTTCGCCGCCGCTTGTCTGAAGCCGGTGTTCAATCCAGTCGCCAACGTGTTGAGGACGAGCCAAGGCGAGAGCGTCGGCAATAATCCATCGAAGCGATTCTTCCTTCGTGGACTCATACAGGGCGGTCAGCGGTCGTCCGTCGATCTTGGCTCGTGATGTCCCGATGGTTCGGACAATCGCTTCGGCAACTCTTGGGTGCTCGATTTGATCGAGTACATCAAGCAAAATCAACGCAAGTTGCTTGGTCACCGGTGTGTGAAAGTGAACCAGATCCCACGCGCGGTCAATGACAATGCCACTGTGTGAGAGCGCCGCTTGGAGCACTTCGAGTGACGGCTGCATTGCTTCATCGCGCGCGCGGGCTCTCGCTTCCCGCCGCGCAAGTCGCGCCGTCCCTTCATCGCTGAGACTTGCTGATGATTGAGATGGCAGCGAAGGTTTGCTCTCCTCAGATTGAGGAAGTCCATCTTTCTGTGCCATGCTGTACCCCAGTCAGCGGTTGTACCTCGGGAACTTCGAGAGCCAGCGGTCGAAGTCCTGCTTCGTGATGTCGTGTTTGTCCAGTTCGTGCAGACAACGATCGTAGTCGTCAGGCCGTGCCTTCGGAATCAGAATGTCACCGTCAAGCAAACCCACAATATTCTCGCCTGGTGGTCGGACCCCTGGGCGCTCGACTATGAAAAACACGAGTGGTTCAAGACGAACAACCCATGACAGACCGAGCCGTTTATTCTTTGTCGCGAAGATGCCCCACCCTGTCCACCCGGGATGTACCTCGTACGCGCATTGGTCCCCGTACAGTTCAGTGAAGAGCGCAGCCGCCTGATCGGCAAGTGCGCATTGGGCGTCGGACAGTCGGTCGTATCGGAATCGAAACTTTGAGCGTCGGAACATGGTGTCACCACGCCGTATCTGACGGCCCCAGTGAGAGATCGCCCAATTCCGTGTCCCACGAATGAAGCAACTGGAGCGAAGGCATCTGTCGCAGAATCGGTTCGCTTCGGGATGTCACCCGTGTGCCGACGATATTCAGTTCCTCGAGGTGAGGCAGCGCTGCGATGGCGGCGATCGTGTCGTCTCCGATCGTTGTCCCTTCCAGTTTCAGATAGCGAAGTGAGGTCATCGCGGCGAGATGTTCGGCGGCACGGTCATCAATGCGTGTATTGGCAAGCGAGATGTCTCGAAGCGCCGTGTTGTTGCGGAGCCATCGAAGATCTTCCGATGTCACGCCAGTGCCGGAGAGGCCCAGTTCTTCGAGCGCTGTGTGGTCGGCCAGATGTTGAAGTCCCGATCCGCGAACGTTGGTATCCATCATCGACAACGATTGCAGGCGAGGCAGTTTCGCGACCTCTTTCAAGCCTTCATCGCTGATGGTGGTGAATTCGAGGATGAGGTTCTCGAGGTCGTGCATGCCGGCCAAGTGTGACAGACCATCATCGGTGATGGCTGTGCCGGCAAGGCCAAGCGTTTTCATCCGGGTGAGATGAGCGATGTGCGCGAGACCGGTGTCAGTGATGGGATTGAAGCCCATGAACAGTGACTCAACGTCATTGAGATGCCGGAGCGGTCGGAGCTCATCATCGGTGACGCCGCCACGGCGTTGCGCCAGGAACGCTGGCCGCTGAATGTCCACGGAGAGGATGAGACCGGCGGACGATGACTGGGGCAGCTCCGCCATCGCGCGTCGGCTCAGTCCATCCGGGTCAATGAACTGTCGTTGCTCCGGGCGCGAGGTTGTTCTATCGGTGCCAAACATCAGTTGCGCGATGCCAAGCACGACGAAGAGCATCGCGACCATACCCATCGATGTTCGGTCCATGCGATTCCCCCTTGTCCGGTCACCCTCAGTAACGTGATGGAGCCTGAGTCACGGTTTCCAGAGCGAAAGTGTATCACGTCACGCTAGATCTCAATGCAGTCTTGTCGGCCGGGTCCCCGACGCCGTTGCCCATCGATCATCGTCGTACTGGCGAGCCTGACCAACGCTCTCCGTCTGGCAGCGTTTCCAGATCAAACGAATACGTCGTTCTGCCGTGCTTCAGATCTGATGGTTCGCATTTGGTCAGAACACCCAATCGCGAGAAGACGAGCGATCCCTCAGAATCGTACGCTGCACTGTCGACGACTTCATCGAGAAGGTCTGGGAACTCATCAATGGAGTACGTCCCATCGCGAAAGCGTAAGACCGTATGATCATGTGCGGGACGAAGTGACAATGAGTCTCCATCGTCCTTCCAGCCATACCTCTCAATGAGTGGATCGTAATGCGGTGGTTGTCCAAGTCGACGATACCAATCATCGAGCGTGTAACAGTCGAACGGAAGTCCTTCCGCCTCCCAGTTCTGCAGAATGAGTGTTTGTGCGTCGTGCCAGAATCCGCCACCGCGTGATGGAGATGCGCACTCGGCGTCGGTGATGGCCTCCAACCACGGAGGGTTGCACACGCCGGTCCACGACTTGCCGTTCTTTCCACGTGCGGCGTACACCATGTACTTGCCATCAAATGACACATCACTGACTTGTAATTCGATTCGGCCGTACAACCAGGAGCCGGAGATGAGTTGATCAGACTTCGTATGCCATGACAAGACATGGGTGCGACGTGTTGGTTTGCGACGAACGACAACGACCGTCGGTGCCCCTTGTGCTGCAAGAAGGTGGATTCTCGCGGGTTGTGCTGGTAGGGGATGCATGGCAGAACACCGTTCACAATTCGACATTGATTCTAGTCGTGTCGGCCGTTTCGCCGCGGCGACCGGCCTACAAGGATGCACGCTCGCATTCGCCCTCGCATGCAACAGAAAACGGGCGGCCCCGAATGGACCGCCCGTATGAACATCAATGTCGTCAGTAGGTGATCACTCGCCGCCGTCGGCCGGAAGCTCCTGCTGGGTCATCGGATCGCGAAGCGGAATCTGTGTTGCTTCGCCTTTGATGAATTCGGCCATCGAGGCGCGACGATTCGGGTCGACTTCGTTCACGTTGCCGGTGTAGATGGACTCCCACGGACCGACCACGAGGATCGCCATGTTGTCCGGCTGCAGATACTCGTTCGCAACGCTCTTGATGTCGTTGCGCGTCACGGACTTGACCCGGTCGCGGTACGTCGTCCAGTAGCTCGGATCACGGCCGGTCCACTCGTCGTTGATGAAGACGCCGAGCATCGCCGGCTTGGACTCAAACGTACGCGGGAACGTCTCGATCATTGAGTTCTGCGTCGTCGTGAGCTCGTCTTCAGACACCATGCCGGTCTGCATCTTGTCGATCTCTTCCATCGCCATGCGGAGCGCGAGGGCGACCGTTTCACCACTGGTGGAGAAGTGCGTCAGGAAGTGACCGGGATACCACGACGGGCGGACGAAGGAGGTGTACACGCCGTACGTGAGACCTTCATCGTTGCGGAGTCGGTTCATCATGCGAGCCGTAAAGCCGCCGCCACCGAGGATGTCGTTCATCACCGAGATCTTGATGGCGTCCGGGTGATCACGATCGACGGTGCGATGACCGAGTCGAACCATGCCCTGCGGGACGTCATCCTTGTTGACGTAGTACACGCCAGGCGTGGGAACATTGTCGGAGGCAGGAGGATCGGAAATCTGGTCACCGAATTCCCAACCCTGGAACGCACGTTCGAGGGTGTTCAGCATCTCCTGCGGCTCGAAATCGCCGGAGACACCGATGATCAGATTCCCCGGGTGGAAGACGCGCTGATGGAAGTCGCGCATGTCCTGCGGGGTGATGCTGGTGATAGTGGACTCGGTCGAGACGCGAGCCTGGAAGCTATCTTCGCCGTACATCAGCCGCGTGAAGTCACGGTTCATGATTGAACCGGGCGCATCGTTGCGCTGCTTCATGCCTTCGAGGGTCTGCTCGACGAGGATGCGCTTACGGTCTTCGTCGAAACGCGGATTGCGGACGATGTCCATGAAGATCGCAAGCGCTTCATCCAGGTTGGATGACAGCGCATCGAGGCTTGCACTGGACGTCGTCCCGCCTGAACCCGTCGCAATGTTCGCAGCGAGGTACGCGACTTCTTCATCGAGTTCAGCCGGCGACATCGAGGCGGAGCCGCCGGAGCGCATCAGCGCGCCGGTCATGCCATTGAGCCCGGCCTTGTCATCCGGGACGAGATACGCGCCGCCCTTGAAGCTGAAGGTGATGTTGACGAGCGGGAACTCGTTCGACGGTGCCATGTAGACCGGCACGCCGCTGGGGAGTTCGTAGCGATATTCGCCCGACGTGGGCGGGGTGAAGTTGAGTTCAGCGAAGATCAGTTCTTCGGGTCGATTCGGAACGTCAGCCATGGCGGCGACGCCGAGGGTCGCGGCGATCAAAGCGCCGCCCGTGATGCTGTGAATCGTATTCATTTGTGATTCCTCTCGGGGGGTGCTTGGTTAACGTTCGGACTCGATACGTTCGCGCAGCTTCTTGAGCAGGTACTCAAACGCAGGCTTGTCTTCCGCAGGGACCATGCCGGCCTGCTGTTCCATCATGGGCAGCGCCTGCTTGAGCTGATCGATCGGTGCCTGCGCCATTTGCGCGAGCATCATCTGGACCTGTTCACGCTGTTCCGGCGTGAGTGCCGCGAGCTCGGGATCCATGTTCGCAAGGTCGACTTCCGCGCGGGTGTAGGTGGCGACGGTGCGAATCGAGTGGTCGAAGTACTGGTTCGCCACACGCATGATGTCATCCGGCGTGACGGCCTGAATGTACTCGGGCGACTCGTTCATGTACTCCCAGCCACCAAGACCTTCGTAGTAGCCGAGCTGCACGAGGATGAAGAAGTTGCTCTGGAGCCGACGGAACGAATCAGCGATCGTCTGGTTCTTGATCTTCTGAAGTTCGCGCTCGGTGACTGGCTCGGTCTTGAGTCGTTCAACTTCACGTGCCCACGCGGATTCGAGGTCCGCGGTCGTCGCTTCGTTCTTGGGGAAGCCGGTGAACTCGAGTGAGCCGCCGTACTTTCGCGGCCCGTACGATGCGCCGGCCTGATCGGCGATTTCATCGCCTTCGACCATGGACTTGTAGAGACGTCCGGTGCGGCCATTGAGGATGCCGGTCAGGACTTCGAGCACATAACCATCAACGTGCCTGAAGGGCGGCGCGGGATACATGATGCGCACGCGCGTCTGGCAGTCGCATTCGGCGTCGATGCGTTTCTCGAATGCAGGCTGAATGGGAATCGTCACGACCGGCGGGATGACCGGATTTGTCGTCTGCAGCCGACCGAAGTATTCCTCGATGATCGGCTTCACCTCAGCCGGATCGAAGTCACCGACGACGATGCCGACCAGGTTGCTCGGATCGTAATAGGTGTCGAAGTAGTTGGTGAGGTTGTCGTAGGCGTAGCCGCTGATGTCGCTCGGCCAGCCGACGATCGGCCACGAGTACGGCGTGCTCGACCAGAAGACGGAATCGATCTGTTCGTCAATGCGTCCGGTCGGCGTGGACTCAAGAACCTGCTTGCGTTCTTCGATGACGACGCCGTTCTCGGAGACGAACTCACGGAACGATGGGTTGTAAAGGCGGTCGGACTCCATCCACGCCCAGAGCTCGAACTTGTTGCTCGGGACGTTGATGAAATACATGGTGAGATCGTGCGACGTGAAGGCATTCATGCCCGATGCGCCCTTGGTCGTGTAGACCCGATCGAACTCGTTCGTTTCGACGTGCGGCTTGTGGGCATCGACGACTTCGCGCAGTTCCTTGCGGATGTCCCGCATGGTGTCGGTGTCGTAGTTGGCGTCCCACGGATCGCTGATCTCGCCGCGGCGCCAGCGGTCGTACTGGACGTTGATGACTTCCGCGAGAAGTCGTTCCTGCAGTTCGCGCTGTTCGTTGTGGGAGGCGCGGTCGGCAGAGAGGTTGTTCGTGCCGATGGTGCCGGTGCCCTTAAAGAGCATGTGTTCGAGGTAGTGGCTGATCCCGGTGATGCCGGGACGCTCATTGACGGAGCCGACCTTCGCGAGCCAGCCGGCGGCGATGATGTTGGGCTCTTCGGTGCGGGGATAGAGCATGAACTCCATCCCGTTGTCGAGCGTGAACTGGATGGGTTCGATGTCCTGGGCGTTGGTCTGGGCCACCGCCGCGAGCGCGACGCTGAGCGCCGCGATACGCAACATGCGCATGGGATTCTCCTTGGTGATTCTCTTCCGCCGGATCGGGTCGTCGGACCGCCCGGATACGACACCTCTCGACCGCACTCACGCGGCACTCAACTCACACAATACCGACCACTGGCTGCCCGGTTCCGCTCTCGAGCGGATTCCGATCAGCCGCTCCGGCGCGGATCCATAGGGTCCCGCCGATTTGTCCAGCATGGTAGGCAGGGTGGAGGCGTGGGTGGGTGCGTGGGCCTCCCGAAAAGATGCCGGGATCAGTCCTGTAGGGCGGGTTCGGAGAAC
>JBCCFX010000036.1:0-23922 GCA_039029515.1 Planctomycetota bacterium
CCATCGCCGGACGCGTCGTCCTTGCGAGCAGGTGCGACGTCAAACGCCGGGGTGTCTGAACCCATCGCGTTGACGACTGCAATCAGGTCATAGATATCAACGGTGCCATCGCCCGCGATTTCGTCCGCCGGTGCCGGCCAGACGTCGGCGGGACACGATGCCAGCAATGCCGGAACGTGGAAGACGTCATCCGGAATTTCTTCGCTGATATCGGTGTTGGCACGAATGACGTCACTCAGGCGAATGCTGCTGAGCTTCGGCAGCGCTCGCGTGGAGAAGATTCGTTGGTACCAGAAGCTATCGCCATCACGCATTCGCGTGAACTGGTCGACCAGCACGGCCTGCACGAGTTCGCCGCCCATGGCGCCCGGCAGGTGATCTTCACAGATGCTGCCGACCCATGCATCGATGTCATCAACGTCGGCATACACCGAAGCCAGTGCCGCCGGGACGTCAGGGTTCGCACTGACATCAGCGAAACTCTCAGCGCGATCGAGACCGTAGGCTTCACGCACATCGTTGTACGGCGGGAGACCGTGATCGCGTCCACGCTGGATGTTCAGCGACGCGAGATCAAACCCGCCTGCCCCGGGTTCGCCGAATAGGAAGTTTCGAATGCTGTCCTGCACGAGCATGTCAACATTCTGTGCGCTCTGGTCGGTCAGGCCGCGAAGCAGCGGTTCGAGTCCGCCCTGTGCCGCATCAGTCAGTCGCTCCGGATTGAAGAACGCATCGCGCAGTTCGAGGTGGCCGGCGGCGATCGCCGAACCGTCAGCGTCGAGTCGGCGGAGTTCGTTCGGGAGCATGCTGTGGCCAAGGCGATAGCATGCTGTCGAAAAGACGTTGGCAATGCCGGCGTCGATTGCGGGGTCATAGGTGACGTACGGCGGGATTGCGTCCGGCCCGAGCAGGACGGGGAGCCACTCTTCGTATGTAATGATCTGAAGTTCCGCGACGACGTAAATGCGTGCGAGCTGGTACAGCGATTCTTCAGTCAGGAACGGATTTGAGGCCCCTAACTGCATGGCTACGCGGTTGTGCTCGCGGACCCACAGGGTATGCATGGCTGTCAGGCCAATCTGTTCGTTGGCACGTACATCGCCCGCGAGGAACAACGTCGGGCTGGAGCCACCAGCGTTCGGCAGGCCATCGACGTTGAACGGCAGCAGATCGCCGGCACTGGTCTTCAGTCGACCGGTTCCATCGAATGCACGCAGGGCATTCGCGCGGACAGCGCCGGAGCCGTAAATGACCGAGCCGTCAAGATAGGCGGAGATGCCATTGACCTGCTGGCGAGGATTCCCAGGCCCAAGACCGGTGAGAATGTCGTAGTCCGAGCGCGCGAGCGTGATCTCTTCGGTGCCGGTATTGCCCGGATCGAAAAAAGTGTCGCCAAGCGGCACAGAGATATTGAAGAATTCCTCAGGCACCTGAGCTTCTGTGAGATCAATATCGTGATCAATGAACTGACCCCATTGCCAGATCATGTCCGACGCATTGACCAGGTTGGGCACCGGCGTCAACTGGTTGCACACGGCATTGCTGACCGCCCGGGCACTCGGCAACGAGGCGCCGGCCGGGGTGGAGATCATGTCGCCGTACGCGATGGGCGTCTTGCGGAGCAATTGTTCGTGTGCGGCGCCCCAATTCGGATTGGCAACATTGTTTCCGGATCCGTCGATCGATCGGACCGCGTAATTCAACAGAGCCGTCACCGGCGGTTGCACAAACGTCTCAGCGGTTATTCTTTCCGATGGTTCGCCTGCATTGGCGTTGGATTGGATGCCAAGGCAGCTTCCGCAAAGCGCAGCAGCGGCCACGAGGTTCAGTTTCTTCATGAGGTTTCGCCTCCACTCATGGTTGTCGTATCCCGAAGAGATGCCCGCTACATCTCTGCGCTGAGTCGCAGGAATCTGACAGTTGTCTTCCCAGTTTAGATGAGAACCGTGTCCACTTGAACCGGTATCTCGCCCAGAAACAGGTACTTGGAATGATTCAAAATCTCGTAGGCCAACGGTTCCCGAACCGTGTCATCGCGAATCGTCGATTCGGAGCCAGCATCGCGGCCTTGATCACCGTGGCCGCGTTATCCGGGACGGCGGAGGGCGATCAATTCGATTCCCTTCGCACCGAATTGCAGTCCTTGATTGCTGAACATCATGTCCCCGGACTCTCCATCGCCATCGTTCAGGATGGTGACGTGGTCTTCGCTGAAGGATTCGGCGTCGCAGATCTGAAGACCAAAGCACCGGCGACCGACGACACCATCTTTGCCATCGGGTCAACCACGAAAGCCATGACCGCCGCGGTCATGGGCACGCTGGTCGATGAAGGCAAGCTCAGCTGGGACGATCCGGTGACGCAGCATCTGCCGTACTTGAAGCTGCCGATCACCGGCGACCAGACCGGCCCGGTCGTGATCGCCGACCTGCTTGCGCATCGCACGGGCTTTACGCGTATGAGTATGCTCTGGCTCGCCGATGATCTGCCGCGAGAAGACATGCTGCGCCAGGCCATCACGGCCGAATCATGGGCGCCATTTCGGGATACCTTCCTGTACAACAATGTGATGTACATCGCGGCGGGCGAGATCGCCGCCGCCGCCGGTGGATCATCGTGGGCGGAACTCGTGACCGAACGATTGTTCACGCCACTCGATATGTCACGCAGTTTCGTGGACATGGAGCGTGCACTGGCCGCTGACAACGTTGCCACCGGCTACGTCTGGGACGCGGACACGGAATCGCATCTTGACCGACCGATGCGCCTGCTCGACCGTGCCGGTGCGTGTGGCGGCGTGGCATCCACAGTGCGCGACATGTCAACATGGATCACCTGTGCGCTCCAACGCGGTGTGTACAACGATCAGCGCCTTCTGAGCGAAGAAGCTTGGCAAACCATGTGGACAGCGTTCATGCCCATCGGACCCGATGTTGATTACGGCCTCGGATGGATGATCATGGACTACAACGGTCGAAAGATGATCGCCCACGATGGCAGTATCGATGGCTTCGGTGCCAACGTTGGTCTGTTTCCCGATGATCAGGTCGGATACGTCGTGCTCGCCAATCTGCCGGCGGTTCCCTTCGCGAATGAACTGCCGTCGCTCGTCCTGAACGCCCTGGACGCAGGAGGTGATTCGGATGACACGGAGAACGTCGCGGTGCAGGTTGATGCCGCGGATGAACGTCTGGTCGGCGAATACCTCTCGAGTCTCCCGTCCGTTCGTGGCGATCGGGTTCGCGTGTTCATTCGCAACGATCGGCTTGCGGTCGACATCCCGGGTCAGACCATCTTTGAACTCAATCCGCCGGACGACGCCGGACTGCGTGCTTTTGCGAACGGCTTGCCCATCAGCGTGTCGTTCGAAGACGATGGCGATGAGGTTGCCGGTCTGACGATCCATCAGGCGGGCATGACGTTTGAAATGCCGCGCGTGGGCTACACCATTCAGCCTGAGATTCCACTCGATGAGCTGACGCCGTTGCTTGGCGCGTATTCGTACGATGACAATGCGCTGGTCAATGTGCTCGTGCAGAACAATCGTCTCGCCGTCGATATCCCGGGCGAGATGGTGTACGAACTTCACGTACCCGACAATGAAGGATGGCGCACATTCCGAGCCATTGACGCCGTTTCGATTCGTTTCTCGCAAGCGGAGGCAGATGGTTCGATCAAGGCGGTCCTTCGCTCTCCGCGCGGAGAAACGGAGTTCATGCGCATCGCCGGCGTCAATGAATCGCTGCCGTCCGTTGAGGATGTCATGGCGATGCGTGCCGACAGCGTTGCCGCGCTCGAACGACTTGGTGCATTCCGCGCCACAGGAACGATGCGTTTCGCGCATGCAGGTGTGGGCGGTCATCTGACGCGGACAGTGGCCCCCGATCTGCGCATGCGCGATGATGCCGACTTCGGCCGGTTCGGCTGGTATCGTCAGGTCATCGGTCGTGACCGGACCTCGGTGGTCACCGCCAACACGCCGACCGAAGTGCTCCGGAACGAACGGTTCATGCAGTCACAATCGGGTCATCCGTTGATTCTGTTCGGCGACTGGTCGACCTACTTCGACGAAATCACGCTTCTGGGCATGCAACGGGTCGAGGACGTCGACGGCGTGCAACTCCGCCTTGCCAAGGACGGCGTGCCCGATGTCACCGTGATCGTGCATCCGCAGACCGGTGATCTGCTGTCCATGCGGGTGGATCTCATCGAACCACTGCTGGGCACTCTACCGGTCGTGACACGATTCTCCGATTACCGTGAGATCAACGGTGCTCGTATGCCGTTTGTCTGGAGTGTGTCCAACGAGATGATGGGGCGGATTGACACGACCTTTGATTCCGTCGAACCGATCGCGTCGATGGATGATGCACTCTTTCAGCCTGATGAGGACGCATGAGCGATTCGACCGATCAACCCACTGACACTGGTCGCCCGGCTGCGTCTGTCATGATGCCGCGCGGCGCGATCTGTCGCGCGTGTGGCTACGACCTTTCGGGTCAACCGCTCAGTGGCGTCTGCCCGGAGTGTGCAACGCCAAACCGCATGTCGCAAGGATCGGCCGCGCTGGTCGAAGCCAATCCTGTTTGGGTCAGACGACTTCGGCGCGGCATGACGTTACTTTCGGTTGGTCTGACCGTGATGCTCTTTTTCGGGCTTCTGCTTGGGAGCGTCATCGGGTTTCTTATTAGTCGGTTTGGCATGAGCATGTCATTGACGTATCTGCTCTACGGCATCCTGCTTCTGGCGGCAGTGCTCGTCTATGTCATGGGGATCTGGCTCGTCACCACACCCGAATTCATGGTGGGGGAAGAAGGACCACTTCGACGAATCGCTCGATTCGGTGTGTGCGCAGATTTATTGAGCACACCGCTTGCAGGTGTTGTGCAGGCCGGGGTGTTCGGCGTCAGCAGCGTGAGCGGCAGTATGGTCTCGGCGTACTCGGTGATCATTGCAATCATCAGCCTCGCCGGTACGGTCGGGTGGATTGCCTTCGGGTGTTACCTGCCACAGATCATTCGCCGAAACGGGCAGCCGAGACTCGCCCGTACGCTTGGTGCATCGGTCGTCGCGTACGCGATCATCGCCTTACTCATCGGCGTCGGCGGTTTCGGGCTCGTCATCTTCATGCCCCAAGCGCTGGCCGGGAATCCGACGCCTGCGTTCATGGCCATCGGCCTGTCACTATGTGGGCTCACCGGCATCCTGCTGATCGTCGGTGCGGTGGTCATCACCTGTTCGTTCATGTTTGCCCATGCCCTCAGAACGACCGAGCGGACGGCCCGTGCGCGATGGGACAACCTTCTCGGCGAAGACCGCTTTACGATGGTTCCCGCGGAAGGCTGATCGAGTATCCTGTGCGCCATGAGCCAGAACGTACTTGAATCCGTCGATGTCTTTTCCGATCCTCGCGTCGTCGATCCCGCCTCGGCCGGCGATGACTGCGTGGTGTCCATCAACCCCGCCGATGGTCAGCCGCTCGCCGCGGTGCGACTCCAATCGCGCGCTGACTACGATGCGCTGGTCGATCGCGCGATGAAGGTCCAGCGCGAGTGGCGACGTCTCCCCGCGCCCAAACGCGGTGAGATCGTTCGTCGAATCGGCCTGGCGATGCGCGAGCACGAGGATGCGCTTGGCGAACTCGTCACGCTCGAGATGGGCAAGATTCGTCCCGAAGGTATCGGTGAAGTCGTCGAATGCATCGACATTGCAGACTTCTCCGTTGGCCTCTCCCGGCAACTCTACGGTCTCAGCATGCATAGCGAACGACCGCAGCACCGTATGTACGAGCAGTGGCATCCGGTCGGCACGATCGGCATCATCACCGCGTTCAACTTTCCGGTCGCCGTCTGGGCGTGGAATGCCATGGTTTCCGCAGTATGTGGCAACGCCAATATCTGGAAGCCAAGCCTTGTGACACCACTGTGCGCCATTGCACTGACGAACATCGCGCACGATGTGATGCGCAATCAGGACATCTTCCAGCCGGTCGATGGTGATCCGTGCGATATCTTCGGACTGATCATTGGTGGCGATCTGGAGATCGGCGAAGCCATGACCGCCGATCGTCGCCTGCCGCTGATCAGTGCGACCGGTTCCTGCCGCATGGGTCGCATCGTCGGTGAGAAAGTCGCGGGTCGACTCGGTCGCACGTTGCTCGAACTTGGTGGCAACAACGCGATCATCGTCATGCCCGACGCAGACATGGAACTCGTCGTCCGCGGCGTGCTCTTCGGTTCCGTCGGCACCGCCGGTCAGCGTTGTACGTCAACGCGTCGACTCTTCTGTCACAAGGATTGTGTCGACACCATTACCGAACGCCTGACGAAGGCCTACAAGACCGTACCGATCGGCAATCCGATGGAAGCATCCACGCTTATGGGGCCGCTGATCAATCAGCCGGCGGTCGATGGCATGCACGCGGCGATCGAACAGGCACAGGCCGAAGGTTGCGACGTGCTTGCCGGTGGAACCGCAGGCATCGAACGCTTCAAGGACACGCCGGGCTTCTTCGTCGAGCCGACGCTGATCCGCGTCCCGCGCGGGGCGAAGCCAAAGATCGTTCAGGACGAGACGTTCGCGCCAATCCTGTACATCCACGAGGTTGATAGCCTCGAAGACGCCATTGAGCAGCAGAACGAAGTTGACCAGGGCTTGTCCAGCGCGATCTTCACGGACTCGGTCCGATCGGCCGAGCGTTTCCTTTCGCCTGATGGTTCCGACTGCGGCATCGCCAACGTCAATATCGGGACGAGTGGCGCGGAAATCGGTGGTGCCTTCGGCGGCGAGAAAGACACCGGCGGCGGACGTGAGTCCGGCTCCGATTCCTGGAAAGCCTATATGCGACGCCAGACCTGCACCATCAATTACGGTGACGATCTGCCGCTCGCGCAAGGCATCAAGTTCGGCGACTGATCAACGCGCGATCACGGAGACAACGACGTGGCGGAACGGTGCATCAATCTGCGTCGTCCCGCCACGTTGTCATTCGTCGATGAACCGTTTGTGCCCGACCGCGCCCTGATGGACGAAATCGATGATCGCTGGGCCCACGCAATCGACGTGAATCCGGCGCTGTTCGATGGTCGGCTGTGTCACGTCATCGGCGTTCATCGCAACGGCTACAGCAGTGCTGTGCTTCATGTTGCTGATTGTGCGTATCGATTCTTCGCGGTGCAGGACGATGAATTCGATCTCGGTGTTCGACCGCTCGGCGTGAAGGGACTGACAACCGATGGCGCGCAGTTTCTGCTCGGCCAGCGCGCGGCGTATGTCGCCAGCTACGCGCACCAATGGGAGTTTGCTCCCGGCGGGTCCGTGGAGCCCGATCGCGCACCCGTCGATGTCATCGCCGCTGAACTCTACGAGGAAACCGGACTGACGCTCGATGCGCCACCGATCGCCCTCGCTGTCGTCTACGACAATGTGCTGCGCTGTTGGGAACTCGTCTATCGCATGCATGTCACACGTGCAGACGCTGAGCCGCCGACCGATGAATACGCCGATCGTCGCTGGTGCTCGCTCGATGATCTCCCCGCGCCGCTCACGCCGATTGCGCAGCAACTCGTGCCGTTGGCTCGCGCTCAAGGCTGATCGGTTGGAAATCGGGTCCACGTCGCACGCACATCATTCCACCATGATTGCATGGCCGTGCGATCGAGTTCGAGAATCGCCGCGACATCGACATCGCTCGGGATTTCAGCGTGCTTGCGCACCGCGGCGACAACGTCGACGCGTCGAGCATCAGGCACGACCTCAAGCAGATGAAACACCGTAAGCGTATCGCGCGGTCGTGCCGTGCGCAGCACCGTCGCGAGTACATCGTCATTCCTCGGATCATCAAGCAGCGTACGCAGTGCATTGAGCCAATCGATCGGCGCTGCCGGATCGTAGGGGACGCTCGGTCCGCTGGATGTCAGTTCGCACCGCGCGCCTGCAGGGACGCGGACATCGCGACCGGTCCGCACGAGTTGCACCCATCCGGCAGTGACATGAAGAAAACCGTGTCCATCGCGATACTCGAGTTCGTACGCGCAGCCGAGATCGACCGCCGTCGCCGCGGGCGTCTCAATCACGAACATCCGCGGCGGTGCAGTGATCTGCGCGAGCAGTCGGCCGGATGTCATCGTCAGACGGTGTTCGCGCTGCCGTGCTCCACGCTCAAGGCGAAGTTGTGTGTTCCGGTCGATCAGCACCGTGCCAATCGAGCCGACATCGAGCTGCGACATGCCATCGGCGCCGGTTTGTATTGCTGCGCCTGCATAGAGTCGCGCGGGCGTTGTTGCGCCAACGCCGTTCACGCGAGTCTCACCAGTGGTGGGGATCAATCGCCAACTGACCGGATCAGGCAAGCTGCACCATGTTGCCACGGCGCTGATGCCGACCACGATGAGGGCCGCCCAGCGCCACGCGCGATGGGTGCGCGGCGATGGCTGTTCAACAAAGTCCGCGGTGGGATTGAACCGCAGCGAGGCGAGTTGTGATTCGAGGATGCGAAGGTCATTGTCCAAGTCGCCAACGCCAGTCCAGATGGGATCGTTCATGGTCATGATGACGACTCCCGTGGTGACAGGCGTTCTCGTAACTGTGCGATGGCGCGCATGAGCTTGTTGCGAGCGGCGTCGTGCGACATCCCGGTTCGATCAGCAATCTCAGGTCCCGATAGTCCCTGAACAAATCGCATCAGAAGAATCTCGGCGTGACCGGAAGGCAGTGCGCGAACGGCGGCCAGCAATTGTTCACGATCGGCGGGAAATGATGAATCGTCCGGACGGTTCGAGCACGAACGAAGGGTCGTCTCATGGGCGCGCTCGACGGCCCGGCGTCGATAGTGCTGCATCGCATGGCGGTGTGCGCTCTGCATAATCCATGCCGGAAATGCATCCGGATCACGCAGTTGCTCCAGTCGATCGAGTGCGCGGGCAAAGACATCCTGCACGCCGTCATCAGCATCGGCAGGTGAGAGGCGTGACAGCAACACTGCATGCACGATCGGTGCGAATACAGTGTAGAGCTGCGCAAACGCCGCACGATCCCCTGATCGTGCGGCGATGACGAGTTGACGGTGCCGGGCGCGGTCATCGTTCACCCGAACAATCGTACCGACTTCGAACTAATCATCGAAAGTGGTGCCAATACTGCTGTTGATGATGTGCGAGATTGCGAGCGACGAGCGAGTCCTTTTCCGCGAGTGCATTGGCTCGCTTGACGTGCGAGCGATGAAGGCGCGAGTTGTCCATAACGGTCACGATTGCGGCGGCAAACTCGTATCGGGCATCATTCGGCTCAAGCTCGATCGCCTTGTGCATCCACGCGTAGCCGGTGATATTCTTCCGCGCGCCCAGATCCTTGTCGATGCGCACTTCACCCTGCCGAAGGGCCTGCGCGAGGAATCCGGCGTCGAGCCACACGAGCGCATTGGCAGAAGCGCCTTCGGGTCGCGTTCGAGCGAGCACGGCTTCCAGAAGACGCTTGGCCTGTCGACGATCCTTTCGGACATAGACGGTCGCGCGCCGAAGCGTCTCAATGTGCACAAGTGGATCATCGCTCTCATCGAGTATGGTGAGCGTGTCTGCAATCAACCGATCGCGATCGTAGGCCTTATCCGGCTGGACCGGACCTTGACCCATCGGCAGTGATGTTGCGTCGCCAATATCGATCGGATGACAGACCGCCGGCGGACCGGCATGTGCCGTTGTAACGATAAAGAGCGCCAGCATGCATGCCAGGGCGGGAACGAAGTGAGGTCGCATGAGCCTTCTCCTGTGCAAGGTTGCATTGTGATGAGGCGAACCAGACAGAAGGAGGCGCACGGTGGGGAACTGTGAGCATCGAATCCACGAAAAATTCGCCACGACGTTGAATCGACTTCGATCCATGCATCCCGTCGATTGCCGTGCGGTACCAGCGAGCATGATGTCATCCATCCATCGTCTCGGTCTGATCCTCGCCATGCTGACGCTGGTGTTGGCATCGTCGACAGCGCCCGCGCGCCCGATCGATGATGCGGTCCAACTGCTGCAGACGCTCGATTCGAAGATTCTTCGCGTCGACTATGAGGAAACACCGTTGGTTGACATCCTTGACGACATGACCGAACGATCGGGCATTTCGATCGTGGCGGACTGGAACGCGCTCGATGCAATCTTCGTCGATCCGGATGACTGGGTGACCGTCCGATCGGGGTCAATGACCATCGCTGCTGTGCTGGACAGCATCTGCGCGCAGCTTGGTGATGAGTTCGATCGGCCTGTCATTGAAGCGACGGATGGTCAGGTGCTGATGACGTCGCCGACCGGCGCAGGCAAGTGCGCGGTCCTCATGGCGTATGACATCCGAGATCTCATCAATGACGATGCGAGCATTCAGCGCCTCCACGATGCGCAGCCGGACGTCCCGGATGATGTGCTCGATGATGACCCGCTCATTGATGACGGCAAGGGCGAGGCGATCGATGACATGCCTGACGAGGCGGATGATGAATCGGCCGCGGAGGCCGCTGAGCCTGAGCGCGAATTGACGCCTGCCATTCGGCTGATGGAACTGCTGGCGTATCACATTGATCCAGAAGCGTGGGTCGAGTTCGGCGGATCGCAGGCGAAGATCAGCGAGCGCGATGGCGTGTTGCTCGTCACGGCACCGCCGAGCATTCATCGTGATTTCGCAGATGCGTTGCGTCAGTTGCGTCGTTTCCAGCCATCCATGGTGGAAACGACCGTGGTGATCGTCGACGTGCCCGCAGCAGAGGCTCGCCGACTGGTGCGCCGGCCGCCGCCATCGAATCGTGCGTGGCTGAATGCGCTACTCGATGTCGATGGGGCGGAATTAGTCTGGCAAGGCTCGTTGCTCTCGGGACTCGGTGACACCGCACGATGCGATACCAACGACACCGATGGGCATCACGCATCAGTCGAGATGAACTGGACGAATGACACGACGAGCGGCCGCCTCAGCGGCGCGCTGCATCTGCGCTTCGAGGAACCGGGCGAACAGCAACGTGAATTGAAGACGACGCTCGTCGTTCCCACCGGCGACAATGCGGTGCTGCTGACGCTGCCGGGTGCGCGCAGCGAAACAACGGAGCGTCGTGTGCTCGTCCTGTCGGAATCAAAGTAAACGTGTGACGATGCAGCGTGCAGCGGTGGGATCAACCGGCCTTCGCGTCGAGGAACTTCTCGACGGAGCGAATGTCCGGGATGATCTGCGGCGTGACGAAGAGCGTGAAGCTCTCACCCTTGTCCGGACGCACCAGCTTGGTCGTCTTCTTGCGGTTCACCCACTCGACGCCCGCACGAATGTACGTGTGGTTGTCATGCAGACGACGCTTCGTCGCGAGCTTCCGGAGACCCTTCTGCACGTGCGGCTGCATGCGCATCAGGCGCTGGATGGTCTTCTTATCCGCATCGCGCTTTGGCTGCTCGGTAATCGTGAAGGTCACGGTCTTCTGCGGGGCAATGACGTCGCTCATGACTGAATCTCCGGTGAGCCCCGCAGGATACCCAAACCCGGGCCAAAGCTCAATCCCGCTTCCCGGCATCTCAGGGTAGGATCTGGGGTTCCATGAGCCATAAGCAATCAGCCAACAGCCAACAGCCAATAGCCAAGAGCCATGCTTCGATCCCTCCTGCTCCTCATCCCGGTTCTCGCTGCCTGTAGCCCTGATCTCAGGATCGAGGCCGTCAGCACCCATCGCGACTTCGGCTCGCCGGTGGTTCGGCTGGATGTCGTCAACGTGGGATCCCGACCCGCGGCGGCGGAAGTCCACGTCCTGGCCAACGATCTCACGGAGTTGCCGCTCGGCACATGGCGGCAGACTACGCCGGTGATCCCGAGTGGCCAGCGTCACACGGTCGAACAACCACTCGATGCCGATGACGATGGCAACATCACCGTTGTGCACGCGATTCGCACCATTCATCTGTCCGTTCGAGCGCTTGACGGTCGGCGCGATGGCAACCTCGATGACAATCGGCGGACCATCGATCCCGGCGGCCACATCATCGATGGCGTGACCGACATCGCATTTGATGATCGACGGGTCACACGGCTCCGCGGTATTGAGATCAACGCAGCTACCGCCGGCATGATCGGGTGTCCGGCCGGGTATTACCAACTGTTTGAAGCCCGTGCATCGCGGGATCGCAGTGCCCGCTGCATCGGCTTCGCATTCGCGCGCGGGCTGCCCGGCACGGCGCCACACCGGCTCGATCCCTTCGTCTTCAGCGAGTTCATTCTTGACGATCGAACCGCGGAGACCATCACGCTGGTCGCAACCGACCTGCACGGCAACCGGCTTGAAATTCGAATCGCATGTCGGCCCGAGTGTGATGATGTCTATGACGCCCGCCTCAACGGTGTGCCCGTTCGCGTGTCCACGCAGGATCCGGCGACGCTCGACATTCGAACGTGCGGCTGGAGCGATGAGCCGGCCTTCGGCCCGATTCGGAGCGATCTCATTGTGCTGCCGTGACCGGACCGGCCTATCCTGATCCCATGCGCGAACGGTACGACGTCATTGTGATCGGCGGCGGTCATGCCGGCACCGAAGCGGCTTGGGCGGCATCATCCGTCCTCGGCGATCGCGGTCACGTCGCGCTGATCACAATGGATCCGTCAAAAACGGGCACGATGAGCTGCAATCCCGCGATCGGCGGCCTCGCCAAGGGGCAGATGGTCCGCGAGATCGATGCCCTCGGCGGCATCATGGGACGCGCGATCGATGCCACCGGCATCATGTTCAAGATGCTCAACACCTCGCGCGGCGCTGCGGTGCACGGCCCGCGCGCGCAGGCGGACAAGTACGCCTATGCCGCTGAAGTGCAGCGGCTGATCGCGACGCGAGCAAACATCGATGTCATCGCGGGTCGCATTGATGATGTGGTCGTCGAAAACGGTCGTGTCGTCGGCGTACGCGTGCCGGCAGGCGCAGGCGTTGTTGTCGCCGACGAGCGTGCCATCGAAGCAAACGCGACGAACACAATGCGCGCACAGCCTGTCTACGCCGCGCATGCGCCGGATGGTGCGGTGTCGAAATCAGAACTGGTTCTCTTGTCCGATGCCGTTGTGTTGACCACTGGCACATTCATGCGCGCGCTCATGCATACCGGCGAAGACAAGGCCGAAGGCGGTCGCGTCGGCGAAGGATCTGCGGTCGGCATTTCTGCCACGCTGAAGAACCTTGGGTTCGAACTCGGTCGACTGAAGACCGGCACGCCGCCGCGTCTCGCGCGGGAATCGATCGACTGGGATTCACTCAAGCCGCAGATCGGCGATGATGAACCGATTCCGTTCAGCGACATGACGCCGGCATTGATGATCGGTTCGCGTTTTCCCGTGCTGCCACAGATCGATTGCCGGGTGACGGAGACGACGCCGGACGTCCATGACGTGATCCGCGCGAATCTGGATCGCGCGCCGATGTACATCGGCGACATCGATGCGGAGTCCGGCCCGCGCTATTGCCCATCGATCGAGGACAAGGTCGTGCGCTTCGCGGATCGTGACAGTCATCACGTATTCCTCGAGCCGGAATCCCTGCATACGAATGAGGTGTACTGCAACGGCATCTCGACCTCGCTTCCCGCCGACGTGCAGGAGAAGCTCGTGCATCGCATGCCCGGCTGTGAACGGGCTGAGATCCTGAAGTGGGGTTACGCGGTCGAGTACGACATGGTCTGGCCGCATCAGATCGACAGCACCGCTATGGCCAAACGGATTCGCGGGTTCTTCCTCGCCGGTCAGATCAACGGGACGAGCGGCTACGAGGAAGCGGGCGGTCAGGGCCTCGTTGCGGGCCTGAATGCGGCTCGGTTGAGTCGTGGTGAAGAGCTGATTCGGCTCGGCCGCGATGAAGCGTACATCGGCGTGATGCTGGATGATCTCGTGACCAAGACGCCGCGCGAGCCGTATCGCATGTTCACGAGTCGCGCCGAGCATCGGCTGCTGCTTCGGGCGGACAACGCCGATGCGCGGCTGACGCCGAACGGTCGTGATCTGGGTTTGATTGACGATGTGCGCTTTCAGGCCTTCGAAGATCGTGCGCGCACGCTCGACGATCTGCGCGCGCACTTCCGCAAGACCAAAGTCAATGGCAAAACGCTCGCGGAATTCGCACGGCGGCCGGACGTCGGTCGACCGGATGTCCTGCCGCACATCAACGGTGCGCACGATGCCTTGTTGATTGATCGGATCATCGTGGAGTCGAAGTACGACGGCTACATAGTCCGGCAACGCGCGGAGATCAAACGGCAGCGCGAAGCGGAACGGCGTTCGATTCCCGAGTGGATGTCATACCGCGATGTGACCGGCTTGCGTTCCGAGGCTCAGGAAGTGCTGGATCGATTCCAGCCGACCACGATGGCACAGGCCGCGCGGCTTCCCGGCGTGAATCCGGCTGATCTGACGCTGGTCGCGGTGGCGATCAAGCGGGGGCGGGAAGAGCGACTGGCGACGGGGGACTAGCGACTGGCGACTTATTGCGAGCCGCGAGCGCCAGCGAGCGGGATTGGGAAGGGAAGAGGGAAAAGCGAAGAGGGAAAAGCGACTGACGACGCGGGGATGTGCGATACAGTCGGCGTCTTGTTCTCATCCGTCTTCTTCGAACATCCACGGAAAGTGCAGACGGAGTTGCGTGTCTACTCGGGCTCGAACCCGTTGCCGGCTCGGCTCGGTTGCGGCGATTTGTTGTCGTATTTCCTCCTTCGACTCTCGACGGGCTTCGATCAAGTCAGCTTCCTCGTCAGTCAGGCCATCTCGACCTTCGTCAGCGCGCTGACGTACACGATCGAAGAGATCCTTGAGCAACGCGGGATTCGCTCGAAGTTCATCGCGATCGACGCCGCCAATGCTGACATGGATGTCATGCAACTTGTCGACGAATCGTGGCCAGTCGAGCCAGGACGATAGATCGCGATCAAGTGCCGCGTAGATCGACTCGAGTGACACATGCATCGGACTTGGCGTGGTGTGATGCGTCTCAATGACGAGCGGTGCGAATCGGTACGAAGACGCCCAATTGTCGAGAGCATAGGAGAGCAATCGCTCCATCGTCTGGGCGGCGTCGGCGGCGCGACCGAGCTGAACAAGGATGGGGAGCTCTCGGTATACAGCCATGAATGATTCGTCGTATTCAGCCAAGATTCCATATCGATCCCGGTCTGCATTGACCGATTGGCAGAGCGCCCACGCATCTTCCCATCGCCCGACCGTCATAAGCGCATAGATCGCATGCATGCTTGTACTGGGAGCAAAGGCTTCATGCTCGGTCCCCACGCTGTACGCGCGAATCTGCTCGGTCGCATCGACGATCTGGTCGGCATCGGGGTTTTCGCTGGCCCATCCACGCGGCATTCGCGCGAGGTAGATCTGGTAGATCCGCATGGGTCCATCCACGCCGAGGGCAAACAGGTTGGGAAGGGTTGGGTACATGCGCGTGCCCGAGTCCTGGAAGTCATTCAGCCAAGGTCAAATGTCATAAAGCGTCCTTTGCTCATGATCTCTTGGGTACGGACGAAGTGTGTTTCGCCGTACGATTCCTTGGTTTCATCGTCAGGCATGTAGATCGTGATTGGTGGTTCGGCGTCGAAGCGAAAGTACATGTCGGGGCCATCATGAAACCAGTCTCGATCACCAACGACTACGTCAGTGCATAGAAATGAAAAACGACGCATCCGGAGTGGCAGTCGAAGTCGCCAGATCAGGCGCCAATACCATCGCGGTGACGGCCAACGTGCCATGTCGATGAAGCGAAGGCAAACGACTCCATTCGTGGCGTCGAGTTCGAGGCGATCAGGGTAGATCGTGACGGATGAAACGCCTTCGATTCCTTCAACACGACTCGGGCGATACGTAATCGATGGGGCCGTTCGCATGGTCTCAAGCTAACGCCAATGAGCGAATCAGATTTCGTTTCTTCATACACATGGAATACGCTATCAATACAGCAGAGTATGACTTCAATGATCGAGAAGCGCCTAGGCATTCGTGACCTTCACTGACAAATACATGACGGATTTTGTTCGCGGCCTTGGTCGGCATGGGTACGGCTATGCGCCGGGGCTCACCGCCGATGAGTTTGCGGCGATCGAAGACGCATGTGGTTTTCGCTTTCCGCCCGATCTTCGCGCTCTTCTGGAACGCATACTTCCCGTTGGGGCGACATTCCCGAAGTGGCGAGGCTTGACCGCGGATGATTTTCAACGCCAGCAGGACTGGCTGATCGACGGCATTCTGTTCGACGTTCTGGAGCCGGAATTTCAATTCTGGCTGCCAGCATGGGGCGACCGGCCACTCGACGATGGCGAGGCGGAGCTCGTGGTGCGTGCCGCATTTGATGCTGCGCCGACGCTTCTTCCGGTGTACGCGCATCGGTTCATACCGACGACGCCGGCGGAGAGCGGCAATCCTGTGTTCTCCGTCATGCAGACCGACATCATTGTGTATGGCAGCAGCCTGCCAAATTACTTTCGTCGTGAGTTCGGTATTCCCAGTTCGAGCCGTCCATGGGGTGCGACCCGCACCATTCCATTCTGGACCGACATCGTCGATCGGGATTTCGATGACGACGACACACCGCCGAGTGGACGTGGAAGCTCACCAACTGACTGGTCGATGCCAGCATGACGCCACGAACAGCGAGAATCAGGTCTCGCGCGCTCCTCACGAACTGCGAGCATAGATTGCCTGCTCGCGCCATACGCGCGACGAGCCGACTTCACACCGTTGTCATCAGGCCTTCCAGCTTGTCGAATGCATCGGTGAAACCGCCGGCGATGATGTTTCCGCAATCCGGCATCGGTGGGAGGCCGACCTGCGTGAGGGTGACCTCTGTCCCGCCTTCGACCGCTTTGAAGTCGACGGTGACGGTTGACGTGAATGCGTACTCGGTTCCCGCGCCCATTTCGGTGCGCGTCACGATGCGTTCCGGTTCGATGAACTCGTCGTACACGCCTTCGTACGTCATGTCGCCATGTGACATGTGCATCTGATACCGAAACACGCCGCCCGGACGAGGGTCGATTTCGGCGGTGACACGTTCGGTCTCCCGGCAACCCCACCATTGGGCGAGCATGTCCGGATCGGCCCACGCACGGAACACGAGGTCGCGCGGATAGGGGAAGAACCGTTTCATTTCGAGTCGGTCATCAGAAATTACAACGTCGCTGGGCATGAGTCAGTCCTCTCGGTTGAGTCGTCGGGTTTGTTCATCAGCCTGGTCGATGAGTTCGCGCGTCTTCTTCGCGAGCATGGCATCCAGCGCATCGAAACTGTGATCCCAATGCGCGGCGTACGCTTCGATCCACGCGCGGGCGGCGTCGAGCGTGCGCGGATTCGCCCGCATGTGATGCACGCGGCCATCTTTGCGACGAATGAGCAGGCCAGCGCGCTCGAGCACGCGCAAATGCTTGGAGATTGCCGCCAGCGTGAGCTGGAACGGCGCGGCGAGATCAGTGACGCATTGCTCGCCTGCCGCGAGAGCTTCAAGCAATCGACGCCGGGTGGGATCGGCGAGGGCATTGAAGATCAGGCTCAAATCGGGCGATTGGTCAACCATATGGTTGAATATATGCCCGATACTGAGGCCGTCAAGCCATATTCAACGATTTGGTTGAATAATCATGATGAGTGTGCCGCGAGTGCAGGGGCGACGACGAGCGGGTAGGTGTCCACGCCGGCGTTCTCTTTGCCGTGAACACCGCGAACGGGTTCAATGCTCCCATGAACCACGTCCGAACCTACGACTACCTCGTGCAATCTCGCAAGCGCGTCTTCGACGGTGTCCGAACGCTGACACCAGCGCAGTACGAGCAGGAGTTCCCGATCGGACTTGGCACGATCGCCCGCACGCTGACGCACATCATGATCAGCGAGTGGTACTACGTGCAGCGCATCCTGCACAAGGATGTGCCGGCGTACGAGACGTGGCCGATTCAGGATGAATCGCCGCCGGCGTTCGACATTCTCGAATCAACGTGGACCGCGCAGGCGGATGACATCGCACGCGAATTCTCGATCTTGAACGACTGGAGCGAACGCGTCGTGTTCAGGCCGGAACACCGTGATGGTCCGCGGACCGAAGTGATCTCCACGGAAGGTGATATGTTCATGCAACTCTTCCAGCATGAAGTGCATCATCGGGCGCAAGTGCTGAACATGCTTCGCCATTGCGGCGTGACAGTGGATGGTCTTGATTACAGCACGATCATGTTCACCCGCCGCACGCTTGACGATGATGAGGACTGATCGGAGGCTCGAATGGCAACGCTGTCCAAACGACGCGCAGCACTCACGCGATGGCTCGCGACGTTCTACACCGGCGTGATTATCGGTGTGTCGTTCATCGCCACGCCCGCGAAATTTCTTGTGGATGACCTCACAGTCGGGCAGCTGTTGCTGGTGGGCCGCGCGACGTTCGGCGTGTTTGGCTGGATCGAACTTACGCTCGCCGGTGCGCTGTGCTTCCTGGGTTGGTCAAGCGGCGCTGTACGTTGGGTGATTGGCCTGGTCCTGTTGATTGTCGTGGTGCAGATTTTCGGGTTGCGCCCAACGATGGATGATCGCGTGACGGAGATCATCAACGGTGCATCATCTGAATCCTCGCTCCTGCACTATCTGTACGTTGCGATGGAACTGGCCAAAATCGGCCTGCTGGTACTGGTGAGCGCTGCGATACGTGCTCGGCGATAGCCGCAAACTGAGGCTTCAATTCGTGCGCCGAACCGTGCCACCAATGACCATGGCGGCGGAGATGATCAGCAGATTCTTGACGATGTACTGTCCTTCCATCGTCAGGCCGTAGGGAATGCGTCCATCCTGAAAAGTCACGTCCGGCAGCATGATCAGCGGCATGAACGTTCCAACCATCTGCATCGCGAGGAGTGCGATGGCGAACCGGAGGGTCGGTTTGAACAGGAAGAGCACGCCGATCGCAACTTCCCACCAGCCGATAATGCCGAGCCAGGTTTTGGCTTCGAAGATGGGCATCCAATCGACGGTCTGCAGGACGAGCGGTTCAGCAGGCGAAATGCCGATCGGTTTGAGGATGCCGAACCAAACGAAGATGATCGCCAGTGAATAGCGCAGCGCGTTGTGTCCGAAGCGGCGCATGAATGCGCTGATGCGAGCGTCAATGGCGGTAAAGTTCATCATGCATCCTGTTCACGTGGAATGAATGCCGCGAGATGGGAACACGAACTCATTCTAGGCCGCACGGTGCAAGGACGAGTGCATTCACGCTACGTCAAGGTTGCGCCGAAGGCTCGTCGTGACTGGTCGCGTTCGTGTTCGATTCCTTCGCAAGTTGACGCGCCTTGAATTCGCGCCCCCATGCCTGCATGGACACCAGAATCGGTTCCAGCGACTGGCCATACGGCGTGACCTCATATTCAACGCGCGGAGGGACCTCCGCGAAGACGTGTCGCGCAATGACGCCATCCGCTTCCAACTCGCGCAGCTGAAGGATGATCATGCGTTCGGTGGCGTTGGGGGTCAGGCGGCGCAGTTCGCCGAATCGCTTTCGGCCGCCGAGGAGATGGCACACAAGGATCGGTTTCCATCGTCCGCCGATGACGCTGAGCGTGGCTTCGACGTCGCAGCCAGTCTTCCAGTTGTATTTCCGTGTCACTGCGGGCTCCGATTCATGAGGACATTCCCATACTTACATTTTTGTAGGTACTTGTCAAGATAGCTGTATAGGCTAAGGTTGCGTCGTTCACCGCGGCAATGATGCCCGGCGACCCGTTCATTGCACGCGAACAAGGAGCGACCGACATGGGCGACTCGTACCAGACGTTTCGAATCGAGCGCGATGGCGCCATCCTCACCGTCACCTTTGATTTTCCGCCGGTCAATGTGCAAGGCCAGGAGATGCTCGCTGACCTGAACGGGCTTGCGATGCGGCTCGAGCGTGATCGTGAGACGAAGGTCGTGATCTTCCAGTCGGCGCATCCGGAGATCTGGGTGTGTCACTACGACACGAACCTTCTCAAGGACATGTCGACCGAGTCGGTTGCTCGCGATGAGGTCGAACTGCTGGATCTGCAGTCGATCCTCGAACGCATCAGCAAGCTGCCCCAAGCCACGATCGCGAAACTGGAAGGCGTTGCGCGCGGTGGTGGACACGAGTTCGCGCTCGCGTGTGATATGCGATTCGCGGTGCGCGGCAAGTTCAAATTCATGCAGATGGAAGTCGGCATGGGCATTCTGCCGTGTGGCGGCGGCGCTTCGCGGATGGCGCGGCAGACCGGGCTCGGACGTGCGCTCGAGATCATCCTCAGCGCGCGCGATTTCACTGCAGATGAGGCGGAGGCGTACGGCACAATCAACAAGGCGCTGGACGCCGACGAGATCGACGAATATGTCGACACGTTGGCCAGACGAATTGCGAGCTTCCCCGCGGCGTCGATCAACGCGTGCAAACAAGCTGTGTACGAGTCCATCGATAAGCCGATCGCGGACGCCTTGAGGGCGGAAGCGTACTGGCTCTATCAAGCGACGAGCAAGACGCCCGCGATCAAGCGGTTCACGATCGCCGACGAGCAGGGCATGCAATTCGAGCTGGAGAATCAGCGCAACTGGAACGGCCTCGTCGAGCAGGTGCAAGAGATCCAATAATCGCCACCAACGTTTCGCGCCATACCACCCGCAGCCAACCTTCAAGGACCCTGACCATGCAAGCAATGCTCATCAATGCCTACGGTGCAGACGCCGTATTCGAAAGCGCAACCATCAAGACGCCGGACGTCACGCCTGGCCACGTTCGCGTGAAGATCTCGGCATCAAGCGTGAACACCGTCGACACGATGATCCGTCGAATGGGCCCTGATCTGCCGCTGTCACCGGAGACGCCGGCGCTGCTTGGCATGGACTTCGCAGGGACCATTGACGCGGTCGGTCAAGGCGTGGACGGTTACTCGGTCGGCGACGAAGTCTACGGGTGTGCCGGTGGACTTGCCGATTTGCCCGGCACATTGGCTGACTTCATTGTGGCCGATAGCGATCTCATTGCGCACAAGCCGAAAAACCTGTCCATGCGCGAAGCCGCGGCTCTGCCACTCGTCGCGATCACTGCGTACGAAGGCCTGAAACGCGCTGGCATCACGCGCGGGCAACGCGTACTCGTGCATGGTGGATCAGGTGGCGTCGGTCATGTGGCGCTGCAACTGGCGCGACACTTCGGCGCGGATGTCTATGCCACCGGCGGTGGCGATCCACAACTCGCGCTGATCGAACAGTTGGGTGCAACCGGCATAAACTACAAGACTGAATCGGTTGCCTCGTATGTCGAACAACACACAGATGGTGTTGGTTTCGACGTCGTGTTCGATTCTGTTGGTGGTGCCAACATGCTCAACTCGTTTGAGGCGGCGGCACTGAACGGCCAGATCGCATCGACGGTGTCGATGTGCGAATTGGATCTCTCGGTGGCGCACTTCAAGGGGCTTTCACTGCACGTTGTGTTCATGCTGATTCCGATGCTGCATAACTATAGGAGGGCAGACCATGCAGAGATCCTGCGCGATGTCACAGCGATCGTGGAATCAGGCGATCTGCGACCCGTGCTGGATGACAGTCAGTTTGCGCTCGAAGAGGCCGGCGAAGCGCATGCTCGCCTCGAAAGTGGCCGTGCGATGGGCAAGGTGGTAATCGACCACTGATGCCAACGATCGCGATGCAGGCATAGGCGTTGCCCGGAAGCGACTCGTCGACGTTCGTCGTGATCGCTTCCGCGGCGTCAAGCGTCATCGCGGATCAACTCGACGATGTGCGCATGGAAGTTGCTCTCATCGATCTCAAGCAGTTCTTCCAGCATAGTGAAGAACCGTTCGCCAGAGCGACCAGTGCGCGCTAACCTCATGACGGCATCGAAATCGTGGCGTTCAAGCACGTCTTCACAGAGAAACGCGCTGATCACGAAGTACGTGAAATGTCGCTCGATTGATGACTGCCTGCCTTTGCGAAACTCTTCCAGGAAGTCCATGTCGGGGCGAGCGGCAAGCTCAGCGCGGAATTGCGCCTTGAGGGTTTCGACATCATCGCCACTGAGTCCGTAGCCGCCGTAGTACGCGGCCATCCCGATCACGAATGGCGGATAGAGATCTTCATCGTCATCACAGAAGTGACTCATGTAATCGACGAGGTAGTCAAATATGAAACGCTCATTGCCGGTCCCGGTGATGAATGCGCGGCCGTTGTTATCCATGAACCCGAGATCTTCTTTGAGCCAGTTGCACTTTCCACAGTCGTACACGATGCCATACGCTCGGAGCAGTTCATCCAGCGTCTCAAAGCAGTAGTAGTCGAGGTTCGTTGTTTGCATGCCGAGACGCGCTTCGAATTCGCGCTTGAATTCAACGAATGCTTCGGCGTGCGCACGATCAATCGAGCTTTGCACGTGATAGCGCACTTCTACGACGTCTTCGATGTTGAGTGATCGTGTGCGATAATCGAATGGACTTCGGAATCGGTAGCTGCCATTGTGTGGATACGCATGGAACTCAATGATCTTGTTGATCTGCGAGCGGTCATCCTGCGCACGCATGAACGCGATGGTGATGAGAAACGTCTCATCGCCGTCAGGCGAGAACGACTTCAACACCAGCGGGGAAATCCAGGCGGAGTCTGATCTGGCTTTCAGCCGCTGCAGTGTGGCTATGAAGAATGCGTGGCGCTGCTGGTCGTTCTCAGTGATCAGATCGCTTGGGATTTCACCGTGTTGAATCGCGGCGATCAGGTAAGACACCAAATCGCCGAGTGCGGCCGCGATCGCTTCGTTTTCGGTGAATATCGCACCGCGGTTCATCTGGAAGGGAGTCGCATTGCTGGCGTCATCGATCGCCGACAGCATGGCGCTGGCCTCGCGAACCTTCGTGAGGCCCGACAGGGCGACGATCAAGCAGGTGCAGACGAACCACATATAAATCGCAGTTTCCTTATTCATACGGACTCAACGCCGCAAATGCGTCTGGATTGCAGGTCGAATTCCATTTCATCTGCGATACTCAAGCTCACGTAAGGAGGTTTCCATGAGCGCAGTACCACGACCTGATCTTGCTGACCGGCCGCTGGCCATGACATGCGAGCACACGATTCAGGCGAAACCCGAGGAGGTCTTTGCCGCGTGGACGATGCAGTTCGATCGCTGGTTCGCGCAACCGGGCACGCTCATCATGGTGCCTGAACCGGGACACCCGTACTTCTTTTACAACCGCGATGAGTGGGGACGACATCCGCACTACGGCCGTGTGCTCGAAGTTCAAGAGAACGCACTTATCGAGATGACATGGATGACCGGCAACGGCACGGAAGTCGGCACGCAAGGCGCAGAGACGGTGCTTCGTGTTGAGCTTCAGCCGGACGGCGATGCGACGAAGGTTCGGCTGACGCACTCAGGATTTGTCAACGAGCAATCGCGCGATGGACACGCGGAGAACTGGCCTTTGGCGCTGGAGATTCTGGGGGAAGCAGTTGAGAGTAGAGAATAGAAAGAAGAGAGTCGAGAGTCGAGAGTAGAAAGAAGAGAGAAGTGAGAAGGAAGTAGTGCGTTAAGCTTGAGGAGAGAGAGTTGTGAATAGTGACTGTAGAAGGGCGCGTGTGATTTACGTATCGCGCGGATACTGGCTGCGACTCAGGCCGGCAAGCATTCGCGAAATCTCGTCAAGTTGTTGAATCAAATCACCATGTCGCTCTTGCGTGACGAGGCTGTGCCGGCGTGCCGGTTCGAGAAGCGGTAGGCACTCAAGCATTGATCCGCGTGCAATTACAAAGAACCGAGCTCGATCACGGCGAGTCGAGCGACCATTTTCCTCGGCGATATTTGCTGCGATGGACACTGCTGCGCGATTCAGTTGATCAGCGAGAAACCGAGACTCACGAGGAAACCGCTTCGTTGCGTGTAGTGTCGCATCGGCGAAATCAAGCGACGCC
>JBCCFX010000037.1:0-23715 GCA_039029515.1 Planctomycetota bacterium
CTCGGCGTTCATATCGCATCCGACACTTCGCCATGCTCAGTGTCGGCGTGGATTGAACACGGCGGGGGCACAGCCCCCGCCCTACAGGAACTCGGCGTTCTTCGTCGATCCGACACTTTGCCATGCTCAGTGTCGGCGTGGATTGAACACGGCGGTGGCACAGCCCCCGCCCTACAGGATGCAGTGTCGGCGTGGATTGAGCATGGCGGGCTGAAAGCCCACCGTACGAAGTGTGCTGGTGGGTCGCGGTGATTCCGCATTCAAAGAAGCCGGGATCGGCAGAACCCGGCCTACGAAGAGCCCACAGCTCATAGCCCATGGCCCAGAGCCCAAAGCTCTACTGCAAATTCACCGGCATGATCACGTAGGTGAAGTTCGTGCCCGTCTTGATGACGCCAGGCTTGTTCGGTGCTTTCAATTCGATCATCACGTGCGGTTCATCAACCACCTTCAACGCATCGGTGAGATAGCCCGGGTTGAAGCCGATCTCCAGCGGATCGCCATCGTACTTCTCCGCGTCCAGCTGAATCTCCGCTTCGCCCATTTCCGGGGCTCGGCTCGTCAGCGTGAGCTTGTTGTCCGCGAAGCTCATGCGCACGCCGCGCGACTCTTCGTTCGTGAGCAACGCCGCACGTCGAATGGCACTGGTGAGATCGGTCGACGCGAACGTGCCGCGCTTGTCCTGGTCCTTGGGGATGACATCTTCGAACGGTGGGAACGCACCTTCGACGAGGTTGCTCGACAGGATCGCCGCGTCCGGACCTTCGCCGACCTTGAAGATGATCTGATTGTCTTCCACCGCGATCTGCACGACCGAATCAGGATTGTTCACCAGACGATTAATCAGGTTCAGCGCCTTGGTCGGGACGATGCAGCGACGTTCGCCGTCACCGGTCTCGCAATCACCCGATGCAATCGCGAGACGACGACCATCGGTCGCGACGAGACGCATGCCGCGCTTCGTGCGATCCATGAGCACGCCGTTGATCGCATACCGGCTGTGCTCGGCCGCCGCCGCAAACAGCGTGCGGTTGATCAGGCGTTGGAACGCGCCGGACTCAAGCGTGCAGTCGACAGCGATGTCCTCAAACGTGCGGATCTCCGGCGCTTCGGCCGGGTCGTAGCCGTAGACCTTGAAGTGCGAGTTCGCGCCACGAATGTGCGTGGTGTGTTGTTCGGTTTCGAGGGTGAGCGTGGGATCGTCGCAGGCGTGCACGATCTGCTTGAGCTTGTCGGCGGGAAGCAGGGCCTCGCCCTCATCCTGCACCTCGACCTGATCCACGCCCATGCGCAGACCGACGTCGAGATCGGTGGCGGCCAGCATCATGATGCCGTCCTTCGCGACCAGTTTGACGCATTGCAGCACCGGGGTCGGCGTTCGGTTCACCACCACACTGCTGACGATATTCACCGCATCCTGGAGCGCGGCGCGGTCACAAATCACCTTCATCTCGGCACATCCTCACGTGATTCCACGATATCAAGGGGGTAGTGTACCACCGCCCGAACGTGACATGGCTCGAACGCCATCCACCGTTCGTTTTCCGCTGTGCACGATTCATCCACCAGTCATCCCGATGCCCCAGAGACGCCGCTCGCCGTGCCGGCCTGTCCGTGGTGCGGCTACGACCGCACGCATCAGGCCTTCGACGAGGCCTGTCCCGAGTGCGGCGAAGCGCCCGCCGGCGTGTTTGAGGACGATGCGCCGTTCGACCTCCGCTACGCCGGCATGATGCTGTCCGCAGCGCGAATGATGGTGTACATGCCCCTGATCTGCGTGGTCCTGACGCCATGCGTGCTCGGAGCGCTCTTCACCGGCGCCGGTATCAACGGAGGCACGTGGGTGGCAGTCGCCATCATCGGGCCCGCAGTGCTGTCATCCATGCTCGCGACGCTCGCGTTCATCGTGGTCGCAGACCTCTTTGTGCGCCGCCTTACGGTCTGGTTGGGCTTCACCGCGCTGCTCGTGGCCGCAGCGATCATCATCGCCGCCGTCCGAAACGCGATCAGCGCACCGACGGCCGATCTCGTCATCATCATCATTCCATCGTTCCTGCTGCTTGCACCGACCGCGCAGATCTGGCGCCTTGCCCATCGATTTCACTTTGAATCGTGGCGCCACTGGTCGGGCATCGCCCTGCTAATCGGGGCGGCAGGAAGCGTCATCATTCTTGCGTCCGCAGCGTACGGGTTGATCGCGTTACAGCGGACGCAGATCGGCAGCCTCACCACGGTTGTAACCGTGGGGCTGTCGCTGAACTTCATTGGTGTGTGGCTGTCGATGCTGATGGTCAGCCGCCATCTGAACCCGCTGTCCGAACTGGCGCGCGAGCTTGGTTTCGCGGACACCGCGGCGGATGAGATCGGACCGGGCTTTGATTGACGGAGCGTCGGTGCTTCACGCCGCGATCGTATCTGGCTCGATCGATGGCGGCGGGCACCACAGTCGGCTCATCATGCGGCCTTCGGCGGTCTTCACGGTGCCGTGAGCATCGCTGTCCAGAAGCCATTGGTCCCCGTTGACGAGGTACCCGAAGACGTATTCACCGCCGTCGAGCTGCACACGGATCGTCCATCGGCAGGCGGAAATCCGCTGCATGGGCAGATGCTGGTCATGATAGCCGGCGAACCGGCCCACCAGAACGACGTCCTCCGCATCCGGGAGGTCGATCGTGAAGCACACCTGTCCGCCCGATTCGAGACTGATCATCGTGATCTCAACCCTCCGTCAGCGGTTGGTGCTGACGACGCTCCGATAAACTCATTGGGAATTGCGAGCCGGATCATTCGACCGATTCGCAATGCCCGACCATCATGGTGATCATGAATGTGGTGAAGGCAACGACTGCACAGGTACTTTCGGTTGAGCGGCGACGCGCCTTGATCGTCGGGGCGCGCATTCGCGCATCGCTCGTCAGTTTTCTGTTGATCATGGTGTGCGCATCGTCAGCGCACGCGCAATTCGTTCGCGCGGTCACGCGGAATCCCATCGCGCCGCGCGGGACATCGCTCGCAATACCGGTCGTTGTCGACGTCAACAAACCGTTGCCCGCACGCATCGATCTGCGCCTCGACGACGGGCGACGTCTCGAGGGACGACTGGCGGTCATTACCGCGCAACCTGCGACCTCCGAACGACGATGGACCGACAACCCGCGCCAACTTGCGATTCGAGCGATCCGCGACGGCGAGTCGTTTGCGTCCACATCAAGCCGGTTCCTGCTCCTGGCACCGCTTCCCATGGATGCGGAGGGTCCGATTCGACTCGGTTCACAGACGCTCGAGCCGCTTTGGGTTGATCCGCCGCCACTGCCGGACGGTCCGCCCATGCCAATCGAGGCGCGACCTGACCGACCGGACCCGATTTCGCCCTTCACCTACTGGCGATGGGTCCTGCTGGCCGACCGGCTCCGTCTTGCCGCACCTGATACGTCGCATCTCGACACGATTGGCGGTCTGTGGGCTCGACATGAAGCCGCCCTCTGGCAATGGTCGTTGAATCGCCTCGGGGAAGAGCATCCAGGGGTCGCCAACGCCTGCCGTGACCTCCTGACACACGTCAGCACGGATGACGACGTCGCGTTCGCCGCCTGGCTCGCACAGCCCGAACAAACCACGGAACTGCTGGAACTCATGGTGGATCAGGAACGTGCGATCAACCGGATCGCACGGGATGTGCTCGCCTGGACCGATGGCGTCGATCCGATCTTCATGTGGCCAGAGGATGATGGTCCTTCCGTCGTGCGGATCGCGATCGTCAATCCCACGCCTCGCGCAACGACTGCGCGGATTCGTTGGGCAAGCGAACGCGAAGGCGTACCGCTGGCGATCGAACTTCAACCGCTCTCGATGACGTCCTTTGAGATTCGTCGGCCGGTCCAGCCCGGCCGCGGTGTCGTCGATACCGGACCTGACCCCGCCACGCAGGGCGAGGTGCTGCTCGTCAGCGTCGATGGGCGCGAACGTCGGGTCGGATTCGCGCCGCGTCGGATCGAGGTCGCGCCGCCGGGCGTGTATATCGCACCATTCCGTCCGCCGCTGACGCTTGCCGAGGTTCAGGACGGTCGTCAGCGCGAACTCGCATCAACGCACCGCACGGGCATGCATCTGCGTCGGGCCTATCGGCGCTGGGAGCTTTTCATTGAGTGCGAGCGACCGTTCATATCGCGCGGCGATGATCGAGCGTTGGAGAAGGTCCGCGAACCTTCGCGCATCACTGGGCTGGAAACCGTGACGGTCGACATCGAAACGCCGGCGCTCGACGGGACCGATCGCGTTCGTCGGCATGTTCTGACGGTCCCCGAGACGGGGTGGCATCGTGTGTACGACGGTGGACAGGATGGCACGCTGCGCATTCACCGTCGTGACCAGGTCAGCGATGCGCGCTGGTCGTGTCGACTGGTGTTGCCGGAGACATGGCTCAGCCCCACCGCTGGCGCGCCGACGCGCATCCGCGTGGTTCGTACGCACGCTGACACATCGGCGACGGAGTCAACATCGCTGCCGACGGCGCCGTGGCGCGATGCGACATCGCGATGGTCCTTTGATCTGACGACATGGGCCGATCTGCCGAAGCAGTAACCGTTCGCGTTTACTGATCGTGTCCTGTGAGGGCAGGCATCTCGTGGCCGGCATCGCGCAGGGTGCGTTCTCGTCGAGCGTGTTCGAGATCCGCTTCGACCATCATTCGCGCGAGCTCTTCAACGGATGTAGTTGCTTCCCAGTCGAGCTTTTCCTTCGCCTTCGACGGATCGCCCAGCAGCTGGTCGACTTCCGCGGGGCGGAAATACCGCGGGTCAATCTCCACGAAGTCCTTCGGATCAAGGTCCAGTGCGCTGAACGCGAGATCGCAGAAGTCCTGAACGGAGATCATCTTCCCGGTCGCCACGACGTAGTCATCCGGCTCATCCTGCTGCAGCATCCGCCACATCGCCTCGACGTAATCGCCCGCGTAACCCCAGTCACGCTGTGATGACAGGTTGCCGAGGTAGAGCTTCTTCTGCAGGCCAAGTTTGATGCGACCGACTGCGCGGGTGATCTTGCGCGTCACGAACGTCTCGCCGCGGCGCGGTGATTCATGATTGAACAGAATCCCCGAGCTCGCGTGCATGTTGTACGACTCGCGATAGTTCACGGTCGCCCAGTGCGCAAACACCTTGCCGCATGCGTACGGCGAACGCGGATAGAACGGCGTCGACTCGCGCTGTGGTACTTCCTGCACGAGGCCGAACATCTCCGATGAACTCGCCTGGTAGTAGCGCACCTGGTCGCCGGTCAGTTCCTGATAGTCGCGGATCGCTTCGAGCAATTTGATCGCGCCCATCGCCACGACATCGCACGTGTAGATCGGCATGTCGAACGACACGCGCACGTGACTCTGCGCGCCAAGGTTGTAGACCTCGTGCGGCTTAACCTTGTGGATGAGTCTGGTCAGGTCGTTGGCGTCGGTCAGATCGCCGTAGTGCAGGAACAGTCGTGCGCCGCTGTCATGTGGATCCTGATAGATGTGATCCAGGCGCTGCGTGTTGAAGCTCGACGACCGGCGGATGATGCCGTGCACTTCGTAGCCTTTGCTCAGCAGCAGTTCAGCAAGATAGCTGCCGTCCTGCCCGGTGATGCCTGTAATCAGCGCTCGCTTGTTCGTCGTGCTCATCGTCCTGTCCGTCTTCAGTCGACCCGTCGGGTCGGGGTCCGTGGGGGTGCGTTAGGGGAACTCGTGGGATCTACTCTTGGTCGGCGACTCGGCCGACGAACTGAATCACTACAACGCCACCCGAACAACTTGGGTTCCCCGGAATCCCTGATTCCGGGGCGGAATGGCGAATTGTCGATGCGTCTGCCTTGCGGACTGGTCGCACCGGTCCGGATCGACGATGATGCCACGCCGAACGGAGGAGTGTAGCGGAATGCCCACCGATCTGAGCAGCAAAAGGGTTCTCGTCACCGGCGGAGCCGGCTTTCTCGGACGATTCGTCTGCGAACGTCTGCGTCTGCGCGGCTGCACGGACATCCTCGTCCCTCGTCGTGCCGACTATGACCTCACGCGAGAAGCGGACGTCGTGCGCGTGTACGCCGACATGAAGCCGGACGTGGTCCTGCACCTCGCCGCGGAAGTCGGCGGCATCGGCGCGAACATGGAGAACCCGGGGCGGTACTTCTACGCCAACATGGCCATGGCGCTGCATCTCATTGAGCACGCACGACTGCAGGACATCGAGAAATTCGTCCAGGTCGGGACCATCTGCGCCTATCCCAAGTTCACACCCGTTCCATTCCGTGAAGAAGAACTCTGGAACGGCTACCCCGAAGAAACCAACGCGCCGTACGGCGTCGCCAAGAAAGCCGCGATGGTCATGCTGGACGGCTACCAGCGTCAGTACGGTCTGGCTTCGTCATTCGTGCTGCCTGTCAACCTCTACGGTCCATACGACAACTTCGATCTCCAGACCTCACACGTGATCCCCGCGCTCATTCGAAAGTGCATCGCCGCACGCGACGCCAATGCAGATCACATCATGTGCTGGGGAACAGGCGTCGCCAGCCGGGAGTTCTTGTACGTCGACGATGCGGCGGAGGGCATTCTTCGTGCCGCTGAAGCGATGGATGATCCGACGCCCATCAACCTCGGGACGAACATGGAGATCACCATCAAGGATCTCGTGGAGCTGATCGCAAAGCTAACGTCATTCGAGGGCGAGATTCGCTGGGACGACACGAAACCCGACGGTCAGCCGCGACGGTGTCTTGACACTGACCGCGCTCGCGATCTGCTGAAGTGGACCGCGCCGACATCGTTTGAGACGGGTCTGCGTCAGACGATTGAATGGTGGGAATCCGAAGGCAAGCAACTCGTCGAGAGCGTTGCCGCGTCGGAGTGACCGTCAGCCGGAAACGTTCAGGCTTGCCAGCGGCTCGGCGTCAGATGTTGTCGTGGACTTGTCCATCAGCAGCACCCACGTTTCGCGTTCATACCGCAGCAGTTCGAGCGCCTCATCGAGCAGCGTCACATCACGTTCCGTGCTGGCGCGCACGAGGCGACCATAGATGAACGTGTACAGGCCCGAGAGCTTCTCACACAGCTCCGGCGACACTTCCGGTCGAAGACCGTTGATGAGTTCCATGACGATGTTCTGGCACTTGATCGTCGCGTCGTACAGGGCTTCGAAGTCGCTCTCCTGGAGCGCGACCTTCGCCTGCTCACCGAATTTCAGCGCGCCATCAAAGAGCATGAGACGCAGTTCGGCGGGATTGGCGGTCATCACCTGCGTGCGCAGGTACGCATTGGCCTGATTGGACGGCATGGTCATAAGGTTCACTATCGGTCGCTCGATCCCGAGACCGTTGTCCAACTTTCCGATTCAATCCGGGGTTTCGTATGACTCGTCACGGCGCGACCGATAACCATCGCAATGGCGCAACATCCGCCGTTGATCAGCCCAATCAGATCTGCGGCACCGAGATGCCGCCCAGCGCTGCGCCCTGTTCCTGCAGACCCGCAAGCGCGACCTCCAACTGCACAAACTGCGCCTCCAGCCGTGCTCGTTCACTCTCGACCCGCTGATCGATCGTGGCGATGCGGTCGCGCGTCAGTTCGATCTGACCGAGAATTCGTTCATCAGCGCGTTTGAACGTGCCGGTGATGTTGTCGGTCAGTGATGTCAGGAATTCCTCCCAGATGCGACCGATGCCCGCGGTGGTGGTTGTCGTCTCATCGCGCGTCACGGTCACGCCCGGCGCGATCGTCTCTTCGGTGCCTGTCTGCTGCTCGAATGCAGTGAACAGGTTCACCACGCCTTCGCGATCGTCGGCGAGCGTGGAACGGAACTTGGCTTCGTCGAATTCGAGCCGCGCATTCGCGCCGATTCGAATCCCGATCTGGCTCAGCCGTGTGAACTGGGTGCCAATGCCTTCCGCGGAACGAAGCAGTGTTTGATACAGCGTGCTTCGCGTGTTGATCAACGTCGGATCGCCCAGCAGCACGCCACGTTCTTCAGTCTCGGTGTTGAAGAAGTCGTACTGGTTGATGCGTTCGATGGCATCGTTGAAGCCGGCAACGAACGCGTTGACCGATGCGACGACGGAATCCGTATCGCGCGCCACACTGATCGTGACCGCTTCATCGCCCGCCTGCAACAGGTCGATCGTCACGTCCTGGATGACGCCATCAAGTGAGTTCGTATCACTCGATAACAGGAACGCTTCCTCAGGATTCGATGACCCGAAGAACACTTTGGCGTCGCGACCCTGACTGATCGACGTCAGGCCAAGGTCAACGCCGTCGGTATCAATTACCAGTTCGCCGTTTGCGCCGCTGATCTCCGACGTGAGGCTGAGTCGGAATGGCGTACCGCCAGACGCGGTGTTGAGCACCGATGCGCTCACCGGCACGCCGGCGGCGTTGATCTTGCTTACCACTTCATTCAGGCTGTCTGATGTGTCGAGATCGACCACGACTTCGTACGAGCCTTCGATGCTCGCATTGTCGACGGACTCTGACTCGCCGAGAATTCGAAGATCCGCCGCGACCGAACCCCCGGACGACACAATGCTGATCGGCAGGAACGGTTCGGTGCCGCCCAGCGCCGCATCATCCTGACGAATGACGATGCCATCGCCGTTCTCGTTGACTTCAGCGCGCACCGCGAGGCCGCGTGAGTTGATTTCCTGAATCACGTCGTACAACGTTGTCGAGTCGGAATCGATGTTGACCGTCGATGACTCGCCGAGACCATCGGTAATCGTGAAACTGCCCGTGCCAACGCCGCGGCCGAAGTTCAGGTCGCTGAGTCGGCTGCTCACCGAAACGTACTGCAACTGCACGTTGGCGCCACGAATCGTGGTGTCAGTTGTTCCTGCGGCGTCTGTCGCCAAGCCAAGGTTCTGCGCCACCGTGCCGGTGATGATCAGGTTGCTCGCGGTCGCGCCGGTGTTGTCAACGAGGTTGAGGCCGTTCTGTGTATCGTTCAGGCTCACCGTGACATCGATTGTCGCGTCTGCATTGATTGCATCCACGATCTCGGACAAGTTCTCGAACGATGAAATGTCAATCGCCGTCGTGTTGCCCGCGCGATCGGTGATGTTCAGCAGATTTGTGCCCACTGAAGTGCCGACGAGCCGCGGTGCTGCGACCTGGAGCTCGATGCCGAGATCCGTTGCAGTGGTGCTGCCGCCTGCACTGGCGACCTGAAGATCGGATGTCGAACCGAATGTCGTATCCGACACGACGAAGTTCGAACCTTCGACCGACAGTTCAATCTCGCCGCCGGTTGCGGTGTTGACCGCATCGATCAACTCGCCCACGGTCGTCAAGCCGTCGATGTCGACGTCGTACGAGACGCCATTGCGATCGGTGAAGGTGAGATCGGGATTGACATCGCCGGTCGTCGTGATGCCCGCGCCGCCATTCAGTTCGGTCAGCAATGTGTCGTTGCGAATGCCGTTCGCGCCGTTGCCGCCCTGAATACTCTGACTCAACACAGTGCCGAGGCCCGCGATCAAGCGCGTACCGGTCACCGTACCGCCGGCAACGCCGGTCGGTGTGGTTTCGAGACCGAGTTGTCGTGCCGCGTATGCATTCTGTGAACCCGCGGTGACGATCGTGTTGCCGCCGCCCGACGCAGTATCCGTCAGTTCAAGGCGAAGACCATCTGCAGCGATCGCCGCGGTGACCAACACGGGCGTGCCGGCGCCGGCGGCTTGTTCATTGATACGATCAACGACTTCCTGCAACGAGGATGTCCGTGCTTTGTCGACCAGCGCGGGAATCTTGTCGCCGTTGATTGTGCCCGATGCAGCGAGGACGCTGCCAAAGCCTAGATCCGATGCGGTCTCCGTACCGTTCGAGCCAGCACCCTCGACGTCGATGGTGCCATTCGCGCCGGTGTCGACGATGTTGAAGCCATCGCCCGTCGCGTTGATCTCGATGGTGATGTCAGAAAAACCGGCATCACTCAAGGCATCGTTGATGCGCGTGCGCAGTTCGCCCACGGTTGTGACCGCGTTCTCAACGACTTCGTCGTCTTCATCGAGCACATCGCCGAGGTTGATCTCCACATCAGTGCCCGCGACATCGATGATGAAGTCCGGATCGCCGACGGTGAACGTCACGCCGGCCCCATTGTTCAGTTCATCGAGATCCGTCGAGTCGGTAATCGGCAAGTCGATTCGGCCAAGGTCGATGTCGACGGAGTTGCCGGCGGAATCCGTAATCGTAAAGTCCGGATTGCTGTCGAGAATCAGAACGCCGTTGCCGTCGTTCAGCGATGACAACGATGTGTTCAGCCCGAGCGTGTTGATCGCCGTGCCGGTGATCGAATCGGCGGCGACGTTCTGTTCTATACCGAGATCCGTCGCGGTCGTCGATGAACCGACATTCTCCACGATCAGATTGCTTGTGGTCGAGCCGGTGTTGTCAGTGATGACGAGACCATCGCCGCCTGCGCTCGCGGTGACGTTGATCGTCGTCGCATCGTTGATACGTTCGATGACTTCATCGAGCGTGACGACGTCGGTCAGATCGATGCTCTCTGAATTTCCGTTGCGATCGGTGATGCTGATCGTGCCGCGCGCGACGCCCGCGCCCGCGTTCAGGTCTTCGAGCTGACGATCCTTCGACAAGCGCGCCTGGCCGAACTCGAAACCGAGGTTCGACAACCCGAGCGGCGTCGTGTTTGCGTCCGCATAGCCTTGCGACAAACGCTGGCTGGTCGACACGAGCTGCTTGACCACGAACGTGTACGTGCCCGGCTGCGCCCGATTGCCGGTCGTCGCGAGCACGCGTTCTTCGTTGGAGCTGGTCGCGAGCGTGGCGTTGAAGACATCGCCTTCTCGCAACGCGACGGCGGCGTTCTGGAGGTTCAGCAGACGCGCGTTCACGTCGAGCATCGCCGTCTGCTGTGCCTGCAGATTGATGAGGCGTGCTTCGAGCGGAATTTTCGGCTGCGCGCGCAGCAAGAGCAGCTGCTCGATGAGGTTCGCCGTATCAATGCCGCTGATCAGACCCACGCCCGTGGTGATCGAACCCATAGCGCTTCACTCCTTGGAAGCCTTCTTGTCTGCAATTGGCGTGCCGCCGGCCCGGAACCGAGTCGCGCGAAACCATCCCGTTGGCTCAGGCCGCCTGACGAAACGTGCCGACCGTGGTGGTGGCGGAACGCGATGTCCGAGCGATGCGCTGATTCCACGCCATCACGTCGGTCGCCCACGATGCAAGATGACGATGAAACAGACGCTGAGCGTCCCTGACCGCAATTTCCGCATCGTGTGCGGTCGGAATCGAAGTGTCATGTTGAATCGTGTCGGCGATACGCATCGGTCTGCCTCCAGACGGAATCCACGTCGAGAATGCTCGACGCTCCATGGAGGTCATCGCCCGATTCACAGGCCGACTTTGGTGCCGATAACGATTTTCGATGCTTCTCTCGCGCATCTTTTGCGCGGTGGCTCGCCTGGCTCAGTCACACGGTCCGAAGTTGATGATCGCCTCGATGAGATCATCAATATTGACCTCGTCGTTGCCTTCGACAGGCGCGAGATCCGTCGCACATTGCTCGCAGGGACCAAAGTCATTGATGATGGCCAGCAGATCATCAACATCGACCGCTCCGTTGCCAACAGCCGGCTCGATGTCGAATCGACACGGCAAGCCGAATGATTCATTCCGGATGACGAACGATGGGATCATCGCTGTCCGCATCTCGAGCCGGTCAAACATGCGTGCATTCGTCGTGTCGGCGTCATCGATCGGACTGATGCGAATCGCATCGCCGGTGACAAGAGAACCATCGGGCAATTCGATCATCAGATCGTTGACGGTATGCAACCCGATGAAGTCGTCGATAGTCGCGAGTCGGTCGACCAAGACCGGCGCGCCACCAACTCCGTTGACGCGAAGCACCTTGGTTCCGGCCGTCTCAATTGAAGTAACGTCGACGCCGTCCTGTCGGATGGTGTATCGAACGGTGTCGTACGGCGTGTACATGGGACGAACTTCGATGTGATCGTCCATGCACCGCAACTGCAAGTTCATACCATCTTCGAATGACTGTTCACACCGGTCGTAGCCGTTGGCTGTGGCAAAGATTGCACCGATCGGTGCGTTGGTCAGATCAATCGGCTCGAAGTCGACGGTGAATCCGAGATCCCACGGTTCGCCAGGACGCGGATACTGGATGTTCTGCCAGAAGCCATAAAGGAAAACCCGACGGCTCGGTGTGCATAAGAACTCAATATGCATCGACGCACTGCCGTTGTCTGTAAATCCGGTGACGAGCATGCCATCGTCGCCGACTTCATCAAGACACGCCGAACCAGTTGTGAAGTGATTCAAGTCATACCGCAACAAGCCATCGTAGGCGCCGAATGTGCAGTGCCCGGCGAGCGGGTAAAACAGATTCGTTCTGAAGAAGTCTGACGCGGATGACCAACTCTGAATTTCGCCGAACGATGCTATGACCGGACTTCCACGACGCATCGTGAATTGAAAGATGAGCGTGTGGACGTTTGCGCCAAGTGTTCCATCCCACGGCGTAAAGTCGCGCTCGTCCAGATTGTTTCTGACGATGGCCAGATTCGGCCCGCTAAACGTGCCGTCGCACATGTCATCAAATCCAGAGTCATCATCTCCGAGCGTCGAGTAACTGGGTAAGCGGCCAGGGACATGGTGCGCAACCCCAATCGTCATGAACGAATCGAAGGGCCAGCGAAACAGATCAGGGTGTTCGTCGACGTCGCCATCTATCAATTGATCGAGGTCGGGTAAGTCAATCGCGCTCAGGGCAAACTCACTCTGGTACAAGCCATTGATTCCATAGATGCCCAGACCAAATGGTGTTGAATCAAGATGACCGTACGCGATGTTGCGTGGAATAGAATCGGAGTACCGGGCGTAGTGATACCGATACGTAATCCAATCATCGCCCATGCCACGCACGTGTTGACCGTCAACGTAGCCGCCATTCCAGATCTTGGCCGTCGCTTCCGCAATCGTCTCACCGCCAGCGGTCATGCGCTGATCGGTAACGCCGTGTGCGTCGACCCACCCACGTGAGAAGTCGACAGTCTCTCGGTGGAGCCAATCTCCCTGATGGTTGTCAGTCGTTGGAATGCACGACTGTTGTGGCATCATCAATACGACACCGACAACCGCTGATTCAATCAACATGGTGAGAACCCCGTCTGATCCCTCGTTTCAGGTTCATCCTACTGGTCCACACGTCTCAATCCAGCGCAGAATGTTCCACATCGCGCGTACAACTTGCGATCGGACATGTCCCGCCGATTTGACCGAACCGATTTTCGGAACCGGCCGTACACTCATACAGCCATGCTTCACTCCATCGCCTGGTTCTGCATCCTGCTCGCCGTCGCACTCGTTGGCACGCTGATCGGCCGGCGTCTCGCTCTCCGGTCTGAATCCGCGGCGCGATCGCTTGTCGCCCTCGCAACGTTTGGCGTGGCGCTCGCGGCGATTCCGCGCTTCCAGCCGACCGTCCTGCATTCCGTACTGCCGCTCGACATTACGATCTGGCTCGAAGGCACGCTCGCCGCGTTTCCGTTCATGCTCCTTGTCGGTGCGCTCAGTGCGGCCACATTTGCTGACCGTGTGAAGCGCACCGCCCCGCTCATGTTTGTGCTCGGCCTTGTGTACTACTGTTTCGGCGCGCTCTGGATGGTGCTGCCGCCCATTGATCTCGCCGGGAACGAAGTCGGGCGCGATGACGCCGGCGTGTTCCTGCAGACACGACCCGACACGTGCGCCGCCGCAAGCTGCGCCACCGCGCTCGGCCTGATGAACATCACGACGACCGAGCAGGAAATGATTGAGATCGTGCAGGCGAAGCCGTCGCGCGGATCAACACTTGGCCGCGTTGCACTCGGGCTCAGTGACTTCCTCGCGCCGCAGTACCGCGTCGAGGTGCGCAATCTCTCGCCGGTCGAAGTCGCACAGCAGGCGCGGCCTGATCGCCCGATTCTCGTCATCGTGAAATCGGGCGTCGGCGCCGATCACATGATCGCCGTGCTGGGCCACAACCCACTTGGTGTTGTGGTCGCGAATCCGTCGCCGGGCGTGCACGCCGGCGTGTCACCGTTGCCGATCAAGCTTGCGCTGCGGGCCGGGAATGAGATCTATCAACCGGAAGACTTCGTGCGTCTGGTTCGTCCGGGTGCGATTGTGTTTGAACCAGTCGGCTGAACGACTTCAGACCAACTCGACCACGCCGTTGCCGGGCACAATCTCGCCGATCACATGGACGCGCTCGCCGAACCGCGTCAATCGACGCACAACACCGTTGACGAACGTCGGCCGGACGATCAACACGTAACCGATGCCCATGTTGAAGACGCGATCCATCTCATCGGATGCGATGCCGCCGTGCGCCTGCAGGAATCGGAACACCGCCGGGACATCCCACGTATCTCGCTGAATCCGTGCGTTGACATCGCTCGGGAGTGCGCGGTTGACATTGCCCGGCAAGCCGCCACCGGTAATGTGCGCCATCCCCGACACGATGCGTTTCACCTTGTAATGACGCAGCATCTGCACGATCGGTCGCGCGTAGATCCGCGTGGGCGTCAGCAACACCTCACCGAGCGTGCGCTTCGGATCGAGATCGTCGTACACCGCATGAAGATCAAGACCTGCGGCGGCGACGATATTGCGCACCAGTGTGTAACCGTTGGAATGCACGCCGTCACTTTCGAGGCCGATGATCACATCGCCTGCTTCCACGCGCATCGGATCAATCGCCTTCGACAACTCGACGACACCGACCGCAAAGCCCGCGAGATCGAAATCACCTTCCGAGTAGATGTCCGGCATCTCTGCGCATTCGCCACCGATCAATGCGCAGCCTGAAATCTCACAACCCTTCGCGACGCCGGCGACGATGTCTGCGGTGTCGGCGGGCACTTGCTTGTGCAAGCCGAGGTAGTCGAGGAAGAACAGCGGATCAGCGCCCTGCACGATCAGGTCGTTGACGTTCATCGCGACACAGTCGATGCCGATCGTGTCGTACTTCTTCAGATCGCACGCGAGCTTGACCTTGGTGCCGACACCATCGGTGCATGCAACGAGAACAGGATCACGATAGTTGTGCTTGAAGAGTTGCTCGTTGTAGTCGAGCCGGAACATGCCCGCGAACGCGCCATGCCGACCGATGACCCGAGGTCCGTGCGTGCGTCGCAGCAGCGGGCCGATAAGATCGACCGCGCGATCGCCGGCTTCGATATCGACGCCGGAGTTGGCATACGTCAGCGATGAGGATCGTTGGGCCATGGACATAGTGTAGGTCAGCCCGGTCCGGCCTCCAGCCCATCGGACCGTGAACGGTCAGAAGAGCTTGCGAAATTCGCCGGCCATCGCTCGGGTCGCCTGGCCGCGATGGGATCGCGCGTTCTTCTCATCCGCCGTCAACTCGGCGGCGGTCTTTCCTTCGCCCGGCAGATCGAGCAGCGGGTCGTAGCCGAAGCCGTTCGTCCCGCGCGGGGCATGTCCGATCGCGCCTTCAAACGCGCCCGTTGATTCGGCCAGCACCGAGCCATCTGCGCCCGCAAGGCACATCGCACACATGAACCGTGCGGTCCGTTTGTCGTCAGGCACACCCTGAAGCGCATCGAGCAGCTTCGCGTTGTTCGCCTGATCGCGCTCATCCCGCGTCTCGCCGATGCCCGCGTATCGCGCCGAATGCACACCCGGTGCGCCGTCCAGTGCATCGACGACGAGGCCGGAGTCATCGGCGAGGCACATCATCAGGGTCTGCTGCGCGTAGCCGACCGCTTTCAGCCGCGCGTTGCCGGCAAACGTGTCAGCATCCTCGACCGGTTCCTCGGTCGCCTGATCGAGTTCGTGCAGACCCATCGTGGTGACACCAAGTGGATCGAGCACCGCCTGAATCTCTTCGATCTTGTGCGGATTGGATGTGGCGATGAGGATGATGTTTCGCTTCAGGGTCATAATCCTGCTTCCTCGTACGGCAAAGCCAAGAAACGGCACGATGCCGAAGATCAAGACGTTCCCGATGTAGACGAAGTTGATGGACTCTCCCGATGCTCGTGCGGTCGCGAGTTGATTCCCGATGAGCCCGCCGAAAATCAGGGCAATGATGAGTGCTGCTGTCCGAAGCCAATTCTGAAATCGAATGTGATCGTAGTACCCGACGAGCGCGAGAAGGCACAATCCGTCCAGCCCGACGATGATTGCAACTGTGGAGGGGTTCAGGTCACCAGTCAGCCACAGAAGTAATGGCAGCGCAATCATGAACACGACCATCACGAATGCCATTGGCCAGTACAGCGACCGCGACATGCTTCACCCTCGCGCCCACGCGCTCGGCACATCACCGTGCGTCGCCATGATTCGGCTGTGAATCCCGCCGCGTCCCTTCCACTCCGTGATGATCTGCAACCACGCCGGTGACAACGACTGCGCGAGGTCATCGCGAATCGCGTTGGTCACCGCTTCGTAGTAGATGCCTTCGTTGCGGAATGACTGGTAGTACAGCTTAAGGCTCTTCAACTCCACGCACGTCTCGCCGGGCATGTACCGGAGCGTGATTCGTCCGAAGTCCGGATGACCCGTCTTCGGGCACACCGAAGTGAATTCCTCGTTAACATGCTCGATCACGAACGGTTCGTTCGTCGGCGTGGGGAAGGCTTCAAGCAGGCTGGCGTCAGGCATGGGTCAGATTCACAGTCATCAGAGAGGGGAAGAACGAATCAGGGCCGCGAAATCGCGAAGTCACACAGTGTAGCCACACCATCGCCCGGTACGATTGGGTCATGCCCCTGCCGGACACTGATGTCCTGCTCCTTGATGGTGCGACCGGAACGGAACTGGATCGCCGGGGTTACCGTCTCGGCGAGCCGATCTGGTCAGCCGCCGCGCTCGTCGATGCGGCGGATCTCATCGAACAGATTCATATCGATTACCTCGATGCCGGTGCCCAGGCGATCGTGACCAACACATTCCGCACGCATGCTCGCAACATCGCCCGCGACCCGCGCGGCCTTGATGCCGCCGAGCTCACCAAACGTGCTGTCGACATCGCGATTCGTGCCCGTGATCGCATCAACCCCGATGCACTCGTCCTCGGTTCGGTCGCACCCCTCGAAGAGTGTTACGACCCGAACCAATCGCCGCCCCGCGCTGATTGCCACGCCGAACACGCGCAGATCATTGAGCAACTGCTCGACGCCGGGGTCGACACGATCCTGATCGAAACCATGGTCACGCAGCACGAAGCGGTCGCTGCCGCCGCCGAAGCGCAACGCGCTGCGCCGGGCAACTGGATGATCAGCTTCGTCCTGCGCAGTGAAGATCCGCCCGGTCGCATGCTCCACGGCAAACCGGTGCTCGATGTCATTTCCGAGATCGATGGCGCGCTCGCCGTCGGCGTGAACTGCGCGGCGGCCAACACCACGGCGCATCACGTCAGCCTGCTTCGACAGATGCTGCCCGAACCGATCCGCGTGATGGCGTACGCGAACACCGATGCCCTTGATATGGCGACTGGCCGATGGATTGACGGCGCACTGCCCGATGCCGATGCGTTTGCTGACAGCGCCATGTCGTGGGTTGACGCCGGAGCGACTATCATCGGCGGATGTTGCGGCACCACACCCGAGATGATCGCCGCCATCGCCTGCCGTCTCGGTCGCTGACACCGCGACACCCTCCGGATACTGACCATCACCATGCCGCTGCAACGGATACCGTTCGAATTCGATATCACAGGTGCCATCCCATCGGATGTCAGTGCGTTCATCACCGATGCGCACACGCGCGTGGCGGACTTCATGGATGATCACGCGGACGCGCCGCTTCCCAGTTTTATCCCCAGTGATTTTCCCATGGTCTTTCGTGCGCTCGCCGGCGTTGTTGATCAACGACTGACGTCGGGCAATGTCTTCTGCGAATGGGGAAGCGGTTTCGGTGCGGTCGCGGGACTCGCCGCGTTGCTCGAGTTTGAATCCTACGGCATCGAGATGCACGATGTGCTCGTCGAGGAGGCCGAACGCCTTGCCACCGAGTACGAACTGCCGGTCGAGTTCGCGTGCGGCACCTTCGTCCCGAAGGACGCTCAGCATCTCACTGCATTTCTCGGTTCAATCGAGCATGTACTCGATGGCGGCCAGAGCGCGTACGACCTGCTGGACATCGAACCGAACGATTTTGATCTCGTGTTCTGCTATCCGTGGCCGGGCGGCGAACGTGTCATCGACACGATCTTTGATCATGTGGCGGCGAACGGCGCGATGCTCATGACGTATCACGGCATCGATGAGATTCGGTTGGTTCGAAAAGTCTGACGTTCAGGCACTCAGTGCATCGGCGGACGTTGCAGGCATCACGCGCACCGGACTGTCGTACGTGCCGGGCGCGAAACCCGCGCGTTCCAGCAAATCGCCGGCGATGAATCGAATATCACCCGCAGCATTTGTCACGATGCACAATGACACTGCCGGATCCACACTCTCGACGTGCGTCCAGCCGTCACGCATCACGACATGTACCGGCAGATCATCGCGATGCAGGACCTCGACTTCACCGCCGGGCCGATCGATGACCACGCGCAGCGTCGCATCGTCACCACGCGGTTCAAGCACAACGTGCAGTGATTCGCGAGCGTGTCGCGCGCCGTTGAGATCCATCTCGACGCCGGCACCGCGGTAGCGATTCACCGTACGCGTCCAGACGAACGCGATCGCATCGGGCGTTCGGTCGTCCATCGACGGCATCGTGGGCGGAGGCACGGTGCGTGTCATGCATCGACCTCCTCTTCAAGCCCGGTCAGCATCATGCGAGCGGTGACCAGAATGTCCTCATCGGACGTGTCGATCACATGGTTCGTGATCGCGTCGACGAGATGCAGCAGTTCGAGCAGATCATCCAGTCGACGATTGTGCTCATCGGTTGCGGCGTTGCCGGCATCGCCCTCGGTCAGATCCCGGCAGGTGCGCAGTTCATCCAGGAGCGGATCGAATTCGCGACGTTTCCGCTCCCGGAGAATCGTGCGGAAGAGGCGAATGACATCGTGCTCGGCTTCGAAATATTCCTTGCGGTCACCACGACGATGGACGCGTCGGATGATGCCCCACTCGCCGAGCGCTCGCAGCGTCATCGATGCGTTGCCGCGGGAGATGCCCAGACGTTCCATGACATCGTCGGTATTCAGCGCTTCCGGGCTGAGGAACAATAGCGCGTGGACCTCGGCCATCGTGCGCGGGATGCCCCACGATGATCCCATCTGGCCCCACAGCGCGATGAAACGCTCGCGCGCTGCGGCTCGCTGGGGGTCATTCGCCCCATCACGTTCCACGGTGTCGGACACTGGGTTGGAGACTTCAGACTTCATCTGTGGGAAGCATATCGTTCAGGGCCCCAATGAACGAGCAGTTTTCAGAAACTTCTGAAAATTGGGTCGGAATCGGCTCTGGTAGGCATAAACGACCCATGAGACTCAATTGAAGCTTGACTTAGTCCAGTTAGCTAACAAGGCTGTTGGTATGGAGGTCGTTAATACGCACGAAGCGAAGACTCACCTCTCCCGCCTCATTGAGGATGTTCAATCGGGTCGCGAGATCATCATTGCGCGAGCGGGTAAGCCTGTCGCTCGTCTGGTGCGGTACGAACCTGACATGCCGAAACGTCCATTGGGCATTGCCCGCGGCCAGGTGACCATTCATGAGACATTTGATGATCCGCTGCCGCCCGATGTGGCGCAGGCATTTGGTGACACGTCCTCATGATGGGCTATCTGCTCGATACGAATGCGGTGCTCTGGTGCATGGACCGACCGGAACGACTTCGTGGCGAAGTCCGCGAACTGATCGAAGATAGACGAAATCCCATCTACATCAGTGCTGCCGGGACTTGGGAGATGTCAGTCAAGCACGCACTCGGGCGACTGGAGCTTCCGCTGGACATTCGTCCAGTTCTGGAACAAATGGGCATTCGAACGCTCCCGGTGACAGTCGATCATGCCCACGTTGTTCGAAGTCTCCCGCCGATTCACCGGGATCCATTTGATCGCATCATGATTGCGCAGTCCAAACACGATGACCTTGCGATGATTACGAGTGACGTGACCATCGCACAATACGACATCAAAACGATCATGACGTAACGACGCTCGCGCGCCCGTTACCCCGTCACCAACCGCGCCCAGGTCGTTCCCTGCGGACCATCCTTGATCTCAATGCCCGCCTCGAGCAGCTCATCACGAATGCGGTCCGCGGTCGCCCAATCCTTGTTCGCCTTGGCGGTCGCACGTTCCTGAATCCGCGCTTCGATCTCGGCGGCGTCATCATCAGATGTCTGCGCCTCGGTCGCGATGTCCAGAACACCCAGCACGGAGTTCATCTGATGCAGTGCTGCGAGCTCATCGGCGTACATTCCCGAACCATCTGATGCAGGCGGATCCTGCAGCGCATTATGCTGCGATGCCGCTTCGTTCAACGCACCGATGGCGCCGGCGACGTTGAGGTCGCCGGACAACGATGCGGTGAATTGCGTCAGCGCCCGACGCAACGGCCCCGGCCCGTCAATCGGGTGCGCCGCGTTGTCCTCAAGCCAGCCTTCGAGTCGCTTCCATCGATTGATCTGGCGCTGCGCATCCGTCAGCCCCTGCATCGTGAAGTTCGCGTTTGATCGATAATGCGTCTTGATCAGTTCCAGCCGAATCGCCGCCGGCGTGTGGCCCTTGTCAACGAGATCCTGCACCGTATGGAAGTTGCCCTTGCTCTTGGACATCTTCTCGCCTTCGACGATCAGGAATCGCGTATGGAACCAGTACCGCGCGAAGTGCGCCTGCCCGCTTGCGCCACATGATTGCGCAATCTCGCACTCATGATGCGGGAAGATGTTGTCTTCGCCGCCTGAATGCAGGTCGATCACGCCATCGGTGTCGGTCGCGAGCAACTGCAGCGCCATGACCGAGCACTCAAGATGCCAGCCCGGATAGCCTTCGCCCCACGGACTGTCCCAGCGCATCAGGTGCTTTGGATCGGGCTTCCACAGCATGAAATCCGCGGGATGACGCTTCAGTGACTGCGTCGCTTCGTCGACGCGGCCACCTTCACCCGAGCGGATTGCGTTGGGTGTGTTCCCTGACAGCGCGCCGTACTCCGGGAACGACTGCACATCGAAGTACACCACACCGTCGGAGCCAACGTACGCGTGATCGCGTTCAATCAGCGTTTCGATCAGAGCGATCATCTCATCGATGTACTGCGTCGGTCGCGGCATCAGCGATGGATCGTCCTGCACTTCGAACGCGATCTTCACGCCGAGCATGCGCGCATGATGAAGGAATGCATCCGCGTAGAAGTTGGCGATCGCCATCGGGTCGTCGGGATTGAGGCTTACGCCTTCCGGAAGCTTGCCTGACTTCTTATCTTCAAGCAGGCGCTTTGCCGCGGCTTCCATCTTGTCGGTGCCGCCGCCATCGGCAATGTCATCATCGGTCATGTGACCCACGTCAGTGATGTTCATGACATGCCGCACGTCGTAGCCGAGCAGTTCCAGCGCCCGACGCATGACGTCCGCGTTCAGGAACGACCGGAAGTTCCCGATATGGGCGAAGTCGTACACCGTGGGACCACAGGAATAGAACCGGACGATCCTGCCATCAGGATCGATGGGCACGAATTCCTCTTCCTGGTTCGTCAACGTGTTGTACAGCCGCATCGTCATGGTTCTGAAAAGTACTCGCCGCGGGTTTCGTGATCATTTGAGGGAAGACCGCCCATCATAGATAGAGCGCCGGACTTTTCCGCCTCCAGCTCCGGTGGACCCTCGAAAATGCCTGCGAGAGCCGCATTTCCACGAACGGCGGAGATCGATCAGCGGTATGTACAATCCTCGTCCGTCTCGTCGCGGTGGAGAACTCCATGAACGCACTCATCACCGGCGGAGCCGGCTTCATCGGCTCGCACCTCGCCCGGGCCTTGCTCGACCGTGGCGATCAGGTTCGCATCCTCGACGACTTCTCGACCGGCCATCGTGCCAACGTGCCTGACGGCGCGACGCTGATCGAAGGCTCGATTCTCGATCCCGCTGCTGTCCGTGAGGCGGTCGCCGATAGCACCGTGATCTTCCATGAAGCCGCGATGGTGTCGGTGCCGTTGAGCGTTGAACAGCCGGATGCGTGCGTGGAACTCAATCTGGTCGGTACCCAGCGCATCATCGAAGCTGCGTGCGATGCGAACGTGCGACGTATCGTGCTTGCGTCGTCCGCTGCGGTCTACGGTGATGATGCGCCGATGCCGACGACTGAAGACAGCCCGCCTGATCCACGCTCGCCGTACGCGGCGACCAAGATGGCGAGTGAACACCTGCTCAGGTCTGCCGCCGCGTGCTACGACATCAGTACCGTGAGCCTGCGGTACTTCAACATCTTCGGACCGCGACAGGATCCGAATTCAGCTTACGCAGCAGCGATTGCCGCGTTCGCCGATGCGCTGACATCCGGCCGCGCGCCGATGATCTTCGGCGATGGCGAACAGACTCGCGACTTCACGCCGGTCGCCAACGTCGTCCACGCAAACCTCCTTGCCGCCGACACGTCGAACACATTGCACGGCGAAGCGATGAACATCGGCACCGGCAAGCGGACCAGTCTGCTCGATGTCATTGCACGCATGCAGGATGTGCTTGGCACGAATGCGGAGATCGTGTTCAAGCCGGAACGTGCCGGCGACGTCAGGCACTCGTGCGCTGACATTCAGCGCGCAAAAAAACTGATCGGCTATGAACCGATCAGTTCCTTTGATACTGGAATTGAGGCGCTGCTCAGCGCCGACCGTGCAGACGTCTAGCGCTGCCGGCCACGTTCGATGAATTCACTGTGAGGCGCCGCACCTTTCCGGACCGCTGGCTGCAATGCCGGCGCCATCATGGGGACGTCGAACGGGCACGGACCGAAGGCATTGATGACCGCGGCGATATCGAGTTCGTTCGCTTCGCCATCGAGGTTCACATCGCTGGGGCAATCTGGTGGCAGGATCGCGCACGGGCCTTGCTCATCCATCACCTGCATCAGGTCAGTCACATCGACCGTGCCGTCGCCATTGACGTCAGCGCGACATTCGCATTCGTCAGGCACGCCGTCTTCGTTGTCATCAACCTCGCTGGTCAATGCCGGCGGACCGAACAACTCAAGGTTGAACATGCCGGTATCGTTGCCGAGGGCGGCGACACGAATGATGTACTCATCGCCCTTCTGGACATCGAAGCCGACACCTTGCTGTTGCGTGAACGAGCAGGCGATCATGTTGCCTTCCGTCGGCGGGCATTCCGTATGGATGGAGATCATGTAGACCTCGGGACCCATATCCGCGACGCTGACAAAGGCGTGACCAGTGCTGCGCGGCGTGTACGCGTAGTACTGATCAAACAGGCTGAAGAACGCGCCGCAGAAGATGAACGCATCAGAGTTTGCGGCGGCGGTGTCACCCGGATAGATGATGCCCGGGCCGATCTGCTCCGCGTCGATGCACAGATCCTGGGGCATCGCGGCTGCGGGATCGAACACCGGCGTGGTTTCGCAGAAGTCGTCGGTGCCATCCATATTGCAGTCGATGCATTCGGCATCGGTGACATTGGGGAAGTTCAGTCGCCATCGATTCAGCGTGCCCGGCAGGCTCTTGGCGACTTCGACACATAGCGTCCATTCGCCCGCGATATCCATACTGTCGAAGGCGCTGAGGTCTTCA
>JBCCFX010000038.1:0-23626 GCA_039029515.1 Planctomycetota bacterium
CGCGGAAACCGACGCGACCACCCTGTACGAGTACGCTCGTTACAGGATCGCAGGCCCCCTTCCGCGGCCGGCCTCCGGGCCTGCCGCTTTTCATTTGGGGATATCGGATTCGAGATGCGGAGATGGGAAACCGGGAGTGCGTGCGAGCGTCGCTACAAGACCTCGCGGAGAAAACGCAACCAATTCGTCGAGGCGAACCCCGTGATCTCCGCATCGGACCAGCCAGCCGCAGACAAACCGTCGGCAAGCGCTTCAAGTCGTGATGGATGATCAACGCCTGCGACGAGCCGAGTCGGCGGGAAACCGCCATCCATGTCGCTCCCCAACGCGACGCCGCGCCGATGGCCCATGATCTCCGTCACGTGTTCGACGTGAGCAATCGCATCCGACACCGTCGGCGGCTGATCGCGACGAACGAACGGCGCAAAGAGATTCAGACCAACGATACCATCGCGTTCACCGATCGCGCGAATGTGCGCATCGCACAAGTGCCGTTGATCATCCGTTCCGTGCAACGTTCGCGCGTTCGAATGACTCGCAACGACGCGTCCATTTGTCAACGTGAGCAGTTGGTCGACAGCTTCATCCGCGAGATGAGAGAGATCATGCACGATGCCGTGCGCATCCAGCGATGCGACGAGTGCACGACCAGCATCTGTCAGCGGGCCCGGCGCAGCGTTGCCACCGGCGTACCGCGTGCCCATCGCCCACGTCAGTCCCACGATGCGCACGCCACGGTTGAACCAGAATGGCACATCATCCGGGCCGGTGATCGGATCCGCGCCTTCCATGAGTATCACCAGGCGCGGTGTCGGGTGATCATTGGGCTCAAGGTCCGCAGCAGTCAGCACGATTGACGCCGCGCCATCGCGCGCCCACGCCTGATAGACCTGCAACTGTCGGATGCCGACCGCGCGGGCGTGATCCGGATCGTGGCGTCGATACGCGGATGCTTCATCGCCGTCGTTCGTGACCGGTTCGGTGAAGATCGTCGCGAAGATCGGGTCGACCAGGGCGGCTCGAAGCGCCGGCAGATCGACACAGCCAGTGGCAGGATCGTCGTGAGGACGTTCCAGGTCTCGGCCGCCGAGATGGACGTATGCGAGATCCAGATGTCCGTCGATCCATGGTCGCATCGGGGGTCTCCTCGCGGTGATGCGGATGATTCCCGAGGTCGCGGGCTTGTCTCGCGCGTGGAACGCTCGGACAATCATCCGAGGTCATTGTCGGTCCGATACCGCGTGGAGCCGAGAAATCGCGAGAATGCGATCGAACCGAGCCACTTCATCATCCAGCGGTCCGACATGAATCATGAGGATTGAGCCGCGTGAGTTCGCCTGAGATCTCCATTGCCGGACCGGATCAGCGACGAGAGGAATTGTCTCGGCGGGCTGTCGGTGCGGTCATCACGGTGGCAACCGCTGCCGTGCTGCTCGTCGCCGCATATCTCGATCCTGATCCCGCTGGTGTCGGGACGCACGAGCAACTGGGCCTCACGCCGTGCGGCTGGATGCTCGCGGCAGATATGCCCTGTCCGACGTGCGGCATGACCACGGCCTTTGCGCACGCGGCGGAAGGTAATCTGCTGCAATCGCTCCGCACGCAGCCGCTGGGCGCCTGCCTGGCGCTGGCTACGGCGATGGCTTGTCTGGTCGGGGCGTTCGTGGCGACCACCGGATCCAGAATCGGGCTGATGTACCGACGCCTCTGGACCCGACGATTCATCTGGATCCTTGGGACGTCCGTGGTGGTGGCGTGGGTCTACAAAATCATCGATCATCGCGTGGGGTTCGAATCGCTGTTCTGAATGGAGTCCGCCGGATGCGACGACACATCATTTCTCGACTCAGCCTGATCGGCCTCATTGTCTTGACGGCTGGTTGCCAGCTTCCGGGTCTCATCGGCGCCCTCGCCCAGAACGAGGAGTACCAGAAGAAGAAGGAAGTCCTTGCGCGGTATCCCGGCCTTGAGGGGCAGACCGTCGCGGTCATCGTGGATGCCGACCTTGCGGTGCAGTACGACTATGCCAACGCGGTGCCGACCATTGCGTATGGCATCGCCGGCGCCCTTGCGAATCATGTGCCCGACATTCGTATCGTGCATCCGGACCTCGTCGCGGCCTGGCAGTTCCGAACGCCGGAGTGGTACGCGATGCCGTACGGGGATCTGGCCAAGAGCCTGAACGTCGATCGGGTCGTGCACATTGATCTGCTGGAGTACCGTCTGAACCCGCCGGGCAATCGTCACCAGTGGGAAGGCGTTGCGCTCGCGAACGTCAGCATCATCGAGGCTGATGGTTTTGATCCGGATGTCTTTACCGAGTCGTTCTCTGTGTCATCGGAATATCCGGGCATCTCTGAGCTGACTGAGTTTGAAGCGTCGGCAGATCAGATTCAGCGCGGCCTGCATCAGACATTCATCAAGCAGATCGCGTGGCTGTTCTTCGATCACATCGAACCGAAGTATCCCGACAAGTATCGGCCTGAACTGGATCCTGATTACCAGCAGGCCAGCCGGTGATGATGATGTTGAACGCACGAATGAACCGACGTCTCATTGTGGTTATCAGCGCGGTGATCATGGCGATGGCGGTCACGTCCGGGTGCAATATCGTCACGCCGATTGCCTACATCATCGAAGGTCCGGGCACGATCGACGCCGAGTATGAACTCGCTGACGTGCCGACCGTGGTGTTCGTGGACGATCGGGCGAATATCCTCAGCCCGATTATGCTTCGCCGGAATATCGCCGATACGGTCAGCAAGGAGTTGATGACTCGTGCGGGACTGAGCACGACGATTCGTCCGCAGGATGCGCTGACCGTCGCCAAACGGCTTGATACCAACGAGGAACCGATCTCCATGGATCGGATTGCTCGAGGCGTCGGCGCAGAGCAGATCGTGTACGTGCAGATGCGGAGCTGGAAACGAACGCCGGATGGCTTCACCCCGCGCCCGACTGCATCCTGCACGGTTCAGGTTCTCGATGTGGTCGAAGGTCGACAGGCCTATCCGATCGGCGAGGACGGTCAGCCGATCATCGAAGGACGATCGGTGGTGGCCATGCTTCCCGCGATGAACGAGTCGGCGTTCGAGTCTCGGGCCGCGATTCGTCAGCTTCAGGAACTTCTGGCTCAGCAGACCGGCACGGAGATCGCCAAGCTCTTCTACCGGCATGAGCGTGTGGACCTGGGCGGCAATCTTCAGTCGCGGTGAGGCATGACACGATGCGGGTTCTTCATCTGATCGATCCTGGGTCGCCTGGCGGCGGCGCGTGCACTCTTCAACTCGTTGCCGATGCCACGGAGCGATTGACGTCGGTCCATCAGGACGTGCTCATCTTTGGTCATCATGGCCACATGCAGTTAGCACGCCGCAGTGGTGTGACGCCGGCCGGCCAGTTGAGCGGTCCGCGCGGGCTCCCGCATGCCGGTCGCCGCGGTCTTGAGGAGTGGATCGAACATCAGGAGAACGCATTCGACGCGTATGACGTCGTTCATGCGTGGACACCGCGCATGGCCATTCTCGCGACGCTCGCAGCGCCGCGCCATCGCCGTCTCGCAACGCTGAGCGTCGGACCGATCAGCGGACTACGCTCTCAACTGCTCATCCACCTGCTGAAGAAAAACCCGATGCCGCTGCTCGCGACGTCACCCGCCGTCATGGCCGAGTACGTTGCCATGGGCCTTCCCGAACCACAACTCGGCGTGCTGCCGCCGGCGGTGCATGCGCAGACGATTGACAGTGCTGGCCGCGATGAACTGCGCGACCGGTGGGGCGTCGATGATGACACGATGGTCGTCGGTCTGCTCTCTGAACCCGTCAACTGGGCCGATGCGCACGCCGCGATGCATATGGTCATGCGCGTCGCCGTGACCGGACGCCGTGTTCGCCTGCTGCTGCATCCGACCGCCTATCGGCGCGCGGAAGCGGAATGGCTCGTGCGTTCGTTCGGCGATACCGATCTGATGATCATCGACGATGAAGCCGCAGAACCGTGGCGCGTCGTGAACGGACTTGATACCGCCCTCTTGCTCGGCGGTCCGATGAACATGATGGATCTCCGTGGCGCCGAAACGCCGTGGTCGTTCTTCCTGGGTGGCGGACGACGCATGCGTCCGATGCCGGGCATCATGCCGTTGCTGTGGGCGATGGCGTCCGGCAAGCCGGTCATTGCAGAAGCAAGTCAGGCGGTCGCGGACATCATTCAGGATGGCGTGAACGGATTCCTCGTCAATCAGCACGACATCAATTCGGTTTGCGATCGCATCATTCGCATCCACGATGATCTGACGATTGCCAATCGGGTCGGCGCGAACGCCCGACAGACGGTGCGGCAGCGCTTCCACATCAGCGCGTACGCCGTCCGGTTGAAGGAAACCTACGAGCGCATCGTCAAGGGCAAGTTCGTTCCGCCTTTGGCTACGCCTGGCGATGATGTTGATACGCAAACGAACGATGTCGACGAACCGGCGGTCGTGTTGCGGTAGGCAGCGGTCAGCTCTCAGCTTTCAGCACAAAACCCACAACCCACAACTCATCACCCACAACCCAAGACCCATCACGCTTTGTCATACCACGCATCAACAAGCGTGTGCGCGGCGTCGTGGTAGAACGAGCGCAGGATGTCTTCCGGCATCGATTTGCCAACGAGTTTCGGCGCATCCATCGGTGTAAAGCGATCCGGATCGACCATGTGCAGATCAGGATCTGCGATCGGAGACTCGCCGACATGGTCAGTTTCCCACATCGTCCGCAGTGCCCAATAGCGGCTTGCGTACAGGTCAAACGCTTCCTGGTCGCTGCTCGCCTTGGTGTTCATTTCATTGCCGTCTTCGGAGGCTTGGAGATGATCGTCCATGGTGACGATGTCCGAGCCAAACATGATGCGGCCGCGGTGTTTCGTCATGAACTCGACGAGTTCCTCGCGCGGCTGCTGGCTGATCTCGCGCACCATCCACTTGCAGGCGCTCGCATCAAGGTAGAGGTTGTCGTGGCGCGCCAGCAGATCCGTAAGGAAGTGGAGGTCTTCAGGCCAGCCACCCATGTGCGCTGCAATCCACGGCACCGGATACGCCTCGAGGACGCGTTCGAGCGGCTCGTACTGCTCGCGCTTCGTGCCGTATTTGGATGCGTCGACATACGACGTCTGGAACCAGGTGTCCGGATCAGCCACGTGCGTCATGAACATCATGCCGAGCTCGGCCGAGAGATCCATGGCTTTCCGTGCGAGCGGCGAATCCAGCGAGAGCACGTGTTCGCCGCCAAGTTCATCCGTGAAATCACGGCCACGTGGCGCGACCCAGAATTTGGTCATCCGCGCTCCGGCATCATGGCATTGGCGAATGTGATCGAGGTAGCCGCGGCCAAATGCATGCGCTTTGTCTTCAGCGCGGAAGTCCGGGATCGCGATGAATCGAATGCGATCGCCGAGCGCCGCGCGGACGGCTTCCAAGTCAGCAAGCCGCGACATTGAGTAGATTCGCTCGACGCCGTACAGTTCAGCCGCCCGAGCGAAGATCTTCGATGCGGCGGCCCCGTTGATATGGCTGTGCACATCGATGATGGGAGTGACGGGACGACCAAGTGCCGCCGCGTCTGCGGCATAATCCTGACCGAATCGGTTGGCTGCATTCGTGGCCATGGCGCCGACCTGTTGCGATGACATACGTACCTCGGTATTCGATAGAAGACCTGATGTGAATGATGCTCCACACATCGCACTCGCCCATGACTGGCTCGTCGGGATGCGCGGCGGTGAACAGGTGCTGGATCGATTGGCGTCATTGTGTGGACCCACCGAACTCTACACACTGGTGCATGATACCACACCGCACACACCTGCGATCGACGCCTGTCGTATCGTGACATCGTCACTTCAGGCCCTGCCCGGTGCGCGCGGTTGTGCACGTCGATGGTATCTGCCGCTGATGCCTCGCGCCGTCAGTCAGGTGCAGGTCGCGCCATGCGATCTGTTGATCTCGACCAGCTCTGCGGTGATGAAGTCGATTCGACCCCCTGCGGGTGTGCCGCATGTGTGCTATTGCCATTCGCCGGCCCGCTACATCTGGGAGCAGGGCGCGGATTATGGTCACGGCGCTCGTGGTCGGTTGCGTTCGTTCGGACTGTCGATGATTCGTCGACGCTTCCAGCGATGGGACCGACGTACGGCCGATCGTGTCACGATGTTCATTGCCAACTCGACGCACACCGCACAGCGCATCCGCCGATGCTACGGGCGAGATGCAACGGTCATCCATCCGCCCGTGCGAACAGCATACTTCACGCCGGATCCGACCGTTGATCGGGCATCGCACCACCTCGTGGTGTCTGCATTGGAGCCGTATAAGCGTGTGGATCTCGCGATTGAAGCCGCGCGGCGTGACGGCTGGCCACTGCGCATCGTCGGCGATGGTTCACAGCGCCGAACATTGGAGCGCACCGCGCCATCACATGTCACGTTCACAGGCCGAATCGATGATGCGGCACTCCGCGATGAATACCGCGCTGCGCGCGCGCTGCTGTTTCCGCAGGTTGAGGACTTCGGCATTATTGCCGTCGAGGCGATGGCGACCGGTTGCCCGGTGGTCGCCATGCGCGGCGGCGGGGCGCTGGATACGGTGACGAACGAGACTGGCGTATTCTTCGATGAACAACGCGCATCGGCACTGGCAGAGGCCGTGGCGACGCTCGATGGACACGCGTTTGAGACGCATGCGATTCGTGCGCACGCGGAAACATTCAGCGTCGAACGCTTTGATCAGACGATGCGCGATGTGATTGATGCGATGCGCTCAGCCGGCGGATGAACGTGCGGGCGGGTAGCCGTTCTCGTCCCAGTGCACTGCGGGCTTCGCGGGATGCAGAATCTCGCCGGCGTGAATGCGCCCGATGTACAGGCGATGGTCAGCGTCGAGATCGAGGTGACGAACAACCTCGCAATCGAGATAGCTCATGGCTCGCTCGATGATTGGTGCGCTGTAGGCGCCGTCTCGCGTGTCGAGCGCGACGAACGGGTCGTCCGTGCGATCGTGCGGCGTGGCAAATTTCCGGAACAGGAAGGCATCGTCTTCCGCGATCTGGCACAGCGCAAAGCCGCGACTGTCGCGAATGAGCGGTTCGACCGGCTGTCCCTTCGGTACCGCGACCATGAGCAGCGGGGGCTGCGTCGAACATCGCTGGACCCACTTCACGAGCACGCCGCTGCGACGCTGGTCATGCGCCGCGGTCATGATGAACAGACCGCGCGGGATCTTCCCCATGGCGGCGGCAATCTCAATTGGGGCGGGTCCACCCATCATGTCCGATGTCCTCGGTGACGGCATCTGCCGGACCTGTCGTCGAAAGACGGCAGGTTCAGCGGTCATCGGCGCGGTGTCGTGCCAACGTGAGGGCGATGGCCGGGTCGGGCGGGGACCGAGGGGTGACGCGGCCGCACAACCGCGCTGTCCGTCGGGAACCGCATTCGTTATCGGACGCCGGCCTGGACGAGGGGGCGATAGGAGGAATTAATCCACGATCGTGGCGAAGAGTGTTGCAGAATGGGGCTGTATGGGTTAATCTTCCACGCGTTCGGGACGAGGTAACGATGCGTGCTGTTTACTGGCGAATACGAACACACGATCGACGACAAGCATCGGCTTGCCATCCCCTCCGACATCAGGTCGGCGATGTCAACGAAGATGCATGGCGACGCGTTCTACGTGGCGCTGGGCGCGAACGATGTGCTCTGGCTCTGGCCGGAAAAGCAATTCATGGAGATCGCCTCACAGCTCAGCAACTCGCCGATGCAGTCGGAGGATCTGCTGGAGTACGAGGTCTTCCTCTTCTCACAGGCACGTCGTCTGGAACTCGACAAGACCGGCCGTGTTCGGCTGCCGGAATCACTGATCAGCATGGTGGGGCTTGGCTCGCGGGTGACCATTCTCGGGGTGCGCGATCATCTCGAACTGCGGGATCCGGAAGCCTGGGCGAAGGAGCGTCAGGATCGATTCACGCAGCATCGCGATCTGGTGCTGGGTGCCCGGCGGGCGCTCGACAAGACGAATTCGAACGAGGGATGACGGATACCAACCGACCGGCTGACCGGACACGGCGGCACGGACGATTTGACGATGTGACACGACGATTCAGGCAGGGGACCGCCGTGACCAATCGGTCAGCGGCGGGGGAGAATCGTCAGGACAGGTCGGACACGGATGTCCGGCATGGGCGCGAGCATTCGGCGTCGCCAAGGATCGGCGACGTGGAACGGGGCTGGAATCGACCGGCGTACAGTCGATCGGAGCTGACTGCACGTCGGCTGGTCCAGCACCCGACGCCCGTCTGTCCGTCGCTTCGGACCCAGGCCAGGGATGGTCTGCACGATGATTTGGGGGGATGGAATCGCACGGATCGCGGTCCACTCCCGGGACTCTTCTTCTCTCATGATCGCGGTGGTCGGTCGACCGACCGGCCTGTGGGGCAGTCCCAACGCGATCAACGCAATCGACGAATCGGAACGCACCTACGACCGAGACCCTGCCACCTTGTCGACGCTCGGGGCGACGGACCCCTGTCGACAACGCACCATCGGACGTGCGCAGCACGCGGAGATCGCGTGCTGTGCGCATTGGCTGACTGACCGCCCTTCATCTCGCCGTACGGCGGGGTGCCTGGGGGGGCAATCGTTACTTGGATTCGCTTCGCGAGACGGGACGAATCGAGCCAACAACGCTCGGTTTCGCATCCACGATCTGATCCGCGACCTCTCGACGATGAACGTCGATTTCGCGCGGAAAGGAGAACGCCAGTCGGACGCGATCGCCCTTGATGGTCGCGATCTTCACGATTCCGATCGGATTCGCGGGATCGCCGATGACGACATCTTCCCCTTCGCGACGTGTAATCACCAGCATGAATCGGACCTCCTGCCCGGTCTTGGCGCAACGTGCGCATTCCCACCAACGAGCCAGACTACCCGAAATCCAGGGGCAACCATAGCCCAATCCGGCAAATCAGCCGCAGGCGACCTCCATGCCTGCCGGAGGTCCGGCTCCGACATGGATTTGGGAGGTATTTGATTTCGTCAATTCACCGCTTCGACGGTCTGAATGCCCGGCACGTGCTGCTTGAGGTTGCGCTCGATCCCCGCCTGAAGGGTCATCCCGCTTGAAGGGCAGCCCACACACGCACCGTGAAATCGCACCAGCACGGTGCCATCATCCCGCACATCGACCAACTCCAGATCGCCGCCATCCGACTGAATGGTCGGGCGCATCAGGTTGATGATCTGCTCGACGCGCTCTCGCAAAGTGGTTGAGGATGTGGGGGAATCAGACATCAAATCGACACTCCAGCTCAATCTGGCGGGCATGCCTCGGATCCTGTGGTTCCAGTCCGAGCAATTCGCCCGCCGATACACTATAGACCATGAACCAGCGGAAAACGCACCGGAAGCAGCGAGTCCACCGATTCGCGGCCATCCTCGTCGGCGCTGTCGCCGGCATCTCTGTGCTCATGCTCAACGCGTGCAGCGCGCCGACGTCCGTCGACGATCCGCTTGCCACCCTGCGGGCGACCGATCGAAGTCCTCGGCAGCATCGGCTCGCCATCGACCAGTTGACGATGCAGCCTGCGCCAGAGGGCGCCGACAAGGTGCTTCATGCGGTGATCTGGCGCCCGGGATACACCGTCGAAGTGCGCGAGATGACGCCCAATCGGCTCGCCGAGTCTGATCTCAAGGAACTGCATCGCACGATCCGGAACAATTATCCGCGCATGGGCATGCCGCTCTGGTCGGAACGTCTCGCCGAGATCATTGCCGAACGCAACTGGACAGAGCTCACGCCCGCGCTCGTCAGTCGCTGGGGATATATACCCAGCGCACATGGCGATGAACTTGGTCGCGCGGAGTACAAAGCGCTCGCGGCGATGTACGGGTCGGATGAAGTCATCGATCTCGTCTTCACCATGTTCGTGGAATCAACGCGAGTGGCGCAACAGGGCTTGCGCATGCGGTGCTGGAATCTGCTGCACCGTCTTGACCAACGTGATCGGCTCATCATGCTTGTGCAGAACGCCGCGCCAACTGAGAACGATCTGTTGCTGCAGGATCTTCAACAGATCGCAATGGAACTAGGCCTTGTGCCGTACAACAGCGAAGAGATTCTCTGGGGCCGCAAACTGCTGACGCCTGAGTACGCTGAGGTCTGGTCGCAGATTCGAACTGGCATGACGATGGTGCCCGCCGACCGGCGTTCATCGATGGAGTTTCGTGACCTGCCAATCGTCGCCGCCGCGTCGATCCATGAGCCTGAACTTCTGGCCATGTCGTTCAACGCGTTGTATGCCGACGTCGAAGCCCGGTTGAAGCAGGAAGAGCACTTTGCGCGGACGGATATGGTCGACAGCCTCGTCACGACGCGGCAGGGCCAGATTCGCGAAGTCCGTGAGAAGATCACGTGGGGCGACCTCGTCGCGATGCGCATGGCGCTGCGCGCCATGCATGTGCCGGAGATCATTGATCATTTCTACGATTACGCGGAGCGTGACCGCGCGGATGAGTCGACTGAGTACGGCGGCGTGATGCGACTCGACGCGCAGAATAGATTTGAGTTGATTGAATTCGTGCCACGTATTCGTGATCACGACGCGAAATTTGTCGCACCACAGGCCATGTTCGATGCCGCGTACAACGCGCTGTTTCACTTTCACTATCACGCGCAGCGGTATCGCAACAATGAGTATGCAGGTCCCGGGCACGGCGACATGAACTATGCGAACAACACGCGAGCCAATTGCCTCGTCCTGACGTTCGTCGGGCGAAACCGTCTCAACGTTGACTTCTATCGCCACTCCAACGTCTGGGTGGACCTCGGCACCATCGAGCGTCCCGGCACGTGACATTGCGCGATCCGGGAGTCATATGCAACTGATCCCCGTCCTACTGGTGGCCATCGTACTCGCCGCGCCGATGGGCGTCGGTCGCCTCGATGGCTATGCCGTCGAAACCAGCATGACACTGGCCGCGGTGTTCACGCCGCTCGTCGTGCTCATGGCGTTCCAGTGGTGGGTGGTCAGGCGCTGTCGCCGGCAGGTCATTCTCGGGCAGGTCCGACGCGGCATGCGGCGACTCGATCGCTGGGATCATCGCATCCGCTGGTTGATCGTCCTCCACCTTGCTGTGGTCGTCTTTGTGTACGGCTGGGTGGACTGCGTCCGCACATTCACCGGCGATCTCGTCCTCGTGGATGAGTGTGCCGCGCTGCTGCCGTCGATGCTCGCGCTGCTCGGTGGATGGTGGTGGCACTATCCGCTTGAACGGCTCTTGCGAGATGCACCGCTCGTGCGCGCGATGGATACTGGTCGAGTCTGGTACCACATGCCGGCGAGAGCAACGTACGTCCTGCAGCAGGCGCGCACGCACATCATGTTGATGCTCGCGCCACTCCTGCTCATTGTCGGCGCGAACGAAGCGGTGACGAGTCTCCTCGCGCATACGATGACCGATGCGCCGCCCTGGGTCGGTGAACTGGCATCTGTCGGCGCTACTGCGACCGTGTTTCTCTTTGCGCCCTTGCTCGCACGAGTGGTCCTTGCGGTCGAACCGATTGCGTCAGGCGAGCTGCGCGATGATCTGATGAACGTCTGTCGCGCCCATAACATCGGGGTGCGCAACATTCTGGTCTGGCGCACCGGCGGTGCGATGATCAACGCTGCGGTCATGGGGTTGATTGCGCCGCTGCGCTACGTCATGCTCACAGATGGACTGCTTGAACAGATGGAGCGCGATCAGGTGATCGCAGTGATGGCCCACGAAATCGGGCACGCCCGGCGACATCATCTGCCGTGGATGCTCGTTGCAATGCTCGGCTTGCTGGGCGCGTTGAGCATTGGCATCGGCGCGATCCTGCACGGTGTCGGCCAATTGCCGATCGAATGGACCGAATTCAGCGTGGCGATCACCGAACTGGCGGCGATTCTCGTGGCCCTCATCATGGCGTTGCTGTGTTTCGGTTGGATCTCGCGTCGTTTCGAACGTCAGGCCGATACGTTTGCCGCGCAGCACATCAGTGGCATGACGCGCCAGTCAGACGAAGATGCGCGGGCCATCACGCCGGCGGCAGTGCACAGCGTCGCGGGTGCGCTCGGGTCAATTGCCGCGCTCAACGCGGTCGATCCGAGACGCTCCAATTGGCGTCATGGCTCGATTCAATGGCGTCAGGAGTATCTGCACAGCATTGCCGGCAAGCCGATTCTGCAGCTCGCCATCGATCGGCTGGTACGATGGGTCAAGATCGGTGCGACGGTTCTGTTCGTCGTCTTCGCAGCGTACCAATGGTCCATCTGGTCCGGACCTGAGGCTGGTGCGTCACAAGAGGACTCGGCGAGCCCGATCGTTGATTCGGAGGACACACCGTGATTCCGTTCGTCAAAATGCACGGCTGTGGCAACGACTACATCTTCATCAACGGCTTCGAAACCGTTGTTGAAGATCCTGCTGCGTTCTCGCGAGCAGTGTCGGATCGCCATTCCGGCATCGGCAGTGATGGTGTGATTCTGATTAATCCGCCGGATGATTCGGCGAATGCAGCGCGCATGCGCATGTTCAACGCTGACGGTTCCGAGGCAGAGATGTGTGGGAACGGCATTCGTTGTGTGTGCGCGTTCGTGCACGCGGCGGGGATCGACCAATCGCAGCCGATGCGCATCGAAACCGGCGCGGGCGTTCTTGATCTCACGTGGGACGCGAACGCCGAGGGTCTGGTCGAATCGGTGACCGTCGACATGGGACAGCCGTCGTTTGATCCCGGCGCCATTCCCTACGCCGCCACCGATCCGGTGGTTGAGCAGGTGATCGCGGAACTGGGTGGGGCGGATGCTCGGTGTCGATCCTGGCGAGGCACGTTGGTCTCGATGGGCAATCCACACCTCGTGGTGTTCATCGATAATGTGGCTGCGTGTCCGTTGCACGAAATCGGCCCCGTCGTTGAGCACGCATCGATCTTTCCAGAACGCATCAATGTGCACGTGGTGGAGTCAACTTCGCCTGATTCCGCACGTATGAGAACATGGGAGCGCGGTGCCGGCTTGACGCAGGCATGCGGGACCGGCGCTGCGGCCGTTGTAGCCGCAGGCGTTGCCGGCGGACGGTTGAATCGTGTCGTGAACGTGGATGTTCCGGGTGGTCGACTTCGACTGCGATGGGACGAATCAACCGGACATATGTTCAAGACCGGGCCGGCGACGGCAGTCTATTCGGGTGTCTGGTCACCCGTGACAAACGCGCTCATGATTGGCGCTGCATCATCGACGATGTTCGCCAGACAGATCTGACAGACGCACACGGAGCCATGACCACGATGTCACACCATGGCCACGCAGATCACGCAGAACCGACCGTGTTCATCGTTGATGATGATGCGGGCATTCGTCAGGCACTGCGAACACTCGCGAAGTCCGTCAACCTGCCAGTGCGGACATTTGATTCCGGACCTGCGTTTCTTCAGGATGTGACGCCATCGTGTGTCGGTTGTCTTGTTGCTGATGTGCGCATGCCGCTCATGAGCGGCCTCGAGTTGCTCGAACGGATGCGTGAGATCGGGTACGACATCCCGGCGGTGATGGTCACTGGGTACGCCGATGTGCCCATGGCGGTCAATGCCATGAAGCTCGGTGCGGTTGAGTTCTTTGAGAAGCCAGTCCGGCCGCAGAAGCTTCTGGATCTCGTGCAGAGCGCCATTGTGTGGCACGCGGAAGCGCGCCGCGAGCGCGATGCGTACGACGCGATTATGGCATGCATTGAAAAGCTCACGCCGCGCGAGCGCGAAGTCGTCGACCTCGTTGTCGATGGGCACACGAGCCGGGCAATCGCTGACCAACTTGGGCTGAGCCCGAAGACGGTGCATGTGCATCGCGCGGAGGCGATGACGAAGATGAAGGCAGGTTCGGTCGCTGATCTGGTCCGGCGCATGGTGTCCGCGAAGACGTACTCACCCCGGAAACTGGACCGTTTCACCAAGACGACCTAGCACTTTTCCCAATAGACAGCGCTTGTGAAGCATGGCAATCTGGTCAAGCCGGGAATCCGGCCTGTCAGAGAGTTGCTTTTTCACACGCCACGTCCGATTGGCCCTCATGCAAGAGGGAACCACAATTGTCCCGTCCGGAGTAGGCCGAGCCCTTTACAGGGCTCGGCTGATCTCTTTTTGGGGCGTGAAGGATCTTCTTCTCCTTCCCTGCGGATCGAAGAATCCACCGGTTTGGCCCGGTACGATGCGGCCATGCCGCTCACACCTGCAGAAAACACGCTGTGCACCGCCATTCGAGCCCGGGATAAAGAACTCCGGGCGATGCTCGCCGATCACGTGGCCATTCCGACCGGTCGAAGCCATCGGCCTGGCCTGGACGCGTACATCGGTCGCCTTCGACCGCGCCTGCTCGCCCTCGGCGCCACCGAAAGCACGGCGTCAGGAATCGATCGACCTGGATGGCTGACGCTGCCGGACGCTGGCCCGCCGGTCGACCAACCCTCGCCTGATGTGCACATCTTCAATCGCATACGCGGCGACGGCCCGCGCGTTCTGATCGCTGGCCATCTCGACACCGTGCACGATCCGTTCGGGCCGTTTCAAAAGGTGACTGCGGATGCCGATGGGACGCGCGCAGTCGGTCCCGGGGTCGTCGACATGAAAGGTGGCATTGTCGTCGCGATCGCAGCGCTTGAAGCGTTGCACGCGCACGATGTGTCATGCGACTGGACGGTCGTCTTCAACGCAGATGAAGAGACTGGGTCATTTGGCAGCGCCGCCGTACTTGAACAACTTGCCGCGAACCACGACATCGGTATCGCATTGGAGCCGGCACTCGCCGATGGCGGTCTCGCCGTGGAGCGCATGGGTGCGGGCCAATTCAAGATCGAAGTGTTCGGCCGTTCGGCGCACGTCGGTCGTTCGTTCACCGAAGGGATCAGCGCGGTCAATGCGCTCGCCGACGTGTTGCGCGTCGTTGCGGACATCGCAGCGCCGAGCGATGGACGAATCGTCAGCGTCGGGCCGATTCAGGGTGGACTGGTGACGAACGCGGTGCCGGACTACGCTGCGGCGTGGGGCAACATGCGTTTTCGGGATGAGGCCGCCGGCGAGGAAATCATTCGTCGTCTGGATGCGTTGCAGACCGCGCCGGATGCGATGCCGCACGTGGTGGTGCATCACATTCGAAACCGTCCCGCCAAGCCGCTCATCCCCACGGTTCAGCGTTACGCGGAACGAGTTCGTGCCGCCGCGGAGGACACGGGGCAGGCACTGCCGTTCGCGTCCACCGGCGGAGTCTGTGATGGCAATATCCTCCAGCATGCAGGCCTACCCACCTTGGACACCCTTGGTGTTCGTGGCGGCAATCTTCACCGACCTGATGAATGGATTGATCTGACAAGTCTTGTTGACCGAGCACAGATGCTGGCCGTTCTGTTGTCGCGTCTGTCGGCGTTGCCGGCGGCGGAGATTGGCCGTGGTCAGGCGACCCAGGACGCTACGATGTGAGATCGCCGGGAATGATCCCGCCGATCAGTACCGATGGAGAATTCGTACATGTCGACGACGCATTCGGCATTTCAGACGCACGCTGAGAGTTTTCGAGCCAACCCCGAGGTGAAGGCCGCGATCAAGGCGATCATCGAGCAGCTTGAGAACACACAGGATGAGCTGACCGGCGAACGACCGCCGCACGCCGAGGGAACCGCAACCGTTGAGTCACTGCTCGCGGAGTATGCGAACCTCAAAGGTCGCGGCGCAGCGCTGCCGTACATCGGGTCCGGCCTCGGTCGCGGGCCGCTTGTCGAACTGGAAGACGGTTCGGTCAAGTGGGACATGATCTGTGGTATCGGCGTGCATCTGTTCGGGCACAGTGATCCCGATCTCGTTGCAACGGCGCTGGAAGCATCGCTTGGCGATACGCCGATGCAAGGCAATCTGCAATTCAATCGCGACGTCATCGACTTCAGTCGCCTGTTGATTGATGAAGCATCGCGCGATTCGAAGCTTCAGCATTGTTTCCTGATCAACTCCGGCGCGATGGCCAATGAATCCGCATTGAAGGTGTGTTTCCAGAAAAACGCGCCGGCGTCTCGTGTCATTCTCTTTGATGATGCGTTCTGCGGCCGAAGTACGACCATGGCGCAGTTCGGCGATAGTGCCGGCGGTCGCGTTGGGATCCCGCTCACGGTCATGACGGATTACATTCCGTTCTACGATCCGGATCGCCCGGAAGAATCCACACGCGATGCGGTGGAAGCACTTGAGAAGGTGATCCGACGATATCCCGGGCAGCACGCGGCATTCAAATTCGAGATCATTCAGGGTGAAGGTGGCTTCCGTGTCGCACCGCGTGAGTTCTTCGGGGAACTGTTCACACGCTGCAAGGAAGCCGGCATCGCCATCTGGGCGGATGAAGTCCAGACATTCGGCCGCACAGATCGCATGTTCTGTTTCCAGACATACGATCTCGGTGAGTACATGGATGTGGTCACGATCGGCAAGATGAGCCAGGTCTGCGCCGCGCTGTACACCGAGGAATACAACCCCGCGCCGGGACTGCTGTCCGCGACGTTCATCGGATCGACAGCAGCGCTCCGTGTCGGGCGCCGAATTCTCGAACGACTCCGCGACGGCGGCTACTACGGCGAGCAAGGTCGCATCGTCGAATTGCACGGCGCATTTCGTCGTCAGGCCAACGCGCTGGTCGAGCGCCATCCCGAATGGTTCCCGCCTGTGCCGCACTCGCGCGGTGGGCATCGTGACGCCATGGGCATGGTCGGTGGCCGCGGTGGCATGATGCGGTTGACGCCGTTTGCCGGCGAGAAGGTCAAGGTCGTTCGTGCGGTGAAAGCGATGTTTGAAGAAGGTGTGATTGCGTTCTTCTGCGGTCACGGCCCGTATCACCTGCGGTTCCTCGCGCCGGTCGGTGTGATGGAACCGGCACAGTTCGAACCGATTTTCGCCTGTGTGGAGCGCGGACTTGCACGCGCCGCCAGCGAATCCTGAGACACGTATTGAAGGAGCGCACGTATGTTCGTCGTTCGACAAGCAGTCATTGAAGATGCGGCGACGCTGCTGAAGCTCGCGCGGCTCGTTCATTCCAATAACCTGCCGCCGGACGCTGATGCGATCCGCGCACGCATCATTCGATCTCAGGACAGTTTCTCCGGCCGACTCGTCGACTCGCCGGATCGATTGTTTGTATTCGTTGTCGAAGACACCGAGACCGGCCACGTCATCGGTTCATCGCTCATCGCGCCGCAGGTCGGCACACCAGAGCGACCGCATCTGTTCCTGACCGCGCGGAAACGTGAGTTCTACAGCACTGATTTGCAGACCGGGCAGGTCCACATGACGGTGCAGTTGTGCAGCGATACTGAAGGTCATACGGAAATCGGCGGATTGATTCTGACGCCGTCGTATCGCCATCATCGCGCCAAGCTTGGCTTCCTGCTGAGCATGATCCGATTCAATTTCATCGGATTGCATCGCGATGAATTCTGTCAGCGTATTGCCGCGGAAATGATGGGGACGTTGACGCCTGACAGCAGGAATACGCTCTGGACGTATCTCGGTCGCCGCTTCATCAATCTGTCGTACACCGAAGCCGACCGTTTCTGTCAGCACTCCAAGGAGTTCATTCTGTCGCTGTTCCCGCCGGAAGAGATCTACGTGTCTCTGCTGCCGCCCGATGCGCGAGCGTTGATCGGGCGCGTCGGTGCGGATACCGAACCGGCATTGGCGATGCTGAAGCGACTTGGATTTTCGTACTGCAATCACGTTGATCCGTTCGATGGCGGTCCGTATCTCGAGGCGCAGCTTGAAGACATCAGCCTGATCCGTGAGACACGTTCCGTTTCGCTGGCCGATCCTTCGCCCGAATATCCGCTTGATGGTTTCGTCAGCTTTGAGGGTGTCGCCGGTTTCCGTGGCGTGCGCACGAAATACGCGGAAATCAGTGGCGGCGTTGCGATTCCCGATGAAGCAGCAGGCCTGTTGCGCGTCCAGATCGGTGACACGATCGGGCTCACGCCGCTGGCCGGGTTGCGTCGCTCGCCGTCGCCAGCGACCGTGACGGGAGGAGCGAACTCGTGACTGTAATGCCACGACAATTGATGCAGGGTGCGAACTTCATTGGTAACGCATTCCAGGCCATCGAGGGCGATGCGATCCTGTCGACCAACCCCGCTGATGCGGATGACATCGTCTGGACCGGCGCACCGAACATCGCCGCAGTGGATGAAGCCGTGCAGGCAGCTCGCGCTGCGTTGCCCGCTTGGGCTGCGTTGTCCATGGATGAACGCATTGCATTTCTTCGGCGGTGGCAGGAGATCACAACCGAACGCAAGGAAGAAGTCGCGCAGACCATCACGCGCGAAATGGGCAAGACGCTCGCGGAGGCGCGGTTTGAAGCCGGCGCCCTTGCGGGCAAAGTTGATATCACGCTTGATGACATCAGCGTATCACGTGTGCGCGAGTACTCGGTCAGCGTCAACGCATCGCGTGACGGTCATTGCCGTTACAAGCCGCATGGCGTGATGGCGGTCATCGGGCCATTTAATTTTCCCGCCCATCTGCCCAACGGTCACATCATCCCTGCGCTACTGCTGGGGAACACGATTGTGTTCAAGCCGTCGGAGAAGACGCCGGCGGTGGGGCAGTTGCTCGCCGAGATGATGCAGCAGATCGGGCTTCCTGCGGGCGTCTTCAATCTGGTCCACGGCGCTGGTGATGTCGCAGCGCGTCTCGTCGATCACGATGACATTGACGGCGTGCTGTTTACCGGTTCCTGGCCAGTCGGACGCCGCATCCTCGAAACCAACCTGGATCGGCCGGGTCGAATCATCGCGCTGGAGCTCGGTGGTAACAATCCGGCGATCGTGCTGGATGATGCGCCGTTCAAGCTCGCGGTCGTCGAGTGCGCGCGAGCCGCGTTCGCAACCACCGGACAGCGTTGTACCTGCACGCGCCGCATCATCGTGCAGCGCGGTATCGCCGATCGATTCATTCCGGCATTCTGTCAAGCAGCTTCGAGTCTTCTCATCGGGCCGGGCGACAGCGATTCGCCGGTGTTCATGGGGCCGCTCGTCACAAGCGAGAGTCGTGATGCCGTCGTGCGGTACCAGCAGGACCTGGTGGAGCGCGGAGGCACCGTTCTTGTCGAGGCGACATTCATTGATGGTCCGGGTAATTTCATCTCGCCGGGTGTTGTTCAGATGCCTTCGTTCTCGTTGGATCACGATGTCGAATGCTTTGGTCCGCTCGCGCAGATCGCCGTCGTCGATGATGTGGGTGATGCGATCAATCAGGCGAATGCCACGAACTATGGGTTGGCGGCGGCGATGTTCACACGCAGCCGGGAGCAGTTCGACCGGTTCTTCGATCACGCTCGAGCCGGCTGTGTGAACTGGAATACCGGCACGGCCGGTGCTTCGGGCAAACTGCCGTTCGGCGGGCTTGGATACAGCGGGAACCATCGCCCCGCGGGTGCATTCTCCGTCGATTACTGCGCGTATCCCGTTGCCAACATGGTTGAGCACGGTGAGGAGGTCGCGGTGCCGGGCGGGATGCACTGGGATGACGCCTGGGATCGCTAGTCGCCTTGCGTTTTCGCGTGAAGTCGCGAGCATGGCGGCATGAGTGCATCATTCCGAACGAACCTTCCCAACGCGCGCGTCACGCCGCGTTTCGCCGGTATTCCGACATGCTGTCGTGTGCCACGTCTTGAGGATGTGACGCCCGAGCATCTTCCGGTTGACTGGTTGTTCTATGGCATTCCATTCGATGGCGGCGTGACGTTTCGCCCCGGCGCGAAGTTCGGGCCGCGCGCGATTCGTGAAGCGTCTCAGTACATCAAGCCGTATCACCTTGAACATGATGTCAACATCGCGCGCGTCTTATCGATGGCTGATGCCGGCGATGCGCCGGTCGACCCGTACTCGTGCGAACAGACGTTGAAGACCTCGGCGGCGCACGCGATCGCGCTGGCTGAACCGTCACACACGAAACTTTTCGCGATCGGCGGCGATCACTCGATCGCGTACGCCAACATCAAGGCGACTTGGGAGCGGCGAGGTCGCCCTTCAGGTGGACTTGCCTTGCTGCACTTCGATGCGCATCTCGATACCGCTGATGTGGTGTGGGGCGCGAAGTGGACGCACGCTTCACCGTTCATTCGCGCGATTGAAGATGGCTTGATTGATCCGAAGCGCATGCTCAGCCTCGGGATACGTGGGCCATTGAATACGGAGACGGACCTGGATTATGCCCGCGAACACGGGATTGATATCGTCCGCGCCGATCAGGTCTTCACCGAAGATGGGCAACGGCGCATTGACGCCTTCCTGAAGCGGCTTGGTCACGATGAGACGTATCTGACCTTCGATATCGACTGCGTTGATCCCGCGTATGCGCCCGGAACAGGGACGCCGTGCTGTGGTGGCTTTACAAGTACGGAAGCGATGACATTGCTGCGACGTTGCGCCGGCGTCAACCTGGTCGGCGCAGATCTGGTCGAAGTCCTCCCCGATCGGGATGTGTCCGACATCACCGCGCTGCTGGCATCGCATGTGATTGCAGAAGTGCTCGCGCTTGCCGCATTGCACACGCGCGGGTGAGTGTGGAGTCGGCGTGGTTCAGGCGGTGCCACGCAAGGCAAGAATGAGTTCGACCTTACCGATCTGCTCATCGAGTTCGCGCGCGATCGTCGTGGCATCGTGACCGGCATCTGCGAGCGAATAGACCGAGCGTGTCAGTGGATCGACATCGGATGCTGGTTCGGGAGCCGAACCGCGCCGGGGTGATTCTTCCGTGGTCGAAGTCGTCGGTGTCGGGAACGAGAGTGGCGCGGGCGGATCCGCCGCGGCTTGTGGCACTGGCTGCTGGCCCCGAAGCATGGCGATGCGTTCATCGGCGTCCACGATGAGCTGTTCGAGCTCCGTGGTCCGTGCGGTCAGTTGTGAGGCGAGCATCTGGGCGGTCTCATACATTTCAGCGCGAAGCGCGCCGAGATCCTGGCGATCGTGAAGGTTGGACTTGAGCGACTCGATGTGCTCGCGCGGCGATGGGCGGTTTGCGTTCCGCTTTGCGATCTTGCCGCGAATTGAAATGGTGATCAGAAATCCAATCATCACCACGCCCACGACCATCAGCACCTGCGAGAGCGTGTCGGTCGGCATCGGCGGCTGTGGTCCTGCACTGAGCCAGTGTGTCATGATGATCGTGTCACTCGGTGGAGCGGGCTTCCGTGGTCGCGCACCGACGCCGGCTGGCATTCGATGCTCCATTCATCTTCTCGACCGGATAGGATCTCGGCGTGAAATCGTCAGGCTATTCCCATGCGTCGATCCCGATCGAGGCGCGTCGACACGAACTGGTGACCGGACTCGAACGCGGCCTTCAGTTCGAATGTGACGCCGGCGACGCCCGGCCCGCGATCATCGGGTGCAGCGGCGGCGCGGACTCGGTTGCCCTTGTTTGTGGCTGCCTCGTGCTTCGACATCGGCAAGCACCAGTGATTGGCGATTTCATCGTTGCTCATGTCCACCATCACCTTCGCGGGGATGATGCTGATGCGGAGGCCGATTCTGTTCGAACGTTGTGCGAGCGATTCGAGGTTCCGTTCTGCCAGTTGGATATCCACCCTGAGACGTTGTCGGGGAATCTCGCATCGAACGCACGACGCCTGCGATACGACGCGCTCGCGGCCGTCGCACGTGACCACGATTGCCCGCGCGTGCTGGTGGCCCATCATGCCGATGATCAGGCTGAAACGATCCTGATGGCGATGGCGCGCGGCGCGGGGCTTGATGGTCTCGGCGGCATGCGATGGCGCCGTTCGCTCGATAATGACATCGACCTCTGCCGTCCGATGTTGCGAGTCCGCCGAGCGACGATCGAGTCGTTCTGCCGGTCCGCCGGCGTGACGTGGTGCGAGGATCCGACGAATCAAAGCCCAACGTCACGTCGAGCGATCATGCGGCATGAGGTGCTTGCTCGGTTGGAAGAGCTCTGGCCGGGTACGATCGAACGACTCGTTCAACAGGCCGATCTGATCGACGTGGCCAATGATGCACTGTCAGAAGATCTGGATGCGGCGTTCGGGGATGCCTCGGTCCACGCATGGTCGCGCGATGTCCATCGGGCGGCATCGATTGCTCGCTCCGCCGCCGCGCTGGTTCGTTCGGCGCGGGCTCTGATGCCCACCGTCATGAACGATCTGACCTCCGCTCGGGTCCGAGAGGTGGTGTATGCCATCCGCGATGATGATCGTTCGCCCCGGTATTTTCGGTGGCCCGGGCTGACGGTCGACGTGACGGCCCGTGAGGTTCTCTTGAAACCTGGGGCACCTGAAGCGCATCTCAATGATGCATCGCCTGAACGCGATGCTCTGGACAAGGATTGATCGCCATGACGGATTCCACTGCCGACACCTCAGCAACGCGACCGATTGCCCTCGTCGGTCATTGCGGCCCCGATACATTCATGCTGCGATCCGCGATCACCCGCGCGGTGCCGGACGCAGCGATTGAGCTCGTCAACGACGGCGACGCGTTGCAGGATCACATCAGCCGCGGAGCGGTGCTTCTGGTGAATCGCGAACTCGATGGGCATTTTTCAACGCGAAGCGGAATTGAGTTGATCGCGATCGTCGCCGAGCAGCATCCCGCGTCGGTCGCAATGCTCGTGTCGAACTTCGAAGATGCGCAAGCTGACGCCGTTGCGGCAGGCGCGCTGCCGGGCTTCGGGAAGTCCCAACTGTACGACGAGTTGACGACGGAACGATTGCGCAGCGCGGCGATGTCGGCGTCGTGATCAGCCCCCGATGCGCTCATCGCCGTTCATGTACGGTCGGAGCGCTTCAGGAACGGTGACGGTCCCGTCTTCGTTCTGGTAGAGCTCGAGAATCGGAATGAGCAATCGCGGACTCGCGGCGACCGTGTTGTTCAGGCTGTGACAGAAGACAGTCTTGTTGTCGCCGCCGCGATACCGCAGGTTCAGGCGCCGACATTGATAGCTGTACAGGCGTGACGCCGAGTGCGTTTCACCGTACGCGCCGGTTGGCTGTCCATTGCTGTCGTCATCGCCGCGTCCGGGCATCCAGCACTCGATGTCAATCATGTCGGCGTTCTTGACACCGAGGTCGCCGGTGCAGCATTGGAGCAATCGATACGGCAATTCCAGTCGCTGGAGCAGAGACTCGACGATGCCGATCATCGTTGTGTGCCAGCGGCGGCTTTCTTCGACATCGGCTTCGCAGATCACGACCTGTTCGACCTTATCGAACTGGTGAATGCGATAGAGTCCCGCAGTGTCTTTGCCCGCAGCGCCGGCTTCACGTCGGAAGCATGTCGACACCGTTGCGTACTTCAGCGGCAGCATGCCTGCATTGAGAATCTCGTCTGCATGCAGGCCCATCAGGCCGACTTCGCCGGTTCCCGTGAGATAGAGATCATGTCCGGAGCCGCGTCGTGATTCTTCGATGTGATACGCCTGATCCTGACCGGATGGAAAGAACCCGGTGCCGACCATGCATTCTTCGCGCACGATGACCGGGACGGACATCGGTGAGAATCCATGTTCATTCACGATGTAGTCGAGCGCGAAGCGCAA